>JAOADT010000059.1 GCA_026417175.1 Deltaproteobacteria bacterium | reverse complement strand
CTTATGTACTGGTACTGTCCTGTCCAATCCGTATAGTCCATGCGTTGCTCAATGATCTTGTAACCCTTCGGTGCCTTCAATAAATTACGGCCGGACTTGAGCACCTTTGTCTTGACTGTCGGCTTCACGAGGTTTCTACTTTGAGTCCATCGTCTAGCAAACTCTTTGTGCGATTCCTTGGTGATGTACTTTGCAATCCCTGTATAGTCCTGATCAGGAGATAGCCGGCTGATGATTGCCTTCCCCGATTCCCAAAGCCCACACATGATATCCATGCTCATTGCTGTCATTATTACATGGTGGTGTATTCTCTTGTCCTCTGATTCTGTTACGGCTATATACTTGACCTCCGGCATCCCCTGTTTCTTTCGATAGTATTTGACCCTACGAAGGAAATTGACGAGGTCCTTCTTTGCCTTTTCCTCATCCGGTACCTCTCCGGCATATGTGAGAGTCAAAAAGATGTCACCCTTCTTGAAGTTTGCATTTATAAGTCTCGCTACCTTTCTCTTTGCGTTCCTCTCGTTGATACCCTTCTGTTTCTCAGATGACTTCCCTAACTTCTTGCTTCTTTTTTCCTTATTCCCGATCCGTGTACTGAAAGTTTGAATTCCTTCATAAACATCTCCAGAGAAAATGTCTGTCCTTATGTATGGCATAAACTTCCAACTCCTATGTGCTTCGTTGAGAAGATAATCGCTTTAACAAGATAAAAAGTGCCTATTCGGCAAAGTTCTTTTTCGATTGACAGGTGGCCATATATATAAGTAATATATATGGCTTTACACTTTTTTAAGAGAGTTACCGGGATGATTTAGGCTGTCATCCCGGCCTTTTTATTTCCTGGTGTTCCGTATTTAATAGATATATATAAGGAGATACTTGCTGTTCTAAATATGTAACCCAGTGTGATTTTTTGATTAAGCTGCGTATTCCCTTTAATGTCCTGCTGTAGCATCTGGAGAGCTGCCCTTATTCTTTTCATCTTCATCCGCTCCCTTTAAAACTTTGATTGATCTGATTCGCAGTAAATTCATTAGGCGGCCTTTAATAATCTTCACAAGCCAGATATTCCGGGCACTTTTTTGCTTCCATACACCATTCGCTGACTTTCTTTTTATTGCCGTCTATGTTTAAATCTTCATCCATTTGCATCTCGCGTATGTAATCATCGAGGAAATCATAAAAATCTGTTTCGCTGTCTAGATTCTCAGGATTTTGATGTGATTTCCAATACTCAAAATCTTGCATTCCTTGCCCACCCCAGAGTTTGTCTACAAACTTAAAAGCCTGCTCTGGTGATTTTGCTACCACATACTCGGCTACACCTAGCTCGTTAATAGCGTATAAACGTCGTTTCTTCTTGAAATGAGTTTTTATTATGTCAATTAAGAGATAAACTAAGGTAAATAATATAGTTAATAAAACCGGTATAGATGCATGCTCCCACCCGTAAAAAATAGCCCATGTTATGATTGTGGCAGCACATGTCAGTACAAAATTAGCAAAGAACACTGTTATAATTTTTTTAATCATAAATCCTCACTCACCCTTTCAAAATCCGGTCTTTTTGGCATGCATGATTACCTTGTCAGTTCCAATGGCGTACCCCATTTCCATATGAGCTCCCTTGCTGTCCACCCAAGACGGAAGGAAATAGACGGCATCGCAAACATCGATCATGGCCCTGTTTATGTGATGATATTCTGTCTGTTCAAACCCTTCCGGCAAAAAAGCTGGATTCAGGACCGTAAAACCTTCTTTTGTCAGCTTGTCCTCTGCTGCTGCAAACTCTTCCTTATATGATGGGTGCCCAGTGATCTTCCCAGCTATGTACACCTTCATATTTGCTTACCTCCGTGCCGGTACGGCCTAGTCTTGTTATACTCGTGCTTGATTCTAATGGCCTCCTCGATGTCAATGTTTTCTTTTCCGCAGTAGTCCAGGATACGGATAATGCAGTCAGCAAGTTCTATGGCAATTCCTTCTGGTTTAATATAGGCCTTTTCAGCTTCTTCACCGCATGGAGGCTTATTAATGTCATCAAAATAACATCCTCCTTCAGTGCAGTATCCGCACTTGTAATAAACGTTTGGCTTATGATTACGAAACTCTTCCAAAGCTTCCGACAACTCAGAATGCATTAAAGCTACTAGGCTCCCAAAGTGTATGTCCTTTTCCCACCAGCCATGTTCTACGGCATTTTGATGGACTTCTTTTGCCATATCATTTAGGTTCATCCTCGGCACCTCCCAATAAATAATTATTCCAGCAATTTTCACAGTCTCCACCTCCGCAAGCTACAACCGGGCAAATGCCTTCTCGAGTTAATGCTGCAACCGTGGTTTTTAGTGCCGTATCCATCCTCATAATCCTCTCGGCCTGGGTGTCTACCTTTTTACTGAGGCGGTCTATCTCGGCGGTATCGGCGGGGTTGTGGTAGTCAACGGGCTCGCCATATATGAGCCTTGAAAGTTCACAGTCATCTGTATGCCCTTCGCTCTCTACTGTTCCACACACGGGACAGAATTGTGAAACCGCAGGAAATCGTTCTCTGCAAAACTCAAGCGTTTCAAGTATTTCTCTCATTGCCGCCGCTTGTGCCTTTAGCTGTTCTATCTCCTGCTGCTGGGCCTCAATATCTTCAAAACGCACCCACTTTCCTAAATCGTTTTTTACAAAATGCACTGTCCCTTTTTCTTCAAATGCTATGTATCTATTCATCCTTTCCTCACTTTCCGCAGGGCTGCTCGCCACGCTGAAACTGCTCATAGCTCTCTTTGAGCAGCTTGTCGATTTCTTCATCCGTGAGTACGTGTCTGCATCCCTGGCAGACAATATCAGTCTTTACGTGCCTAAAATCCTCGCCGCCACAATCGGGGCATATAATCTTTTCTATTGCCATACCCTCACCTTAGCCCTTCCGGTCCATATACGTTACTTTTGTAATATGGGCAACACCCTTGGAATCCCTGTATCCTTCAGTTTTGCACCCATAGTCCGTCCCATTACCCAGGTCAATGCCTGTTATATACTTGCGCTTAAGAAGCTTTGAAAATAGCCACTTAAACATTAACCTCACTCCTTCAAATAATCTTTAGATTGCGAACTAACTAACATCGTCCATTTCTATCTGACCGTCCATAATTTCTGGCGGTGGTGGCGTATATTCCATCCACCAATCAAAGATTCTTTGCGCTGAAGTCCAATGTTTAGAGCATGAATTAAGCCCAAGTGCTTCACGTTCGTTAACCATTTTTTGAAACGACCTTATGTATGCTCTTTTATATGTAGGCCACCTTTTAAATTCATTTTCCCTACTCTTCTGAGTAGCTAATGGGCACCCTATGCATCCAAGACGCTCAAAACCTTCATCATAAAGGCTGCAATACTTTATTCCACGGCTCTTGATATAACCCCATACGTCTTGATCTTCCCAATCAATAATCGGGTTGACTATTCGCTTATTTTTCTCTGGTTTCATGCATGTTTCAAACATTTTCCGTGCTTCATCATTATCATTCATAAGCTTTTTGTTTGAGCCGCTTTTCGTCATTATTTCAAATGCTGCCCGGTTGTTCTTTCTTTTATTTGATTCTGCCCACCTTACTCCTGTAACCACAACTCTTCCTGTCCCACCTTGCTCTTTAAGAACGTCACAACAAAATCTTGCTTGTCTAGTTGGCGGTATGCGTTTCTTAACAATTAGCTGCCACATTGTCAATTCTGGATAGCTGATTGACACTTCATGGTAATTTTCTCGAATAAAGCGTACAAGTTCAGGTGGGTCAACAGTCGTATGGCTGTCTCT
>JAOADT010000058.1 GCA_026417175.1 Deltaproteobacteria bacterium | reverse complement strand
GCATTGACTTGAGAGACATTAAAGTCGCCTCTTTAAGAAAACAAATTGCATTAGTAACGCAAGAAACGATCCTCTTTAACGACACAATTCGTTACAACATTTCATACGGAAAACCAGATGCTACCGATGAAGAAATCCAAAAAGCTGCTGAGATAGCCTACGCACATGAATTTATTAAATCTCTACCTCAAGGTTACGACACGATCGTAGGCGAAAGAGGACAGTTTCTTTCAGGCGGTCAACGCCAGAGAATTGCTATCGCTAGAGCAATACTACTAAACGCACCAGTCCTTATCCTCGATGAAGCAACCAGCTCACTCGACGCAGAAAGTGAACATTTGGTTCAAAAAGCACTTGCAAATTTGATGAAAGATAAAACCTCAATCATTATTGCTCATAGATTAGCTACCATCAGACAAGCTGATATTATCGTAGTCATGGAAAAAGGAAAAATAGTTGAAATCGGCTCTCATGATGAGCTTCTTAGCAAAAAAGGCATCTACAAAAGGTTTTACGACTTACAATTTCAAGCCGCCATGTCTCGATAATCATCCCGTTATCTCCTACCACTCCCCGCATACCCAATCTGCCCACCACACTCACGCACCTGCTCAAAAAAGTTAATAATACTCTCACTTACTCCTCACATATTCACCAAACCATCTCTGCTTTCACTACCCTTACCCCAGCCTCACTTCGCCTTCCTTACCTCTGTTTCCACAAGCTCAATGGCACACTCACCACTCTACCACTTTGCATGTCTGAAGCCACATGCACCTATTTACCCAGCCTTTTCTTCTCGCTTTGCTTTTTGCTGAGACCTTCTTTCTTACTTGTCAGTTCAATGATGACTAGCTCTTCTAGCGTGTCTTTTGGGTCCTGTGAAAGATAGTCAAAGCAGAAGTCTTCTTTGTTGTGTCTGTAGCGAATGGTCTTGAAGCTGGGTAGTTGAGCATGGACACCTACCTAATCGAATAGACTTCTTACGGAACTTTGCGAGACTCTATATTGGACAAAGCATTTTTGAGAAAGAGATTTTGCGACGGAATCGCGCCTTTATCGTTGAATCTTCCTACCCGATTTTTTCGCCTATCCTTGTTTCTTACAAAAGGAATGTCGGTTCGGCTTGCGACACTATTGTCGCGCCGTAAAAAATGCGAATACCAAAGTCGAAATGAGACCCATAAGCCCCCAACCCAAGAAAACAACTAGAGTCAACCTCTCCAAATCTTGATGCACCGTCCATCCGGCTAACCAAATCAAAAGACCGGCTAGTGTCCAGCAAAGCAACCACAACAAGGACCAGTAACCATGCAAACTAAGTCGGTAAGCTAAGGCAATGCCAACAGCACCTGCGAGCAACCCACATAACCCTCCGCTCACTGGTATCAGCACCCACTCAATCACGCTTTCTACGATGTCTGTGCTGATCGAACCTCCCATAACTAAAACTACCGCCAATCCCATCACCAATCCGTTTACTACTGCCAAGATTCCTGAACTCAATAGCCCGCTCAAGCTACTCCCCAAACCCGCTAAGACAAGGCAACGTACCGCAGTAAAATAACCTCTAAGTGCCACTGTACTTCTCCTAGTACTTACAATCTAACCTCTCGCAGAAAACCTAACAACCCCTCTAAGATTTTCAGAAAAAACCTACAAAAACTCAATGATCAACAAAACTCCGACGAGCCTCTTTGAAAATCTCTCTTATCTCCTACATACGTTTCACAAACCTGACGAAAAAACTTTCTTGACTACTATATGCATCTATTCTTCTCGTTTCGTAGGTATTTTTCGAGTTATTTGATGTCCTTACTATTTTTCGCATTTTCTCGAGAAGCAATAAGGCAAGCAACAAACAAAACAAGCAAAACGGACAGCAGTTTTTTAATGCCCCTGCTATTTTTCACATTTTCTCCGCTATTTTTGCTTTTGATGTCACTGTGCAAAAGATCTTTAATGTCCTCGCTATTTTTCACATTCTCTCCGCTATTCTTGCTTTTGATGCTACCGCCTTGAAAAAGATAGGATAACTCTTTTCTGATTCTACTAAAGAAACTTTTTATATCTTCTACTGAAGAAACTAAGGCTTTTTTGAAAGTTTCTTTTGTCGAAGATATCCAATATTCTCCTACATCCTTTCCCCCTTTTTGACTTTGCTTACCACTCAATCTCTCCCTCTTACTACATGAACTTTCCACAGTAAATCTTTCCATAAAAAGTATAAAGAAAGACGAAAATAGCCCCCAGAGAATCATAACAGGAACAGCGTAATAAGGACCTGCAAAAGGGTATATCAAGCCTCCAACAGCTAATCCTGACAAACAAGCCAGTAGATAATCAACCCATGTATTTGCTCTTCTAAGGTTAAACAGGACGTGACTCAAGAAAAAAACCAGAAAGCTTACAGAAGAGATCACTATTAACTTCCATTGCTGCTCCAGCATGTCTTGCGAGCTTCTCATCGGTTCAATTTTCAACCCTAGCACTTCTGCTAAACCTATTGTCGAAGCTACTGCTGCTATTAAGCTATTCTGAAGACTCTGTAAGCGAGCTTCTCTTTGCGACGCTAAACTTCTGTGTTCAGAAAAGTGAATATTTAGAATCTCTACTAGTTTTTTCACTTCGTCACGAAAATTTTTAAGATTAGCCAGTTGACGATCCAACAGGTCAGTTTTCTCCCATTTTTTTGCTTCAATCTGCGATATGTATTTATCCTCTTCACAATCTGAGTCCAGCTTAATCAGTTTCTCAAACTTCCTTACTCGCCATTCTAAGTGTTCAATCCTGTTTTTAAAAAGTAGCCGTTTGTCCTCAAAAAACGATAACCGCTTTTCCAATTTTGCAACGCCTTCTCTTAGCTCAGAAAATTTCAGGTTAATCTTCTCCACCTCTCCGGAACCAACTAACTCGAACTTCTTCCTTTCCTCTTCCATATATTTAAGAAGCTCATCCTCAATCTTTTTGAGACCTGAATTAACTTTTTCTTCTCCTTTAAGTTCTTGAACAAGATCTCCTGACATAAAACAGACTAGATGAAAAACATGTTCTACTTCTGCAAAAAGCCAAGTAAAGTACTCCTCCAAATCTTTTTGCAAAGTTGAATTCGTCTCCAATACGAAAAACCTTCTTTTTTCTTCCTCTACTTTCAGACTATAAAGAGTCCCTAAGTATTGGTATCTAGCTAGTTCTTCACTTCCTAGATTCTTCATGCCTCCTTTGTAGGAGCTATTATTTTTTATATGAAGCAAGTAGGAAATAAGAAAACTGGTATTTGAGGATGAAGAGTTACTACTAGTCCCATTAATAACCTTTTTCACTTCATTTTTCACTTCATTCACAATCTCCTGCTCTCCTTTTCCTTTCCATGCCTCTTTAATCGTAGACCCCTCTATTCCTTCGTTGGAGTTAATTTTAATGTTTTTCTTAAGTAAAACAATACAAATGCCCTCTGGAAGAGGATCAAGAGCTCTAACCTGATCGAACCCGAATTCGGATTCGCGCCCGAAACGATTGTTCATTTTCTCTTCAATCTTACTTCCGCTTAATTGTTCTTTATCTATTGTTAGTTTCACGGTAAGAATCACCAATAGGTCTTTTTCTTCCCTCTTTCCTTGCATATTCAGCTATTTCCGGAATTACTCTTCTCACTGCCTGAATCTGGCAGTTCCTTTACTCGCTGTGTATCATCACTCACACTAGTCTTAGGAATTGAACTATCTGTTCCGACTTTTTTTACACCCTCAATTTCAAGTCTTAAATACGGCAACTTACAATCATATCTTTCCGGTACTTTCCAAGAAAATAGCGCTAATCCTTTCAACAGCCATTGATTTTTGCT
>JAOADT010000057.1 GCA_026417175.1 Deltaproteobacteria bacterium | reverse complement strand
AAGTTGATTTGGATGGACTTCATACTTTCTTGCCACAGAAGATATACTGTTCCCTGGTTGTTCTGCCTCCTCCACCATGGCTTTCTTCTGCTGGGGGGTCCAACGTCTCCTTCTCTGTATGGAAGTTATTATCTCTACCGGACTCATATACCTTTTCCCTCCTTCCTGTTAATTATAGTAATAACTCTATGGCTATTACTACAACTTATTTTGGTTAGAAGGGTGTCCGGTCTAAACGGGGGCTAGTACAGAAGATTATGCAAAAAACTATCTGAAGGTTTTGCGATTTTAAATGTGTGGAATAGCGGGAATAATTAAAAGAGATAAACATTCTGTCATACCTCACGTTGAGGCTATGATATCAAAGCTTCGACATAGGGGACCCAATGATTCTGGAATATGGATTTGGGATGAGTATGCTACAGAATTGCCAAACAACGTAAAAGTTACATTTGGACACACGCGCCTTTCTGTGATCGATGTCTCAATGGCAGGTCACCAACCAATGGTGGACCATAAACGGGGAAACTGTATCATATATAACGGTGAAATTTATAACTTTATAGAACTAAAAAAGGAACTTGTCAGTCTTGGAGAGACCTTTGAATCTAATACGGACACTGAAGTAATCCTTAAGGCTTATGGTATGTGGGGAGTAAATGCCATTGAGAAACTAAGAGGGATTTTTGCCTTTGCCATCTGGGACGCAAAAAAAAGAATGCTGATCTTGGCCCGGGATCCTTTGGGGGTCAAACCACTCTATGTTTATGAAAAACCCGATTTACTCCTTTTCTCCTCTGAAGTACGGGCCCTTTTGGCAACAGGGCTTATCCCAAAAAGACTCGATACAGAAGGACTCTGGTCTTATTTGGCCTATGGTTCAGTGCAAGAACCTTTTACTTTGGTAGATGAGATAAAGTCTTTCCCTCCTGCTCATTATCAAACCTTTACCATAGAAAGTGATGGAACTATAAGATCCAAAGAAAGAATCAACTACTGGAAGTTTCCACCTGTGGCAGATAGCCTTTTGATAGGGAAAGATGTTTATTCAGAACTGAGGCTAAAACTCGCAGAGATAGTTCGGTCTCAACTTATATCTGATGTGCCCCTGGGTGTATTTTTAAGTGGTGGTATAGATTCAAGTGCTCTTGTAGGACTTATGAAACAGGCAGATTTGGGTCCTGTGCGTACATTTTCACTTGTTTTTGAAGAAAGGCCATACGATGAAAGACAGTGGTCTCGGTTGGTTGCGCAAAGATTTAACACAGAATATACCGAGGTTTTGCTTACAGGGGAAGAAGTTATAAAAAACATAGATCAAGCCCTATCTGCCTTTGACCAGCCGAGCATGGACGGCTTAAACACGTATTTTGTATCAAAAGCTGCAAAAGAGTCAGGCTTGACAGTGGCTCTTTCAGGAGTGGGTGGAGATGAACTTTTCGGAGGATATAGTGGCTTTCTTAAAGCGAGACTTGCCAATAGAATAAAATTTTTGTCGGGGCTACTTTCAAATGGTTTTGCTGAGCAAGTGGAAAGATTTTTTTTACCTAAATATGGAATAGAGTCTTTAAGAAGGCTGCTTGGGATTACTGGTTCCAAGCTTCTGCCTTATTTTTATACCCGCAGGGTATTAAGCGACATACAGATAAAAAACCTTATCTTGCAAGATCTATGGGAAAAAAGGCCATGGGAAGCTACGGCTTTTTCTCACATTATAAAGGATATTTCAAAGATGGACCCTATTAATCAGATATCTGCTTTTGAGATGACTACATACATGAGAAGCACGCTCCTTCGCGACACAGACCAGATGAGTATGGCCCATGCCTTAGAAGTACGTGTCCCCCTCATTGACCCGGAGCTTGTTGAGTTTGTGATGAAAATCCCTGGCAATTTAAAACTCAATTCAAGAGTCCCTAAACCCCTTTTGACCCGGCCGTTAGATGGCCTTATACCGAAAGAATGTGTCTTCCGTCCCAAAAGGGGCTTCGAGCTTCCTTTTTCACTGTGGCTTAAATCAGCCCTGAAGGATGAAATGGAATCATCCTTTCTCTCCACCGATATACCTGAAATGATGTGGCCGTTTAGTAAATCTGGTCTTAATACACTTTGGCAAAATTTTTTAGAGAACAGGGTTTCTTGGAGTAGGGTGTGGGGTATTTTTGTTTTAATGAATTGGCTCAAAACCCAGAAAATATACTGATTTACTCCTATGGCGCTAATAGAGAGAAATATTGAGATTTTAACATTTTTACGATATTACCTCCCTGGTTATAAATCTGGGGGGCCCATAAGAACATTAGCCAATATGGTTCAAACATTATCCAATGAATTATGTTTCTACATTGTCACTTCTGACCGTGATTTTGGTGATAAAAATCCTTACAAAAATATTGAACCACATAGATGGACAAGTGTAGACAAAGCTTGGGTCTACTATGTACCACCTTCAAGCCAAAACATCTTTCATTGGAAACGTATTATTAAAAATACTCCTCATGATGTCCTTTATTTCAACAGTCTGTTCAACCTAAGATTCACGTTACTCCCGCTTATCGCAGCTAAACTGCTCAAAGCAAGTGATAAACCTATTGTAGTTGCTCCGCGAGGTGAACTTTTTCCAGGCGCTTTATCATTTAAAAAAATGATAAAGAGTCTTTTTTTAGTTCTTACAAGGATTACGAAACTATATGATAAAGTGATCTGGCAGGCATCCTCTATCGAGGAAGTCGAGGTAATCAAAAAACACTACGGTAGGTCCGTGGAAGTATGCATAGCACCGAATATAGCAGACAAAATAGCTGAAGACATTGTTAGTGTAGCCACAAATGAGACTAATCGACAACTAAAGCTTGTTTTTCTATCCCGAATCGTCAAAAAGAAGAATCTCGACTTTGCTCTTGACACGCTAACTTTTGTAAATACCAAACTGGATTTTCATATTTACGGCACAATTGAAGATAAGGAATATTGGGAGAAATGCCAAGAGAAAATTAATAGTCTTCCCCCACATATCAGGACGGAATACAAAGGGCATTTGTTGTACGAAGAAGTAATTAAAACCCTAAAAAACTACGACCTATTCCTATTCCCTACTCGTAGCGAAAACTACGGCCATGTAATTGTAGAAGCTTTATCGGCCGGAGTGCCTGTTCTTATCTCAGACCAAACACCCTGGAAGGATCTGGAAAAGGAAAAAGTAGGATGGACCCTGCCATTGTCGCTTGGTCCTAATGGTTTTGCCCGGATAATCAATGAAACTGCAGAGTCAATACTCAAAGACCGGCATGCGTGGCGAAAGCGATGCATCGATTACGTAAAAAGAAAGACTCAAGATCAGTCAGTGATACAGGCCAATTTGGACTTGTTCCGCACGGCTTTAAAAATCTCAAGATAGGATGGAACAGAATTCAAAAGATGCCTAAATACCTTGTTTCAAACAAGTACGGTAGGGACAAGAAGCAAAATTTTTTAAACGATTAGTGTGAATAACTAAACTATGTGCGGTATTTCTGGTCTCGTAGGTTATAATTCCCCCCATAAACTGGACAGAGAACTAAGTTTGGACATCCTCTTCTTTTTGGATACAATATAATACAAGCAGAGGGAGGAAAGAGGAATGAATAGTTCAAGAAGAAGACAACACGATGCATCGTTTAAAACAATGGTAGTCCTTGAAGCAATAAGGGGTCAGAGAACAATTGTTGAGATAGCAAGTGAATATGGGGTCCATCCAAACCAGATAACAGCATGGAAAAAGCAGGTATTGGATGAAATACCTTCCATATTTTCACAAAAGCATGAAAAGGTAGAGCGTGCCCGTGAAGAAGAAAAAGAGGAGTTATACAAGCAGATAGGCCAATTAAAGGTAGAGAATGAGTGGCTTAAAAAAAAGTCCAGTCTTTTCCCCT
>JAOADT010000056.1 GCA_026417175.1 Deltaproteobacteria bacterium | reverse complement strand
TTCTACAATCTACCAATCATTTTGAACACATGGACTCGCAGATATATCGGCGGTATAGAAGACCACGAAATTGAAAAATAGACTTTAACTTTCATCCGTCATCTGGGACCATATATTTGCGGATTAAGTTTCTTTTGATGTGTCCATCGCGGACCTGTTGTGGACATAGTGGAGAAAGTGAAAGAGATTTCGCCTGCAATGTTTGTCCCGATTGGCAGAATGGACGCTTTGTTTAATGTGGAAACTCTCTACCGTGACTTGATAAATGCGATGTTAGTAGGTGAAGGCGACAGGACATTTTTGGAATTTGCGGAATCTCGCAAAAAGGGAAATATCTTAAAACCTGTGGAGGGCTTTGTTCTAAACGGAAAATTTAGTGTTAAGTCAAAAAAAGACAGTCCAAAGAAGAATATGTATTTATTGCCTTTTCTAAGAAGTTATCTTGTGGATAGAAGCATTGCCATTTGGGTTTAAAAGCCTTTAGCGCTTCTGGAGATCTCAGGTGATGGTATCCATGAGTTTTAATCTTGCTGTGCATGTCAATTCTGCAAAAAAGACTTAGGTTTACAATAGCGGACAGAGTGCACAACTAAATTCGAAACATCAAATAACGATACGTCCTTATTACGCACGATAACTTTCTTGCTAACGACAAATATCTGTCCTGTTTAAAAAAGTGAAAAAAGAAAGTACATATTTTAAACCGGGAATTACACCATAAGAGGATATCCGAGCCTTATTAAAATTTAGAACTAAAAGGGTTACGGGGGTGTTTATGATATTTGAAAAGATAACGGTGAACGGGCTCGATGCATTGAAAAAAGAAATAAGGTCAATACAACGATCTCGCGGTCGAAATATTAAGAAATTTAAAGAATGATGTGTGGGCATCTTTTTTATAATGGGTCTCCCGCACGAAAAGCAGGATTTCAAAAGAATCTGTGATTATGTGTTTTCATATAGAATAAAGATTCCGACTTTTTCGTAGATACAATATCGGTGGGACAAGACTCTTTGAAGAACTCAAGAAAAGAATTATACTGTTCAATTTTGATCTTGTTGATATAACACATTCAATTCTTACCGCAAAATTGCCTTGAAACTGTTTCACAAGAAATTCTGTGCGGGATTAATGACTTCTCTTACTTCATAATATTAAAACAGTGTTAAAGCAATATCACTTTACTGCTTATTTTAATGCTGTGTCCAGAAATAGGGGAATCATTAAGCTCAATGGGAAGGGTTGTAAATGAAATGATTAAAACGATAGCCAGGCAGAACATGCTTATCCGCAAGGTCGTTACTGACATTTTTGGGTAAAATTGAGTTTCAGTATGTCATAAGACAGAAAATAGAAAGAGTAAGTGACGATTTGAAAAATCTTTCGGATTATGTCTCGGAACTATGGAGCTGGTCCAGAGACCTCACATCTACCGACAAACCGCAAACAGTACATAGACTAGTGGAGAAATTCTTTGAGCGTTAGGTAATGCATAGCTAAAGAGAGACTAACGCCAAGATTCTTCCCAAAGACTCAGCTAAAACATTTGCTGATGGTCCAAAAATAGAGCTATTCTAAACTGGTAGCCCTTTAACCGTCCAATGCTGGACATTGGTATCTTGAATTTGCTTTCTCCGATAACTCCAAGAGGTATTGAGTGGATATCTGTACTTTTTTGTCTCTTGATGTCCTCAAAATACAAAGGGTCTCTTTATGTTTAGGCTTTTTAGATCTTCTACGTTCACGTATGATTGTAACCTTATAATGACTTTATCTGCAAAGGAAACGAGAAATACATAAAGACGGTTCCAAGCCTTCTCTGATCCAGCCCTTGCGTCGATAACCAGTGAGAGGATATCCAAAATGTTACTTGAGAACTATATCATGAGGGTGAAAAACCGAGCAAGAAAAATGAATAATTTTAAATTCCTTTGGAAAGGCTACTCTTTGTATTTCAGCGTCAAGTGAGAACAGTCTAAAGAAGCTATTTAGCTTGATCTTCTTCTCACAATGTAGGAGGTTTTACCGAAAAAGTGAAATAGATTGTGGATATAACGTAAAATGGTTCTTTACTTTCAAGATACTCATCTCTGTGAATGAATATAATATCTTGCCATCGGTATCCTTGAGTGTCCTAACTCTTCTGTTATTATGGAAAGAATGACCTTTTCCCTTTCTGTAAAGTTGTCATCTTCTTTTGAAAGTTGAATGTATCTCTCATTTGCGTAGTTTACTCTGAATGCATGTGTACCGGAGTAGATCTCACCACATTTTTTTGCTGCGTTTCTTACCTCAGTGGTGTATTCCTTCATGTAGAGAAGCCAATCGATCCTTGAGCCATAGTGCATATCAAGCTTAAGTACTGCATTTTTTACCAGTGCCAGGGCCACTGGTCTTTCCGAGTAGTTTATGGTTCTATTTCTTCCACCTTTTGATTTCCTTATAAAGATGATCTCACTTTCAGGGTTCTCTTTTACCCACTCATAGACCTTCCTTATGTCAGATACCCTTGCACCAGTCAAATACTGGATTATGGCACCTTCTCTATAAGGGGATCTCATGGTTTTTATGACTTTTTCAGGGTTGGTGAAAGGTTTTGTTTTAAGTGGAGCTGCAGACAGGGATTTCCAAAGTGGTCTCAAGCTATTTGTGTATCTTACAAGGTCATATCTTCCGAATGCGTAGAAAAACTTGTTTAACGCAGATGCATTGCTGGCTATGGTTTTCTCTGAACAATTCTTATCCAGAAGATTTTTGAAGTGAATGTCTATGTGATTTGTAGATATCTTGTGGATCTTATTTGCCCCTTCGGGGATAAGGACAGTGTCTTTGAAGTTGTTGAAGATGCCTACATACCTTGTTAGGGTCTCGTAGGAGTGGATGTAAGGAACACGACCCATGCTTTTTTTGTAAGAACGTCTGGATTGTCCTATACCTTGCTTTAGGTACTCTACAGCCTTTGCGGTTGCGTAGATTATGCCGCTGTTGAAACGGAGGTTAGGGATTTCGGGTTTGAAGTGGGTTCGTGCCGGTGAAAGGGTATCTTGAGATGACAGATTTTCCAAACAGGGGGATTCCCTGTCCAAACAGGAGGTATCATATTTTCTTTCATTTCTCTGTGTCATTTTGTCCTCCTTCTTACTCAAGGTAGACCTCACCCCCTTAGATGGGGTTTAGTTGCCTCATAACCCGTAAGGTGGGCTTAACCCCTACTTTCTGTTCAAAAACACTTCCCGTAGGCAGAAAGTGTTTCTTGTTTTTTTGAAGCTTGATTTTTGGGTACTAAACAGGAGGTCCCGAATGACCCATGTTTATGGACTGATTTTTTTCGGATATCCTACTACTATGATTTTTGTTATTTATATATTACTTATAATGCCTAGAATTTTCAACAAAAGTTGTTTCCGTATGAAAGATTTTATCCTTCAAAACACACACCCGTCCTTCCAGGACTAATATACAAAGCGGAAATGATTGTTTAGGTCCATGATTCACTCCGGAGGTTACGTATGCCAATTTACAATATCAAGATACTCGACTCTATAAAAAACTTAAAGGAAAAGGAACTCTATTTCGGGCCTCTTCAGGGCTTTGAAACTATAGAAGAAGCTTTCATTTCTGTTGAAAGACTTGGTGCCAAGAGATCCGCAGCGGTAATCATACGGTATAAGCAGAGATTTTACGCTGTCCTTATGCAGAGTTATTGGAGACAGGTAATAATAGGCTCGGACAGAACGTGGTTTAAAGATGAGAATGGGTATTTCCTTGTTGAAAAAAGTTCTTCTTTTAAGATGCCATATGAGATAGTAACCAAGGTCAAAAAAGAATTATCCTCTGGACTGATCGAAGATCTGGTAAGGGAGGATCCGGATATCACAGCATACACATCGAGCTATGGGATGATAAGTGAAAATAAAGAACTGATCTATGGCTACAACAATAACTATGCTGTCCTTTTTGGTCTTACAACAAAAGACACCTTTTATCGGGTAAATGAGATATGGATGCTCAAAAGATATTTCAATGGGGTATCAAGGAATGCACAGAGGAATCTCATGATAGAAAAC
>JAOADT010000055.1 GCA_026417175.1 Deltaproteobacteria bacterium | reverse complement strand
GATAAAAACCGAGCAAGAAGTCTCGTTTAGTTGGTAAGAGTTCTACTTTAGCTTGCGTCAGCAAAATGCGTATTGGGAATTTTTCAAACGCTCACTGAATGAGCAGGAAAAGTGCCATACGTATTCGGATTTTGTAGCAGAGTAAAGGCAGAATAACATAGCCCTTTTGTGTCTTAAGAAAATTGCGGGAAAAACAATGCCATAGGTATAAAAACAGAAAAAGTAGGCAGAAAATTGACTGGTACCAGTCGTTAGGGAGTTTGACAAGATGCATAAACAAAAAGAAACTGTGGTGGTTACTATGCTGTAAGTGGGCCCGATACCTTTTCGAATACACATTGGATAGATCTAAGGGGCCATTGATACAAAAAATCCATAAGAAACTCAATATAACATGTAAAAAAGCTTGAAGGGTGTCAAGCTACCACTCAAAGCTCTGGATAACAATTATGCCTCTTTCTTGAGCCTTCTTTAGTATAGCCTTTGTCGCGAAATGAGTGACAAGTATTCTAACAATGGGCACAGCTCCATATTCTTTCCTTACGGCTTCCACCTTTTCATCTATTTCGTCGAAGATATCGTCTATTTTGTCTTTTCTGTCATCCAGCCTTAGTTTTGCTTCTCCAACTATGAGGACTTCCTGACCGTCCTTTTTTGCCCGACCGAAGATGTTTATCTCTTTTCCAGCTATCTCAGCCCTTATAAATTTTTCGATGATCTGCAAGGAATATTTGTTTTTAAGAAGAACGGGAAGCATTCTAAATGCTTCATTTTCGAATGCATAGCTTACAGACCTTGAAAGACCGCCAAGCTCATGTCTCACCTCTCGTATAGCACCAGTTAATTTTGCTATCTCCTGCTCGGTCTGCTTCTGAGCCTGAGCTAACTCTTCAACCGCCTTCTCAACCCTAGTTAACCTTACCTCAGCCTGCTTCTGAGCCTGAGCTAACTCCCCTATTGTTTCTTGTGTGCTCTTCTGAGCCAAGGCCAGTTTCTCAATTGTTCTTTCAATGCTTGTCAAACGTGTCTCTGATTGTTTCTGTGACTCTAGAAGTTCTCTAACTATAGCCTTAAGCTCAGAAAAGTCTTCCCTTATTACATGGACTTCCCTTATTCTTTCATCGACTATTCTCTCAATTTCTCTTCTAATGTCGGGAGTTATCTTAAAGCCCCTGGTTGTCTGCATGTTATAAGTATATAATGTAATCATTAAACACACAAGATAAATGGCTTTCAACTGGCTGCAGAAAGAAATAAAATTTTTTAGTCCCGATGAAGAAAGCAAAGAGAGAAATTAGCCGTGTAACAAATGCACATCATTTTCGGCTTGAGAAAAACAGTTCAAGAAAACTTCTAATCTCAATCATTATGCGTCCTTGGCAAAAAACATCTTAAAGATGAAAAGACTGCTTCTGTGCCTCTCCTCTCTTTACTTCTTTAATACGTAAAACTTGTTCTTCGCGATGCTCCAAGTGTATTCATTCACCGTAAGTGTACACTACGTAAGTAAACACCTCGTTGGTGTACACATGGATCCGCCAACATTATCAAACCAGTGGCTCCGAGATAGTGAGAAAGCTGACAGAGTCATGTACCTTTTTTACCGAAGTGTCTTTTTAGTAATTTCCGTTAATAATTTCCGTCTGAAAAGGAAAGAAATTTTTTCCAAGATAATGGGCCTGATGCTTAAGTATAGGTCCAGCACAGAAAGGCAAAACAGGGACTAGATTCGGCTAGTAATGTATCAGACATTAGGGAAAATTCTTTCTAGATACCCCAAACTTTTACCCTAAATCTCTGAACGTTATTTCTCCCTTTCTCTTTAGCTTTACTTGCGTATAGAATCAATTAGATGAGTGCACTCAAATAGGCTCAAAGTAAATCTTTCCTAGACCTGTAGTTTAAATATTGTCCTTATTGTTTATCGATTAATGTATGCAAATGAAAGAAAGATTTGATGCGCAAAAAAACTTTAATGCTTAATTTTAAAACAACGGGTTGAGTTTTTTTGGTTTTTGCTGCTTTTTTCAAAAATCTAAATTGCCAAGGCAACTAGGACAGCTTCTAGGCACAGAGTGAGCTTAAAATAAGCGATGCCTTCTTATTTCATAGGCAACAGCCATTTCGGCTCGAATTTACAATTTCTACGATATGATGGAAGAGCAGTAATATCCATAAATATGAAAGCTATTATCATCTGTCTTAATTTTGTTTACAGTTGTCAAGCTTCTTTTTCTGAGAGTATAAGTCGTAGCCACATAATGACTAAGATTCAATGGCAAAATCCTTATTAGATGAAAAAGCGCCTCATTTAAAACTTTAGGTGGGAAAGTCGAAGTGATAGCAACTAGAAAGGATAGTCGTATTTCGCGATTTTTAATGGGCCAAGTCGCTTAGGCTAAGCTAGTCCTTAAAGCTAGGTGGAAGGCCTTCTTTACAATATTTGCCTTAGGTAAACGCTAAAGCCGCCCAGGCCTGTGGTAGCCTCTAAAGTCCATCTATCTGGTTGCTCTGCGATCTCCTTAGGCAGAAATCAGTCATATGCCAGATCCAGCGAATATTACTTTAGCATTCAGGCTTTATGTTTTGGCATTAGCAAAAAATAGGAGCTTTGTAGCGATAGGGCGGAAAAACAGAAAAAGGGTAAGGAGTCTTTTTGCTGGAGATTGGTTTTGATAAGTTTGAGTTCAGAGCCGAGGCTCAGGTATTTTTGAGAAGAGGACGCACAGATTCGGAATCTACCAAAAAGAAAAAGAACAATAATTTTGTCGCACGGGAAGTACTATGCTATAATTTCACACAAAGAGATTAAACATGCCGTATAGTACGCGAGTAATAAGAGAGCTTGAAAATCTAGATCCTAAACTGAAAGGGGTATTTCTCGCGCTGCTTGAAGAAATAGAAAAAAGCGTTAAGGAAACTGTCAAAAGAACCGACTTTCTAGGTTTGAAGGAGATAGTGGCAGAGCTTGGAAGAAAAGTCAGTGAACTTGCTGAAGCCCAGAAAAGGACTGAGCAAAAGGTAACTGAACTTGCTGAAGCCCAAAAAAGGACAGAAGAAAGAATAAACGAACTTGTTGAAGCTCAGAAAAGAACAGAAGAGAGAATAAACGAACTTGCTGAATCACAGAAAAAATCCGAAGAAAGACTAACAAGACTAGAAAGTGTTGTAAGTGAACTTGCAGAAGCCCAGAAAAAGACTGAGCAAAAGGTAACTGAACTCTCCGAAGCTCAGAAAAGGACGGAACAAGAATTGAGAGCTCTTGTTCAAGACCACAAAAAAACAAGAGAGCTTCTTGGAAATCTTTCTGATACTGTTGGATACGGCCTCGAAGACAGGATAATGCCTTATGTACCGGCATTCGCGGTGAAAGAGTTTGGAATAAAGGTAGACCTTATAGAAAGAAGGAATATAGTCTACCCAGATGGAAGGTATGACGAAGTAAACATATACGTCGAAGGGAAGAAAAATGGCGAGAAGGTATATATGATAGGAGAATGCAAAGCAAAGCCAGGTAAAAAGGACATAGACCGATTTTATTCACTCATAAAAAGGTTAAGTGCTCATCTTAAAGGGCAAATATATCCCTTCATAGTCGGATATGTATATAGTCCCGACGTTGAAGGGTACATAAAGGAGAAATACCCTGAAGTACGGATGGTAAAAAGTTTCGAATTCGAACTTAAATACTCTCGCCGACCGTAGCATCCCCCTTTACCGAAAAACCACCCTATCCTCATCAGACAAACAACATGCGGAGTACTACGTTTAAGTCATTGTAGTGATATGGTTGCTTGTAAAGGAACGACACTTATACTGTATTTGAAACTCATCTCTTTTGGCTCTTCAGTTTGAAAGGTATCCAGATCCCACGCCAAATCAATTTTATAATCGCCATGTCAATGTTGAAAACAAAAAGTAGATAATAAAAATAGACAAATCTGCACTAACTGATGCCACGCCAGATCCGGTAAGATCTTCAATAATAATGGAATATCAGGTATACATGAAAAATCTAAAGAGCTACCCAAGGTACTTTAACACGAATACAATCGGAAAGGACCGCTCTAGCACGGAAGATTTAAGAGTGTACT
>JAOADT010000054.1 GCA_026417175.1 Deltaproteobacteria bacterium | reverse complement strand
GTTTTTATTTTTTTGTCATTATCCTCTGCGTTTTTATCATTAGGAATCTCATAATAGGGATATATAGAAGAAAGAAGAAGGTTTTTTGCCTGTTCCTCGTTAAGCCAATAAGGGTCTACCGTGTCTGAAATGCAGATAAAAGCAGAATGCAGGACATCGGAATGAACTATAGCAGTTGACTTCCTCGCATGGCTATTAATACCTTTGAAGAATGGACCTTCCGGTTTGAGTTTCACTCGATAGTAGGGCATTAGAATAACTCCTTTTTGTTTGGAGAATTATCTTTGGAAATCATGCAACCAGTTATTGTAGGTTTCATTATTTTCTAAAACTTTAGACAAATTACTGTTGGGTATAACTTTTCTTGTAGCAAACTTGATTTGACCATATCCGCGAGAGCCCATTCCACCGAGGTAATCATTTTCAAGTAAATCCATACCTTCTTTAAGAGTATTTAATAATGCAGAAAGCCATTTCTCATTTAAATCAGGTGGGTCATAGAGATTCAGAACCATTTCATAGTTGAATTTAACTCCTGCTGGGACACGTTCTATTTTTCTTGGAGTTGCAGCAGAGGTAATACGGTCAATAACTACTTCGGTTTTAGCTTGCGTATAAGGTAGGTCTACATATAGCGATTCTTCTAATTTTCTAGCTGAGTCATCTGTTAGTGAGCAATCGCGAACTACTAATCTTGTAGGAAGAGAGACATCAATAGAATATGTGTTCCCATTCTTTTTTAACCTCTTTATTTCTTCATTTGTAGTTCCGAAAAGATGAAAAATAATGCCCTTTTCGGGATTGTTATAAGTTTCTAAGGAATCGCAAGTAAAGATTCGAGAATTAGCTACCTCACTTAATTTACCTGGACAGTAGACTTTTTCAAGCAGACATCTTATTTTTCCTTTTAATGAACTTCCAGGAATATAAGGTTTTCCATCAGTTGCATTTCGAATTACGACATTATCTACACCACCAATAGAAAGCCCTGTTTCAGTACCACCTATACGCAATCCTGTAAGGAGTTCAATCTCTCCTCTAATAACTAATTGAGCAACTAATTTTGTGATATTCGTTGTTGTACTCATGGTTATATCTCCTATAACTTTATGTTTGTTTTAATTAATCTCTTCCACCTTTGGCTTTATGATAAGCAAGAATTGCTTCGAAACCATTGCAAAAAAGACGAAAGCGTGCTAATTGTTTTTCTTTATCATTGCTGATTTCTTTAGAAGTTACGGCTTCTATCGCTTTATCAGTAATTTCTTTTAATGCAGTTACTTCAGGATTTCTTTTTGCTGTATAAGCAAGCATAGGTTTCAACATGAGTAATTGGGGTATAAATTTCTTAGGGTCTTCAAAATTTTCAATTTTTTTAACATGCCCAAATATGCGACGTATCTGAGAAGTAGTTAATTTTACTCGATTTGCCAGATAATCTCCATACTTCTCAGCATCTTCGATAAACTGCGGTGTAATTCCGTTCCTCACCATATCTGCGAAGAAACTATCATTGAGTTTTAAGGTTGATGATTGCTGATTTCGGTCTTGGTTCCAATCACGATTTCTGTTTTGGTTCCAATCACGGTTTTTGTCTTGAGACATAAATAATCTCCTTATGTTAATTTTTTTGTTTTGCTTTTTCCCTCGTTAAGAATTCGACCCAGCGCAGAATGGCACTGAGTTTATCTTCAATTTTATATGTAGTATCTTTATGTTCCAGTAGTTTTTTCTGGATGTCACGAACAATTTTATCGGCTTCTGTTTGTTTGTCTGAATCTTTTGCTGTATATTTTCGCAATCCATAGACCAGGAGCCATTTCCATCGGTCGAGGATAACTTGTTTCTTTATTTCATCTCCATTTACTCCCTTCGCTTTAAGTTTTTTCTTTTTCCCCTCTTGTTTCTGATAGACATGGGTAACATCGAAGAGTTTGTTTAACACACCTTTAAAAGCCACATCTTTCTCTGGTTGTTCGGATAGTTTTAATAATTCTTTTTTTATTTCGAATAGTTCTTTTTTTTCTTCATAACCGATTTCTGTGTCAAAGATAACAATAGTATCCTTTATTTTATCGGGCGGTTTTTGGGGTGGTCGTTCGCTTGGCCGTTCATAGAATTTTGCCTTATCCTCTGCTTCTTCTGCCATTTTTGAACATATACGCACAGGGATAGAGTGGTCAATAACAACGATTCCACCGGAGAAAGTCAAATGACTATGAGTATAGTCATCAAAATCCTCACGAAGTTGGAATGCAAAATCAATTACTTTATTCCATGCTCCAACGATAAAAAGGTCATCACCACCACTATATACAATACCCATAGAGCCTAGAAATTCATTTACTTGAGCAAGATAGTTCACATAACCTTCAAAGAAATCGGATAGGGCTGAACTTAACATAGCAGAACGGGATAAAGTGTTGTAGTAGCCCAATCCCTTACTGAAAATATTCCCAAGGTTATCTACATCCGCCCGGAAGATAGCAATTTTTTCAGGACCTTCGGATACTAAAGCAAAGTCTTCAAATTGAGCGGGGGCCAAAGGTGCAAATCGTTCATCATCTTCTTCCTTCTGCCTCTTGTTAAAATCTAAATTTTCTTTCAAAGAGGGCCAGTAGTTAGCAAATGGACGAAGAGATAAGGAAATTTTATCAAACTTATTAGTTAATATTTTTGTTACCGTAGCAGAGATATTAAATTCTTCTAAGAAGATAATTTCTACAACATTGTCTAAATTTAATTTTTCTTCTATTTTGTTCAAGATTTCATAATCATAACCTAATTCATTTATAAATTGTAAAGGCAATGGGTTATTTTTATCTACGCTATCTACTTTATGACGAACCATCCATATTGCATTACGGAGTAGTTTAGCAAACTCCTCTAATTGTTCGTCATCTTTTTTGGATTCTTCATCCTCATACTGGTCTTCACCAGTGATATATTTAGATACTGGATATTTCTTTTTATCCATTTTCCCAAAGATTTCATCATAATATTCTTTAGGGAAAACAGAGTATCTTTGTTTTTTTCTTTTACCGACTTCTTGAGTTACCTCTCTCCATACAAAAGTGAACCCCCCAACACAGAAATGGGATAACTTCACAGAAGTTGTAGCAAGTAGGAGATGTAACTCTCCTTTCATATATTCAAGTAATTTTTTAGATATATCAAGATTAAGTTTTTCTACTTCATTTTTTACACCCTTTGGAAGTAGTATAAAGAATCTTCCTCCGCCGGAATAAATAATATTGCAGGGTGGCAAGTTGAATTGCTCACAGATATAAATTGCTATGAATTCGCACAGGAGCTGTAACAGGAAGGAACGAGCTTTAAGTTGTTTGGCTGCACCTTTGGATGGAATAGAGTAAATATATTCCTGAATACCTGATACATCACCACACAAAAAAGTGAAAAGTTCGATATCATCTTTTTCTATATTATCTTTTACCTGTCTCTCCATTTTTTTCTTTTCTTGCATCCGTTCTTGAATTTTCACACTGGTTGAATTTTCTTCTCCCTTTTGTTTCTCCTCCTTTAATTCTTTTTCGATGGCACGCAATTTATCCAAAATGGGTCCTAACTCCTCATTATAGGATTTCCATCTTGCCAAACAATTATCAATGTACTTCTCATCCATCCGGGTCTCCTGATTATCGCTCAGGAAACTGTATGTAATACACGAAGCTATTGCAGAGGTAATTCTTAAATGTTGGTACAAACTGATGTCGGGGAATATTTTTTGTTTTTCTGTAGGTGTTGCAGAAGGTATTCGGCTTGTATATTTTTTTAATAGAGAAAGCCAGGTAGCGTAGGGGAGGTTAAGTTTATCATTATCCGTCCAACCTAAGAACTTCAAATCTTCAATAAATTTATTCCACAGTTCTTTGTAATCATCTTGTTTTCCTTCGTTAATGGAGGTAGGAAAAAATAAATTTTCTGAGTAATTGGGATAGTGGCTAAGTTGGAAATATGTTTTGTTCTTTCTCTCGCTCTCCTTTTTGGTACGCAAGAGGTTATCAAAATTATTTTCAAGCCGAGCCGTAGGAGGGGTAAGTGTAGGAGGCTCTTCTTCAATCGGGTCTTGCTTCCCGTGTTCGTAAAC
>JAOADT010000053.1 GCA_026417175.1 Deltaproteobacteria bacterium | reverse complement strand
AATGTCCTATCAAACTTAAAAAGTCCCATCAGATGTTCGGCTCTCCTTTAAATGTTAAATTAGCAGAAAGGCACTTAATTATTACTCTATATTTGAAAGATCATTATAAAAAGATCATTAAAGTGGAATGATAATGGACAAAACCTAGTAGTAAAGCCAAAAACGTACTGATAACTATGGGACGCGACGTCCGAGAGAAAAAAGCTGAGAAATGTGCGGGTTACCCGACGAGTCACTACCACTTTATTTGTTTCTTAGGCTTTGGAAGCGTTTGAAAACATATGTTTCATTGTGGCATGTGGTATTTAACGAAAAAAAACTGTGAAACCCTGTCTTAATATTGAAGTGGGAAGCCTAGGCTTTTATGGTTCGTCCATGGAAATAAAACAATTGAAAAAAATTGCGACACACACTCAGCATATCCTTTGAAAATAAAGAACTCTCATTCTTGAAACTTGTGAAAGTGGCTTACTATGTTTTGGCACATGTTTAGGAATCATAATCCTCTCTATCTTTTTAATTTATAAACCTAATGGTCCTTTATAAGTTGTCCAAAAAAACAAATACGGATCTTTACTCAAAGAACCACCTTTGAAGCTAGATTAGATGCCCTGGAGCATGTAGTGAACACCCCAGGGCACTTACGCTTCACTCAATCACAAAAGGCTTAAATCTTTCTGCGCCATCTATTATATGAACGGCACAGGCTATACAAGGATCGAAAGAACGGATGACCCGTACCACATTTATTGGATTCTTTGGATCGGGAACAGGTACACCTATTAAAGATTCTTCACATTGACCCTTTGTTCCTTTTTCGTCCCGTGGAGATAGATTCCAGGTAGATGGAACTATAGCTTGATAATTTTCTATCTTTTTGTTCTTTATTTTGATCCAGTGTCCGAGCATTCCCCTCGGAGCTTCCATAAATCCATAGCCCATTCCTTCTTTGGGAGGTTCAAAATGTTCTGTGTCATGAATTTTAAAGCCCGGTTTCGTCATTTCCGTGAGAAGCTGGTCCAACCAGTTGTAACAGGCATCAACTATAAGCTTAGTTTCGACTGCTCTCGCGTAATGTCTCAAAACTACTCCTGGTTTTGCCCCTTTTTTTATGAAGTCCATGACCTTCTTATTTTTTGCAACAAGCATCCTTGCAAGTGGTCCGACCTCGAAAGGTTTAGAATCATATCTTGGAGCCTTTATAAAGGTATAAGCTCCCTTTTTATCCAAATCGAATATTTGTTCACCGTTAAAAGGATGGACAGGCTCCTTTTCTCTATACCATGCGGTTTTCACTGATTCGGTTATTTTTTCTTGATTAAAGGGCTCAACTTTTACATTTTTGGGATCAAAGTTCACTATTACCCCTTTTGGGAAAACGAGATTCTTCCAATCTGGATCAAGCGGAAAATCTCCACAGGAAATGTAATTTTTGTGTCCACCTCCAACGCCTGCCTTTGCAAGTCCAAAAAGTGGACCTTCAGCAAAAGCAATTACATCCTTAATGTAAATTTCTTCTATAAATTTTTTCTGCTCGTCGAGCATCGATTTGAATCTTACTACCTGATTGATATCAGGATATGAAGTAACCCCACCAACTACTATGTTCATGTAATGAGGCGTACGACCTCCCCATATTGCGCCCATATTTCTTGCTTTTGCGTGCATCTTAAGAGCATCTATGTAATGTTTTACAGCATGAATCACAATTTCAGGATCCTTCACGCAATACTCATCAGGAGTAAATCTAGGAGTGAAGGGATAGGTATCCTTAGCCTTAACCAAAGATAGGATTTTTTCTTTCACAGCCAATAGATCTTTATCTCTACCTTTGTAATTGGCAACTGCCATTATGTCAATATAATCTAAAGCTGCCAATTGATAAAAATGAAGAGGGTGATCGTATATGTATTCTGCCCCCATCACAAGGTTTCGTATAAGAGTCCCACCCCATGGAACTTTTGCACCAAATGCCATATCTTGGGCTCTTGCGGAACACAACTGATGAACACTGTAACATACTCCGCAAAATCTGCTTGTTACATAGGAAGCATCACGCGGGTCCCGTCCGATAAGTAATGCCTCAAATCCACGGGCCATGGTACCGCTGCTCCACGCATCTTTTACCTTTCCACCTTCGATTTCAACCTCTATACTCAGGTGGCCTTCAATCCTTGTCACAGGATCTATTTTGATTTTCTGTCCCATAGCTCACCTCCTTATAATAGACCTTTTTCCTTCATAGCAATAATCTTTTTAGATGTTTCACTTTCAGCTGTATAGATGGGGGACATTTCACTATAAAATCCAGGTTCAGAACAGCCGACACATGGTGCTCCACAATCTATGCAGAAATTTATTCCATCATTCCATCTTCTTATGGGACAATCTGACTTAGCGGCCGGTCCCTTACATCCTTTCTCAATTAAACAGTAATCTTTTTGATTCGGATCATTCCAATCGGTGAGCATCCTACCTGCGTCAAAATGTGCTCTCCTTCTGCAGTTGTCGTGGATCGACTGACTGAAGTAAAGCTTAGGTCTTCCAATATCGTCAAGCTCAGGAGCTTTTCCCGTAGTCAAAAAGTAAAGAACAGTGCCTAAGAGATGGTCAGGATGAACTGGACATGTAGGAATATTTATAATAGGCTTGCCAGAAATAACCTTACTTACCCCCACACCTTTCGACGGAGTAGATCTAGGAATACCCCCATACGCTGCGCAGGCGCCAACAGCTATAATTACAGCTGCTTTATTTGCTGCTTCTTTAAGAATCGTTTTGAATGGTTTTCCACCTACATAACAGAACCTGTCGTCTGCTTCGGGAATTGAACCTTCGACTATCAAAACGTAACCTCCCTTTTTGACAGTATCATGAATGACTTCTTCTGCCATGTGTCCAGCAGAAGCCATTACAGTTTCGTGATATCGTAACGAGATTTTATCTAGAAGGACAGATGCAATAGGAGGATCGGTAAGCCCTGTAAAAGAGATGGTACATCCCGCACAGTCCTGGCCCTCAAGCCATATAACAGGCGGTTTTTTTGACTCTATAGCGAAAACCAGACGTCTTGTGAAATCATACTGGGACAGTCCTAAAGCAAAAGCCATAACCGAGCAGTACTTTAAGAAGTCCCTTCTCGTTATGCCGTGAAACTCTAGTTCCGTCTCAAACTGCTTGGGAATCTTAGCTTTTTTCATTTTCACCTCCTGGGTTTGATGAATAGTACACAAAAATTCTGTACAAACATTTAAAAAAAATCAAGCACGATTTTCCCATTTTGATAAAATGTATTGTTTGTAATGGAAAAAAAAGATAAGTTTACCTTTTTGCGCACCAGATCGGCTACCTCGCCTAAATAAGGAATGGATAGGCTTATAAATAACTGTATGCTCCATTAAAGTTTCATCCCTACACCAAGTAAAAAAGTAGTTTGCGAAAATCTAAAATAATCTTTTTACCAACAAAGCCTATTATTCATAAAACTAGCAATTAAATTTTTTTATTGTCATAGCCCTTAGATTAACAACCAACCAACTAAATTTAATCCTTGAAAGAACTGCTCTAATTTAATGTCTCTCTTTTTATAAAAAACAGGGATTATTGAAAAATATGACAAAAGTTAAAAAAATCTATCCCAAAATAAGCTATCCCAAAAAATTTCTATATTCAGCGGCTTCAAGGATCAATGATTCTAAATTAGACGCATCAAACTTTATACCCTGCCATATGGACATGGCTAATTTTGAATATTCTTCGTCAGATTCAAAATCTATTTCGGAGGGAATTTTCAATTCGGGGAGTAGCTTACTTATTATATTCTTGTTAGAAAAATTTAATGCCTTTTTAATGTCATATAAGAAACTTACGTCCTGTTTAAGGTACTCGATATCCTCCTTTTTTAAGCCCCCTAAGCCTAAAATTTCTGGAGGGACACCGATAGAGTAAAGAGATGCACAGAAAGTGATCGCTCTGGGAAGAATTACCTTGCCTTCTCCACGAGAATACCCGAATAAACCCACATGAAGGGCCCGAGCTCTCCTTTTTGGGATGTAAGGCGCGATTGAGTTTATTAAGGGGGCAAGTCTTTCAACATCTTTCTGGTAGCTCTTCGTTAATCTTTGTATAATATCAAGTGATTTGTTTACGTCTATTTCTCGTGGCTTAGATCTCTTATGCTGATTTATTT
>JAOADT010000052.1 GCA_026417175.1 Deltaproteobacteria bacterium | reverse complement strand
GATGCGACTGTACTGGGTGGTCATTTAAATGTTGGTCCTTATGGAACGGTTGAACCTTACGCTTACTCATACGTTCATAGAGGGGGATCCTTTAAAGTTTTATCCAATGGATGGATATCTTTTTCGGTTCCTTATTCAGTTGACTATCTTCTTTCTGCTTCCTCAGATCCATATGCGTACGCCAGATGTGGATGGGGGGTAGGTTTAGACCTATCAGTGGGGAGCAGGTATAAAAGTGAATTACACTGGTTTGATATGGAAGCATTACCGGGTGAAATTTTAAACGATAAATATGAAGGGATCTTATACGGCAGACTTTACGGTCGAGCCAATGATGAGGGAGCTTTTTGGGTTTTTGCTCAGGCTGATGCCCAAGCTTATTCTGCTGTTCCGGTTCCTGGAACTTTTATACTTCTTGGGAGTGGGCTTTTGGGTCTCAGAATAATTTCCCTAAGGAAAAAGGAGTGAATAGTTTTGACCGCCTAATCGGCGAGGTGGGGTTTTTAAGCATATCCCTTTCATCCATTTCTTTTAGAAACTGCATAAGGTAACGAAGACCTGTGATCGGTTTTTTGATAGTTGTTTTCGTTTCGCACTAGAAGCTTTTTCAAATATAAAAGGTGCTAAAGAAATAATTAGCATGTGTGAAAACTTTGTCCGCTTAAGTTTGATCGAGGATGAACAATCTTTAAGGAGGAAAATTGTAAATTCAAGGCATCCTGAATACGAACTTCCTTATTAAAACTTTTTCCTTAAATTTTCAAACTATTTTCGTCTTGCAAATCTTTCTGAAACAATCGTAATTAAATAAAACTTTTTGTGAAATAAAACTTTTTGTGGAGAAACTGCTATGAAGAGGGTTCTGGTTGGTAAGCATATTTATATTATTTATTCCTTTTTTGGCAAAAGCCGATTATGTGTTTGAGCCAATCGGAGACTGCTCGGATAATCAGTATTTAAGGGAAGTAGGTGAACGGATAAGTCTAAAAGTTAATACGGATCAGCAAAATAACATTGTCTTTACCCTGACAAATAACGCAAGTGGGCCTTTCATTAGTGAAATTTATCTTTACGATTACTCCTCACTCGGACTAACCTTTTATAATTTCAATTATTCCGGAAAGGTAAACTACAAGCAGCCAGGGGCAGATCCAGGCTTTTTACCGGGTTTCAAAGACAAAAGCCCCACTTGGAGTGCTCAGCCGTGGAATCCTGAGGACAAAAAGGGAAATGACAATAAAAAAGGGAACGGTGCCAATAAAGGGAATTCCAGTACGACTGGAAAGAAGAGTGAGGGTGCAAATCAGTACGGGATTGATTATGGTGAGTCTTTGACGATAGTTTTTTCTGGAGCGGGCTTTGATCAGATAATCCAAAGTCTCGATAAAGGAAACCTTATTTTCGGTATCCACGTGAAAGGTATTGATAAGAATATGGGTTGCGAGGCCGATTCCTGTTCTTTCATCCAAACATCGGGTGGCGGTGGATATGTAGTACCTTTGCCATCTGCACTTCCACTTCTTGGATCCGGCATTTTTGGTCTTTCCATATACAACTTATACAAGAGGAATAGGGTGAGTAAGAAAAATTAGAGAATAGACCTCTTTCTTTTTAAAGATCCAGTCATAGCCCGGAGGGATTTCCTTCCGGGCTTTTTTGTCTAAAGCAAAACAAAAGGCAAATAGACAAAAGGTAAATAGCTCGTTTTGAACTCAGTCAGTTATATAGAGGCGGAAAAGCTTTTGTCCTTTTGTTATTGAAGTTGACTTTAAACACTGACTCGGAATTATTTATTGAGCAAAAGATTTAAAAACTGAAATCCTAATCCGAATAAATTTTTAAAATGTCACTTTTTTAAGGATATATCTCAAAAGAAATGCCCGTCGTGTTTGAATCCGTACAGGTCTCTTTCTTCTTTTATTAGCTTTTGCTGAGATATTAATCTCTCTTGTTAGTTTTACTGTTATCGTTTAAAAAAAGATCGATTGAATTTTGGGTGGATATGTTTTCTGTTAAAGATCAGTCAAAAAATAAGCACAGCGAACGGATGATGCTTAAGGTTCTGGGAAAGTAGTCCCGAATATCCTTTAGAAAATCCTTGACCAAAAACAATTTGCTATTTATAATGATTCTATAAAAACACCCATAAGGTGGGGATTAATATAGTCGTTAGCTGATGAAAATACTTGTAAGTGTAACTGTCAGGCTACTTGTAGAAAGCATATGCGAGATCTTAAAGGACGAGAAAAAAATTGAAGTGTTCACAAACGAGACAATACAAAATGAAAATCCAGACATTGTTCTTGTTGACTTAAATTCGTTGACGACCGATTTGAAAAACAGGTATCCACAAGCTAAATTTGTTCTTATTGACACAGGTCTCAGGAAAGAGCAGTTAGTCGAAGTACTTACTTCCTATAGCCTTTCTGGACTTATCGCCACATACACAGATATTCCTCTTTTTAAAAAAGCCTTAAAGGTTATAAATGAAGGACAGATATGGATAGATAACGCTCTTGTAAAAGCCCTCATGCACGAACCGCCAAATGTAATTAAGAAATTTCCCGCTGATATTTCCCAAAGGGAAAGGGAGATCATCCAGTACGTTTGTCAGGGGCTTACCAACAAAGAAGTCGCCCACAAAATCGGGGTTAGTGAACAGACCGTAAAGACCCATTTAAATAGGATATTTAAAAAGTTGGGGATTTCAAACAGATTCCAATTAGTTTCGATCTTTCTCGATAGAGAAAGAAAAGAGACACGAACTGCTGAATAAACCATCTTTGCTTAAGTTTTTCAGAATTCTTTCGATCAATAGATAAGGGGACCTATGAAGGTACTCGTAAAACTTACAAGTAAACTATTTGCCGACGCTTTGTGTGAAATTCTAAAAAAGGAAAGAGAGATTGAAATTATAAATGGAGAGGAAAAGAAAAAAAACGGTGATCCTGATCTTATAGTAGTTGATATAAACTCTCTAGAGTCTGTAGTAGCCCGTAAACCTGGAAAATCGAGAATTCTTCTTATTGACACAGGTCTTAAAAAAGACGAAATAATTTCAGCAATAATGTCTCATAAGCTTTCAGGCATAATAACACCACACACAAACACAGAGTTATTCAAGAAAGCTCTGAGAGTTGTCAAAAATGGTCAGATTTGGGTGGACAACGAGATTTTACGGTGTTTTATGAAAGTGTCTGGAACAGAAAAAAAGGTCCTCGAAGCAGATTTTTCACAAATGGAGAAAAAGATTATAAGCTATGTTTGTAGCGGATACACGAATAAAGAAATAGCAAAAAAAATCTCAATAAGCGAACAAACTGTAAAGACTCACTTAAACAGAATATTCAGAAAACTTGGAGTTTCAAACCGTATCCAACTACTTTCCCTATTTTCTGCCCGCGGAAAATCTTCTCTCACCAACTAAGTGACTTTCGTCACTTAAGTCGCGATTGCCTGTGCCGATAACGTGATTGAGAAAAAAAACGGGCAGGGGGTAAACATGAGTAAAAACGTTTTATCCATCATTTCTGTCATAGGGCTATTTGCCTTTTTGCTTTTCGGTCACACTGGGTATGCTACCGAAAAGAAGTACGTAGAGGATGAACTTCTTGTACAGTTTAAAGCCGGAGTTCCCCATTTCAAGGCTAGAACAATGGTAGAAAAGGAAGGAGCACAGATCGCAAGACACGTACCTCAGATACGACTTATGAGGATCAAGGCTCCACCAAAGGCTTTAGAAGCGATAAAGAAGGTCCTCGAAAAAAACCCCAATGTAGCATTTGTGGAGCCAAACTACATAGCCAAACCTCAATATATCCCAAATGATACGTACTTTTCCTCCCAATGGCATCTCAGCAAGATCCAAGCTCCGGAAGGTTGGGACATAAGCAAGGGGTCAGAGAATGTTATAATAGCTATTGCAGACACTGGTGTTAATACCAATCATCCTGACCTTGCACCCAAGCTCGTTCCAGGATATAACTGCTACGCTGAAAACACAGATGTTACAGACACTCATGGTCACGGAACTGCAGTTGCTGGTGTGGCTGGTGCTGTATGCGATAACGCTCAGGGGGTTGCAGGTGTTGCCTGCAAGAATCTGATTATGCCTCTTAAGATAGCTAATCCTAATGGATATGCTACGTACGGTGACATGGCACAAGCCATAGTTTATGCTGCGGATAATGGAGCTAAGATAGTAAATATCAGTTTTGCGGGAACGGGTTTTTCGTATACGCTCCAGAGCGCTATAGACTATGCCTGGGGTAGGGGCGTAATCGTAGTGGCAGCCGCGGGTAACTCAAATTCAAGCACTCCAATGTATCCTGCGGCACTAAAAAACGTTATAGCAGTTGGAGGGACAGCAAAGGATGACACAAAGGCCAGTTTTTCAAGTTACGGGGACTGGGTTGATATTTCCGCTCCAGCTGTGTCGATTTATACCACCTCTAAAAGTGGAGGTTATGGCTCTTCAAACGGAACATCCTTTGCTTCTCCAATAGTGGCGGG
>JAOADT010000051.1 GCA_026417175.1 Deltaproteobacteria bacterium | reverse complement strand
GGCCTAATGGACAGTTCACTATGGGTAGAAACCGTTTCACTTACAGATTTGACGATCCCTTTTTCTTCGATGCCAGAACCTTTCCACTCTATTTCTATTCCTGCGTAAAGAAGCGCCTTTTCTACGAATTCTCTGACCGAGTGGCTTTCTCCCGTACCCACAACGTAATCGTCGGGATTATCCTGCTTAAGCATAAGGTACATCATCTCCACATACTCTGGAGCAAAACCCCAGTCCCTCTTGGCGTTTAGGTTACCGAGATATAACTTTTTTTGCTTTCCGGCAAGGATATGAGCAATCGCCCTCGTTATCTTTCTAGATACGAATGTTTCACCCCTTCTTGGGCTTTCGTGATTGAAGAGTATCCCATTACATGCAAAGAGTCCGTAAGCCTCTCTGTAATTGACTGTCATAAAGTACGCGTAAACCTTTGCGGCTGCATAAGGACTTCTAGGAAAGAAAGGGGTCTTTTCGTTTTGGGGTGGGGGAGATGCTCCGAACATTTCTGAAGAAGATGCTTGGTAGAACCTGGTTTTTATTCCGCTTCTCCTTATTGCTTCAAGAAGTCTTGTTGTCCCCAAAGCCGTTATGTCCCCTGTGTATTCAGGCATATCGAACGAGACACGAACGTGGCTTTGGGCTGCTAGATTGTAAACTTCATCTGGGCGGATGTTATATATGAGCTCGGTGAGCTCTCCCGAATCGGATAGATCCCCATAATGTAGGAATAGTCTTGCGCCCGGGATGTGAGGATCGACGTATATATGATCTATTCGTGATGTATTGAAAGTACTTGCGCGGCGGATAAGCCCGTGTACCTCATAACCCTTCGAGAGAAGATACTCCGCAAGGTAAGATCCGTCCTGACCAGTGATTCCTGTTATGAGAGCTTTAGCCATAACTTATTTTTAGGCACTATTTTAAAACGGCAAAAGTCTGTTTCTTTTCGTGGTATTATTTTACTCTTACCATCCTTTTTTAAGGTAAATCTGCGTTGCTCCTTGGATTTTTCAAGGTAGCTCTTCTTTTTTCCGCAGGACCCATAAATAACCCAAAATCATCTCTCAGCGAGAGCATCAAGGGAAGAATTAGCATTTAACTCCCGTTTCTTCTTTTTCACTTCTTCCATTTCAGCTTTAAGGAGCAGGTACTCCTGGTAACTCTTTTTTAGAAAGAGCTTTGTCTGTCTAATCAGCTCCTTTATACCCTGGGGGGTGAGAACATATATGTAACTTATCTTATTTCTGGAGTTCTTAAAACGGTTTACTTTTACAAACCCCTTTTCAACTAGTTTCCTTATAACGTAATTTACACTTCCTAAACTAATCCCCATTTTTCGCGAGAGATCCCGTTGGGATACATTTCCGTTTTTAGAGATCTCCCTTAAGATCTTAAATTCTAACTCTGTCACCTAAAGTTTATACGCTACCGCCATCCCACCTGCGCTTGACTAGCCACTCTGGGCAGGCAGAACATGCGTTCATATGTTGAACGAAAAGATTATATCATTGATGCTCCTAGAATCAAGTTTTTTTCTTCTTGAGGCAGGGCAAGATTTTAAATAAAGTAATAGCGTGAGAGTTCTAAATGCAGAGTTTCTAAGGAGTATAGTTGACATATCGCAAAGGAAATTTGTAGGCGTTTCAGAGGTTGGGTTTATTGGAAGGTCTAACGTTGGAAAATCTTCTCTTATTAACTGTCTTCTGACCAGAAAAGTAGCGAGGACGAGTTCTAGTCCCGGTGCCACTAAAACCATAAATCTCTATAAGATAGAATACGAATACAAAGGAAAGAGAAGATGGATAATTCTTTCCGACTTTCCAGGCTTCGGGTATACTGCGCTTCCTAAAAATGTGTATGAGAATTGGGAGAGAATGGTAGATTCTTACATATCTGAGAACACGTTTATAAAAAGGATAATATGGGTCTTAGATGTAAGACGCACGTTTGACAGACTCGACCATCTCACCCTCAATTGGCTAACCTTAAAAAAAATCGATTTTTCTGTGGCTGTTACGAAAGTAGATAAAGTCTCAAAAAGTGAAGCATTAATGAAAAAGGATGAGCTTTTAACCGTAGTCGGAGACATTCCGATCTTTTTAGTCTCGGCAAAACAAGGAACAGGAAGAAAGGAACTATTGGGCCATATATTCGATTCAGTAGTGTAAATCTTCTTAAGCTTTTAAGTCCTTTAAGGTGAAAATAGAGTTGAAAAAGTATCCTTTTCCCTCTATAGCCTCTCTACCCCCTTCTTCGCGGTCAATAAGGGCTATTACCCCTTTTATTGAGAGGTCCTCTTTTTCAGCTATCTCTATGGCTCTAAGAGAAGAGCCACCAGTTGTGACAACGTCTTCGAGTATGACCACAGCTTCCCCTTTTTCCAAATTTTTTCCGCCTTCTAGCCACAAATTTCTGCCATGTCCTTTAGGTTCTTTCCGAATAAAGAAACCTTTAATGGGATCGCCCTTTGTGTAGGAGTACAGTACTGTAGCACATACCAATGGGTCTGCACCGACACTTACCCCACCAACCGCAGAAACACCAGCTATTTTTTTTACCTCCTCGTACAATATTAAGCCTGTAAGGTACATGCCTTCAGGATTTAAGGTTGTTTCCCTTGCGTCTATATAGAAGTTGCTTTTTTTACCACTTTTTAACGTAAATTCTCCTTCCTCATAAGAGAGGGCTTTCAAAATTTTGAGTAGTCTCTTTCTTTCTTCCATTTTTCTCACCTTCATAGTTTTTTTTTGATACTATCAAATTCATTGAGGAAATATCCTATTATCTCCTCGTCCATGAGGTAAACGTTTATCTCTTTCAGAGTCGTAGTTTCGGATCTTATAAAATTTCCTATTTCCTCGGTTATTATCTTCGCACACCTGTCCTTAGGAAAACCGAATATACCAGCGCTAATTGCTGGCATAGAGATGGATCTAAAACCGCGTTCAGTGGCGAGCTTTAGGGTACTTTTTATGGCACTTCGTAGTTTATTCTCCTCATCCCCCTCTCCCCATCTTGGACCGACCGCATGTATCACATATCGGGCTTTCAAGTTTCCGCCGGTAGTGATAGCGCATGAACCAACCGGTACGAATCCTATTTTGTCACTTTCTTCCTGAATTATCTTTCCACCCTTTCGCACTATAGCAGCTGCGACACCTCCACCATGTTTGAGGTATGAATTTGCGGCATTGACTATTGCATCCACATCACTTTCTGTGAGATCACCTTTTATGACCCTAAGCTTAATGTCTTTGTAAGTTATTTCTTTTAGTATTTCCATAAGCGCCCCCTATTCTATATAGATATCTCTTTCGATCGTAAGGTTTTTTCCTTTCAGTTTTTCTATGCACTCATCCATGTCTATTGCAAAAAGAGGACTTATCTCCACCTGAACCTCAAGAGGAGCATGGATCCCTGAAGCCTTAAGCCACTTTTTAAAGAGGTGAGACATGTCCTTTTGGGCTGTAAGAGGAGACGAGGGTCCGGTACTATTCTTTACAGGGGAAAATTCTTCTTCTCTTATGACTTCTAAAGCGCATGTTTTTTTTGACCGCAAAAGACAATCGAATACGAATGTCTCGAACTTGAGCACATCTATCTCCTTTCTTTCCTTTTCCACGTAGATCTTTTTTTCTACCACATGGTATGGGAAAGCAAATCCTTGATCATTTAAGCTTTTTAAGAACTCTAATGAAAAAACATGCATGGCCGTATTTCCAGCCCAGTATATAAGATCCCCATTTTTATCCCTCAAATTTGCCGTTTCTGGATCAAGATCAGAATATTCAATTATTGCTGGTCTTCCTGAAAGGCTCACATATAAACCAACCTTTTCGTCTTCACTTTTCTTTCTGACCACCTTCAAGGAGACGTCCGCATCATACATTCTATGGTACCCTAAGAAAATTGGGTCAGCAATCTTAACGAGAGGGTTGTCAACTTGAAAATAAAAAAGATACTCGTAGCCGCGTTCCAAAAGAGTGTGAAGGATACCGAGATCATACAGTTTTTTTATGGAATTTCCGTGGCCATTGGGACTAGAGAGAATTTCAGTTTCGTTTTTCATAATAATCTTTCCATCTCGAGTAAGAACAGGAAGCACATCCTGCTCGAAGATTATTACGTTTTCTTTTTTCAATCCGAAAAAATCTTGTGATTCAAAGAAATTTTTGACTTCTTCTTTACTTTCAGGATTTGTCATTATAAAAAAGGGGATCTCGGTGTTGTATTTTTTTGATATGGCAAGAATTTTCTCAGAAAAAAGTTGAAAAAAAGTTTTTCTCTTGACTGGTGTTATGGGATAGAAACCTTTTGGGGTGTTAATGCCCAACCTTGTTGCCTGTCCCCCAGCAACCAAAAGACATGATACCTTCTTTTCTCTTAGAAGGAGCTCACCAATCATTTTTGCTTTTTCCTGCAGTTTCTTATCTTTTGCTGTTTTAGGGAGTGAGATCACTTCTGGAGGTCCTAGATTAGAGCAATCAAAAAAAGACTTCTTTCCCATAACATAGTTAGAATAAAGGGAATCCAAAAGGGGAAAATCAATTTGTTCCAGATTTTTCAGAAATTTAGATCTTTGCCATTCTCCAAGGTTGAGAAAGTGTCTAACCAAGTGGTTTTGTCCGTACTTTTCACATATTCGCAATACAGCTTGAGTACGCATTAACGGGTATTTAATTCCATTATACCAAATGAGTTTGCTAGATTGGAAGAACCAAAGTGTTTTCTTGACGTGACCTGTTAGGCCGTGATACTCACTTATGTGAATGTACATGAAAGAATCTCTCTATGCATTAAGTCTTATTTGAAAAGGTACCACTTAGACTTTTATGTTTTTCATTAAGATGAGATACTGCCAGCGTAATTGAGGATAAAAATTACGTGAGTGAAAGGAGAAACGATGCAAAAACAAAGTAAAGTAAAAAAACTTTCCGTTCTAGACCGCTATCTTACTTTATGGATTTTTCTTGCCATGTTCGGTGGGGTTCTGACAGGTTATGTTTTTCCGCAAATCGTGAATTTTTGGGATAAATTTCAGATTGGTACCACTAATATTCCAATTGCTATCGGATTGATACTCATGATGTATCCGCCTCTTGCTAAGGTGAGATACGAGGAGTTGGGAGAGGTTTTCAAGAATTACAGGGTGTTGGCTCTTTCCCTCGTGCAGAACTGGGTAGTAGGCCCAATACTCATGTTTGCACTTGCTATAA
>JAOADT010000050.1 GCA_026417175.1 Deltaproteobacteria bacterium | reverse complement strand
AAATTGCCCTCTCTGTGGAGAAGAAAAATTTTCTTACTGGCGCTTTGGCTTGCTCCTTTGTAAGTCATGTAGCATTGTCGTTTCACCAAAGGTGTGGTCTTCAGGAATAGAAGAGCAAATGGAAGACAAATTCTTTGGCTCACATTACGTAGAACGAAAGACCTCTTTCTGGGTTAATTTGTTTGAGGGTCTCAATAATCGGCGTGTCATCAGACGCCTTGCTCGATTACATCTTACTGGTAAGTGGCTTTTGGAAATAGGTGTAGGAAGCGGAAGTTTCCTTTCCTATGCTCGGAAGGCCGGGTTTCATGTCACAGGTTGCGATCTCTCGCCGAATATAAGCCGAAAAGTGGAACAGCAATATGGTATTTCAGTGCGTTGTTGTAAAATAGAAGATCTCATGGAAGACGAGCGATACGATATCGTTGTGGCAAACCATGTTCTAGAACATGTGCAACGTCCAATATCCTTTATGTCTTCTATAAACAGAGTGCTAAATGACGGAGGGGTGGTTCATATTGCGGTTCCAAATCTGAGATGCTGGGAAGCCCTGCTTGCAGGTTGGATAGGTTATCAGCCCTATCATTTGCTCTACTTTTCCCCAGAAACGCTAAAAATCGCTTTTGAACAAGCAGGGTTGTATTTGGAAAAGACTATAACACAAGAATCTTTTTCTGGATGGTTTCTTGCTATCCTCCGAACCTGTTTAGGATTGATAACGAGACGCTTTAAGCGAAGCTCTAAGGATGGGATTTTACAAACGGCTGCTCAACGGAAAACTACATCTGTGCTGGATCATATGTACCGTTCAACCATGGTTCTGTCGGGCTTAACTCTCTACCCGTTTCGAAGATTTCAGAGTATGCTTGGACGTGGTGACGAATTAGTGTGTATTGCCAGAAAAAGAAATATGTGATTTGTTTATAAATTATGGAATGGACTCCCGGAATCGCCCCCGTTTCGGTTGTTATGATCTCACTGAATGAGGGGCACAACATGAGAAATGTTTTGGAGAATTTGAAAGGCTGGGCTCAGGAGGTTTTTCTCGTAGATAGCTATAGCCAGGATGATACTGTTGATATAGCTCTGAGTTACGGGGTCTACGTGGTTCAAAGAAGATTCACAAACTTCGGAGACCAGTGGAACTTTGCACTTCAAATGCTGCCGATAAAAGCCCCTTGGACTATGAAGTTAGATCCAGATGAAAGGTTATCAGAAGAATTGAAATCGAACATCGTAGACACACTCAAAAGGTATGACATAGCAGGTATCTCTGTAAGGAGACGACTTTGGTTTATGAATAGATCCCTACCAGTTTACCAGACACTTGTGAGAATCTGGCGAACAGGAAGGTGTCATTTTTCAGATGTAGCGGTAAATGAGCATCCTATAGTGGAAGGAAAAGTGATTAATGTTGATGGCTATCTTGAACACTACGACAGCCCGGACATCGAACACTGGATCGAGAAACAAAATCGTTACACAACCTTAGAGGCTATCATGGCCTTCAAGAATGAACCTTTAGCAGATACACCAAAATTTTTTGGGACTCCTCTTCAACGCAGGATGTGGCTCAAAAAGAACTTTAGAAAAATACCCTTCCGTTTTTTTCTTTTATTTCTTTACAATTATTTGATTCAGGGCGCCTGGAGGGCAGGCTGGGTGGGTTATGCATGGGCAAGGCTAAGAGCAGATGTGATGAGGTTTAGAGAATATAAATTGAGGGAAATAGAAATTACAAATTGTCTTCCTGTTCCTAAATACTTTGGACCTGGAAAACCTGATACCAGAGTTCCACAATTTTAAAAAAGTAGTTATTAAAATAGTTAATCACTTAACATGTGCGGTATTTCTGGGCTTGTAGGTGGCTTTGTACCTGGACTCATTGAAAAAATGAACCGTCTCCAGGCGCACAGGGGACCTGACAGCTTTGGCATCTTTGAGGATCCGAAAAACGAAGTTGCCCTGGGACATGTGAGACTTGCAGTTATTGACCTTTCAGAGGCGGCGAACCAGCCAATGTATTCTGAAGACGGAAGGTTCGTTATAGTCTTCAATGGAGAGATATACAATTTCAAGAATCTCCGAAAGGACCTTGAGACCCTGGGCTACAGATTTAGGACCAAAAGCGACACGGAAGTCTTACTCTACGGACTGGCGGAGTATGGTGAAGAATTTCTGAGCAAACTCAATGGTATTTTTGCCTTTGCTTTTTGGGACAAAATAAAAAGACGCCTTCTTCTTGGTCGAGATCATGTAGGGGTCAAACCCCTTTACTACTGCGAACCGCAATCTGGCCAACTGCTCTTTGCAAGCGAAATAAAAACCTTATTTAGCTATCCAGGATTGAGACGGGAACCCAATTTTGAGGCGATTCAGGAACATCTTGCGAGATGCCATGCAAGTGGTAGTCATACAGCTTTTAAAGGGATTTTTAGACTGCCACCGGCCTCAATTCTTTTGTGGGATGCAAATACAAAAACTTATCGCATATCAAAATACTGGGAATTGCCCATTAATGAGCCAATCCATGTAGATTATTCTACAGCAGTATATGAACTCAGAGAAAAGATTAAGTCTGCAATAAAAAGACAGATGATAGCAGATGTGTCTTTAGGTAGTTTTCTAAGTGGGGGGCTAGACAGTAGCATAATTACATTAATCGCATCGCAATTTCACGAAAAAGAATTCCATTGTTACACAATAACATATCCCCAGTCTGAAAATACACTTGATCAATTCGTTGATGATACGCCTTATGCGTTTAAGGTGTCACAGTTAGTCAAAAAGACTCACATTCTTATAAACATAAAACCATCTATTGTTGATCTATTTCCAAAGATCATATGGCACATGGATGAACCAATAGCGGATCCTGCCATATTTGCTGCTTATCTTATAAGTGAGTTTGCAAGACGAAATGGTACGATAATTCTTTTGTCAGGACAAGGTGCTGATGAACTTTTGGGTGGTTATCCGAGATATGTTGCCATGAACTTTTTCCATTTGTTGGAAATAATCCCAAGATGGGCAAGGGAAATTATCTCTTTATGCATAGGTGTTGTACCTGGTGTAATGGAAGGTAAGTTAGGGGCATACTTAAGAAAGCTTAGAAGGGTTCTTATCGAGGTTAGAGAATCTCCCTTAAAAACATTTATGTCTTATTGTTCATCTACATCGGATCAATACATCAGCAAGGTTTTAAATAGAGATGTTTTGGAAATGGTGAAAGAAAGAGATTCTGCCTCTTTTAGCATTGAATTAATTAAAAAATTTAATGGATTAAACGGAAATAAATACATCTATAGGGACTTTTTGGACTACCTGCCTAATCATAATCTTTTGTATATGGATAAGATGAGTATGGCCTCTGGGATAGAAGTTAGAGTACCACTTATAGACAGAGAAATTGTGGAAACAGTTACAAGTATGCCATACTCTTGGAAGGTAAAGGGCAGTAAGATGAAGGTGATATTATCTGATGTAGCAGAGGATATAGTACCTAAAGAGATCATTAATAGGAGAAAGACAGGTTTTGGCGCACCTTACAGGAAGTGGCTTAGGTATGACTTGACTCAATTTTGGGAAGATATTATGTCGGATGAGGCTGTAAAAAGGCGTGGATGGTTCGACCCCAAAGGGGTTAGGGAAATACGCACTTTGTCTCAAGAAGGTAAAGTCGATCTTTATATGCTCCAATGGGCGCTTTTAACTGTTGAGTTATGGGCAAGAACTTTTCTGGATGGTAATGTTGGGTAGAAGATTCAATTTACATTTTAACTTTTCTGGCATTTCAAATAAGACACTTTTCGGAAAACTCTTGAGACTCTGCCTAAAATTTATTCCGGATGGAACTGTTGTACCAATACTCCAGGGCAGGTTACGCGGAAAAAAGTGGATTGTTGGGTATAGTAATCACGGCTGTTGGCTCGGGAGTTATGAGTATGAAAAACAAAAACTTTTTTGTGAACTTGTTTCAGAGGGTGACATCGTTTTTGATATCGGGGCTCACGTAGGCTTCTACACACTTTTAGCCTCTGTACTCGTAGGTGAACGCGGAAGGGTTATTGCCTTCGAACCTTTTTCCGAAAATATAAAAAAGTTACGCAGACACCTGCTTATAAACGGAGTAAATAACGTGATCTTGCTTGAGCTTGCAGTTACCGATAGAGACGGATTGGCCTTCTTTGAGCCTAGCCAGAACAGTTCTATGGGGAGGATCTCCGAAGGTGGCCATCTAAAAGTGCAGGCTCGTTCAATTGATTCTCTCATTCAGGAGGGTGTCATTCCAGCACCATCTGTGATTAAAATGGATATTGAAGGTGGCGAGTTTCAGGCTTTAAAGGGGGCTTCCTTTCTTCTGGCAGATAGTCATCCTGTTATTTTTCTTGCAACCCATGGTCGAAACATTCATGAGGCCTGCTGTTTTTTCTTGACAAGTCTCGGTTATGTCCTTAGGCCTATCAAAAAAGGTCAGGCAATCGAGGAAACTGACGAAATAGTTGCTTTGTTCCCTGGGTAAAATTGAAGAAATAGCTATGGTGAGGCAGCTCGTTCAAAACCTGAAGAATGGTACTGTTGAATTCTTGTGTGTACCATATCCATCGCCTCGAGGGGGACACGTGACAATTAGCGTGTGGAAGAGTTTAATTTCCCCAGGCACAGAAAGGATGTTATTAGAGTTTGGAAAGGCCAACTGGATTGAGAAGGCAAGAATGCAGCCAGAGAAGGTAAGACAGGTTATCGATAAAATAAAAACAGATGGCCTCATCTCAACATTAGAGGCTGTTTTTAGAAAGCTCGATGAGCCTCTTCCTTTGGGCTATTCCAATGTGGGAACTGTTGTGGAAGTGGGAGAAGGTGTAACAGAGTTTCAAATCGGTGATAGGGTTGTAAGTAACGGTCCTCATGCTGAATTTGTGTGTGTTCCAAAGAATCTCTGTGCCAAGATACCAGACGATGTCACAGATGATGAAGCAGTTTTTACCGTGCTCGGAAGCATTGCCCTACAGGGTATAAGACTTGCAAACCCCACCTTTGGTGAGTCTTTTATGGTTTTTGGGGTGGGGCTTTTAGGCCTTTTAACTATCCAGCTTTTGAGGGCAAATGGATGTAAAGTTCTGGCAGTAGACATAAATGAGAAGCGTCTTGAGCTTGCAAAAGAGTTCGGTGCGGAGGTTGTAAACTCAAAGATAAGTAACGATCCAGAAACTGTGGCACATACATGGACTAAAGGGATTGGGGTTGATGGGGTTATAATTACTGCCTCCACAAAAGGTGATACTATCATACATCAGGCCGCCCAGTCATGCAGGAAAAGAGGTCGAATAGTCCTTGTTGGTGTTGTGGATTTGAATCTTCGACGTAGCGATTTTTATGAAAAAGAGCTTACGTTTCAGGTGTCATGTTCATACGGCCCGGGCAGATACGACGAAAGCTACGAACAAGGTGGCCAAGATTATCCAATAGGATATGTGCGCTGGACAGAAAAACGCAATTTTGAGGCAGTGTTAGAAGCAATCCGCTCAGGACAGCTTAAAACAAATAAGCTTGTAACCCAT
>JAOADT010000004.1 GCA_026417175.1 Deltaproteobacteria bacterium | reverse complement strand
TTATTCAGACATGCGCCGAGTCCATCACATAGGCTCTCTGATACTAATTTAGCTTTACCGTCCACAATTTTTATGGCACCTTCTGCGCAAGATGTAACACATAAGCCACATCCATCGCATAAAGACTCATCAATCTCTATTATGCTTCTTTTTACCTTACTCATTTTTTTCCTCCTTTTTGAGGGAACTGTAAAGATCCTCGCCTAGACACTCCTTCGCATACTCACAATACTCAATACAAGAATTCACGTCATTGTAAATAACAAATCCGCATTTTCTGCATATAGCTTTGAAATCAGTCGAAGCTATCTCGATTTCATACCCACACCTCGGGCACTCTCTTATTTCGAGAGTAGGTGTTTTAAGGTTTAAAGTACCGGGACAACTGTAAATCATATTTACCTCCTACGCATTTTTCTTTATTTTAGGTACCAGAGAAAAAATTCTCCTTGATTTAAGTCAAGACCATTCGGAAATCGAAAAAGTTTTTAGAGACTGGAAATTTTCCACATTAGACGGTTTTTAAAAGCTATTTTTATTCATTGAGAACGATAAGGTTTGATCACGTGTCTAAGTTATAAAAACAGAGACTTTTCACCTATAGCTATTCTCTTTAACTCTTCGGGATTTGTTATTTCAATTCTTGCTCCTTCCATCTTTATAAGACCAGTCTTAACCATTTTAGTGAGCACTCTTGAGAGGGTTTCAGGAATGGTGCCTAAAAAACTGGCAAGTTCTGATTTTTTGATTCTGAGGTCAACGATGTTGTCTTTCTTTTCAGCTATAAAGAGTAGATAGGTGGAGACTCTTTGGGAGACGTCCTTAAGTGAGATGGTGTCTATGAGATGGACGAATTCTTTAAGTCTAAGGGATAAAAGGGCTAGCATATTCATTGAAATCGTAGGATCATTTTTCAGTAAATCGAAAAATGAAGAGCGGGGTATGAAAAGTACTGTACTCTCCGACTGAGCTTCGGCACTTGCCGGAAAGGGTTCGCCTAGAAAGACGGCAACTTCACCGAATACTCCCCCTTCGCCTATAAAATGGAGAACCTGTTCTTTTCCGTCAAGGGAGAGTTTGAAGACTTTTACTTTTCCTTCACGCAGAACATAAATCCCGTCTGCAGGATCACCTTCGGTGAAGATCGTTTGTCCTTTCCTGAAAACCTTTTTTTCAGATATTTCCAAAATTTTTTTAAGCTGGTCATGAGGAAGGTTTTTAAAAAGGAGAACTTTCTTTAGAAACGTCTCGTCATCGAACATAGTTTTTTATATGCACCTTTTACCTTTTAAGTCAACTTTCCATAGTTGTGTCCAAAACATTACATCGCTTTCCTTCCTAAAAGGGTCTTTTTGCTTAATGAAGGCTTCTCATTCTCTTAAGCTATGACTCATTTCTTGGCAGAGATGGATCGAGGTTTCCCTCCAGTACTTATTGGAAAAGATTTGTTCTTGACAAACGTGAATAATTGATGTTACTTTTTCAAGGAAAGTAGCAAAACTCGCATGTGTTCTAGGGAAAGTCGGACAGAATCATTTGCCTAAGGTTAATTGTTTCTCCAAAATTGAAAAGGAGTACTACCATGTATGGGATGTTTTAAAGTTAAAGTGAACAAACGGGGGTATGTACTTTATGGAAGTTAAGGAACAACCGATACAAGTTTATCTAATTTTTGCCCTTTTTGTGTTTTTTGGGATTCTTTTTTTACCGGTGTGCTTGAAAGCCGTGGAACTGACAGATAAAGTCTCGATTTCCGGAGACCTCACCTTGGTAAATCAGTGGCTGGATAAATCGAAAGGTGATGTACCAAACAAGGACAGAGGATCGGCTGTCATCGATCTTAACCTATCAATCAGACCCACTTCAAAAGACGAGCTTTTTGGAAGGATAAGTTTCGCTGAGGGAAGTGGATTTCATTCTCCCAGATCGAGATATCCTTTCATTCTCTCGTCTAATGCAGATAACCTTTACATTGATTTGCGGGATATAAACGGGCATTCCAGAGATTATCTTTTGGAAGTCTGGTACTCACGCATGTTTGAGCCTAAGAAGGATGGTCCATCTTTTAAACTCACAGGTGGTATATTAGATTCTCCGAGATTCATTGACGACAATAGATACGCGAATGACGAAATCGGTCAATTCATGAATGAAACATTTGTGAACAACCCGGTTGCTAATCTGCCGTCCTCCGATTGGGGTCTCGCAATGGAGTTGGAATGGAAGAGTTACAGTTTCAAATTAGTTGGGATGCGATCGAAAAACGAAAACGAAGAAATGGATAGAAAGAAATTTAATTGGTTCGGCATGCAGCTTGGATACAAGCTAGATATTGGAATTGGAGAGGGAAATTATAGAGTTTACGCTTATACTACTGATAAAAAGTTTGAAAACTGGAGGGCAGATGCGTACAAAGCGTTAAGAGGTTTTGGAGTCTCTTTCGACCAAGAAATTATAAGGGAGACCCTTGGAGCTTTCGTGAGAGCAGGATGGCAAGACGATTCTGCAAGAGTGGATTATACTAGGATGTTTTCATTGGGTTTAAATCTGAGTGGGATTCTATGGGGAAGAAAGAAAGACGAAATAGGATTAGGTTACGCTTACCTCAAGAGTCCCACAAAGCACGAAGATTTAAAGAAGACACACGTTTTAGAAGGCTACATTAAGTTTCAGTTAGCCACATACAGATTTATCAATTCGGACCTCACGCTTGATTATCAGTACATAAAAGACAAAGCTCGAGAGATAAAAGAGACCCGTGCGGGCCATATATATGGAGCCAGACTTAACATCAGCTTTTAACGTGGGAAAAGAATGAAAAGAATCAGTTCTTATTTGGGATTGGCTCTTCTTCTTTCATTGATGGCAAGTCACACTTTCGCCCACTTTGGAGTGATTTTACCTTCTGACGACATTGTAGAACACAAAGATTCAAAGAGGTTAACAATTAAGGTTTACTTTATGCATCCCTTCGAGCAGAAATGGCTTACTATGGAGAAGCCTAAAGTATTTAAAGTTAAAACAGGTGCCGAAACTATTGACCTTTTAAGCACACTAAGTAAACGCATAATAAACGGTAAAGTCAGTTGGGATACACACTTTACGGTCCAGAGACCCGGGGATTATATTTTTTACCTGGAACCTCAGCCTTATTGGGAGCAGGCAGAAGAAAAATTCATATCCCATTACCCTAAAGTAGTAGTGAATGGTTTAGGAAAAGAAAAAGGATGGGATGAAGAGGTTGGGCTTCCCATAGAGATAGTTCCTCTCACAAGACCATATGGACTTTGGGTTGGGAATGTGTTTCAGGGTCTAGTGTTGGCTAATGGGAAGCCGTTGTCACATGCCCGCATAGAAGTCGAATATTTTAACGAGGGTGGAAAAGTAAAAGCGCCAAAGGAAGCTTACATCAATCAGGTAATAAAAGCAGACATAAATGGAGTGTTCACGTATGCGGTTCCAAAGGCGGGCTGGTGGGGATTCGCTGCCCTAAGTGAGGCTTCCTACAAAATCGAAAAAAAATGGAAAGCAGTATCCTTGTGAGATGGCTGGGGTTATATGGATTAAGGCGAGGAATATAAAGTAATGCATATTTCTGAGGGTATTCTTTCACCGAAAATCCTTTTGGCCGGTGCAGTTTTGTCAGCAGGAGGGGTTGTTCTTGGCCTCAAAAAATTAAAAAACGAGGATATTCCCAAGGCAGCGGTACTTTCCTCTGCGTTTTTCGTTGCATCCCTCATTCACGTGCCTCTAGGCCCTGCCTCTTGTCACCTGGTTCTAAACGGGCTCAATGGAATCCTTTTGGGGTGGACTGCCTTTCCTTGTATTCTTTTATCACTTGCACTTCAGGCGGTTCTCTTTCAGTTTGGAGGACTGACAACCATAGGTGTTAATTCATTTTCAATGGCAATGCCTGCAGTTATCTCATATTACCTATTTAGAACACTGACCCACAAAGGAAAAAAATTGGCGTTTCTGGCGGGTTTTTTGGCGGGAAGTTTGGCTCTCCTTATGGCTGCACTTTTTGTAGGGTTAGCTCTCGTTGAGACTGAAAAAAGTTTTAGCCCTATGGTGGGAGCATTTATTCTAATGAATTTTCCCATTTCTTTGGTCGAAGGTGTGATAAGCGGTTTTGTCATCCTTTACCTAAAAAAAGTAAAACCGGAGATGCTAACATGAAACTATCTGATAGTTTTTTTAAAAGATTTTTCAGGGTGATTCTCCTGATACTATCCATATTAACCGTTTCTACTTCCGGTTATGCGCACAAAATGGCCATTTATGCGTATAGAGAAGGGGATAAAGTATTTGGAGAGTGTTATTTTGCTGATGGATCGCCATGTGTAAATAGCAGGGTGGTAATCCTAAACGAAAAAGGTGCTAAACTGTCGGAAGCTTTTACTGATGCAAAAGGACTATTCAGTTCCGAAGTTAAAGACCCAGGGCCATTAAAGATAGTAGTTATGACCGAAAGCGCACACAAAGCCGAACTTAAATTGGGAGGTTCCCCGCAAAAAAGAAAACCCACGGATGAGAATCAATTCAAGCGAAATGTTGTTAGAAAAAATGAGAATGAAAGCTCTCAACTTGTGATGACTAAAGATGAGCTCAGAATAATGATAGAAGAAATCACGGATGCCAAACTTCATGAACTGAGAACCGAGATTAAAGAGATTAACAAAAAGGTAGATAGTGTCAGTGCAAGGGATATTATAGGGGGCATAGGCTGTATCATAGGTGTGTGGGCCTTAGTGTGGTTTATTATGAGGAGAAAAAATGCATCTTGAGGAATTCGCAGAAGGTAAAAGCATTCTCCACAATTTGGACCCAAGAGTAAAGATCATAGTGTTTGTGGTCTTTAGTATTTTCTGTGTATTGGCGCCTGGAGTGAAATTACCCCTATTTTTTCTTTTTTATTCTTTGGCACTTCTCTTCATTGCGAGACCAAATACAAAGGCTTTCATTTCCAGGCTAGCTATGGCAAATCTTTTCATCGGGATTGTATGGATTTTTATTCCACTGAGCTACAAAGGGAATACATATCTTGCTCTTGGTTCGATGAATGTGAGTCAAGAGGGTATCCAATATGCTGTCTCAATTACACTGAAATCGAACGCTGTTATTATTGGGACAATAGCACTTATTTCCACATCCAGCGCATTTAGACTCGCCCATGCCATGCTCCATTTGAAAGTCCCCAAAAAATTGATCATCCTGTTTTTTCTCTTTTACCGTTACATCACTGTAGTTCATGAAGAATATCTTACGATAAAAAGGGCTATCCTTCTTAGGGGATTTGTTCCGAGAACGGATATTCATACTTACAGAACCTTTGCCTATATGGTAGGTGGGCTCCTCATAAAAAGCTATGAGAGGGCAGAAGAGATTTATAAAGCCATGTTGTGTAGAGGATTTGGGGGTAGTTTTCCGCTTTTGGACCATTTTCGTATGGGCCATAGAGATGCGTTATTCTTGTTATTATCTATTCTCACATTTTTTGCGTTCTGGATGAAAAGTTGATGGACTCTATAATCAGACTTAAAGATATTTCATTTGCTTACAACAAGAAGATGGTTTTTCAAAATGTAGACTTCGTCGTAAATCCAGGGGAAAGAATCGGACTTATTGGTCCTAATGGTTCTGGTAAAACAACACTTTTGCAGATAATTATGGGACTTTTAAAACCACAGCGGGGAACTATAGAGGTCTTTGGAAAAATGAGAAAAACAGATGCGGATTTTTTGGAAGTGAGAAGAAAAATCGGGTTTCTCTTTCAGAATTCAGAAAATCAGCTTTTCTGCCCAACAGTAAAAGAAGACATTGCTTTCGGTCCCCTAAATCTGGGAAAGAGTAAAGATGAAGCTTTAAGGATAGTGAAAGAGACATGTGATATTTTAGGCTTGAATGGTCTAGAGGATATGGTTACCCATAAACTTTCTGGAGGAGAGAAGAGACTTGTAGCTCTTGCCACTGTTATAGCCATGAAACCCCTTTGCTTTCTTTTAGACGAGCCTTCAGCAGAGCTTGATGAAGATGCAATAGAAAGGGTGTTGAGCTACTTAAAAAATTACGCATCCACTTACGTTGTAGTGTCCCATGATAAAAGATTCATCGAGGCTGCTACAGAAAAGATTTACATCCTAAAAGATGGAAAACTTCGTCTTTTAACCTGAAGTAGCTGGGCTGATTTGAAGGCATTCTTACATGTAAAGTTAGATAACAATTTTTAAGTATTGACACCGGGTTCAATATTCTTTCTCTTGAGAGAGTGAACTCTGATTATTAATCATTGGACATAACAAGGCTAGTATAAATGCAAATATGTTTTAAAAAGGAATACGAAGAGATTCCAACAAATATACTTTGAATTGAGAAACTACCGATAAGGCAATTATTTAGGAATATTATAGCGTGATACGGATAAAAATTTGCGTATCGTACTTTCGAACCGATAGGGAACTTAGGTTTTAATCAATACTTTTACATCCTTTACAAAAATCTGTTATAATCGAACCGAAAATTGTATGGAGGATTAAGATGAGGATAGGCGCTTTTGAGGTGATAGATATAGAAGAGAAACCGAAAGACCCCGTTGTAATAGCTACCCTTTGGCCTTGGATCGACGTTAACGGTGTTGGTACTTTGGTGCTCAGAGAGATAAGGAAGCGATATTCTGCATCAGAAATAGGAAAACTATCGACACCAGGGACCTTTTACGATTTTACAAGGTATAGACCACAGATAGAACTTGAGGGCGAAATTAAAGACATGAATATCCCGAACACAACTATTTACCTGGCTAAACGAAGTGATAAATCTGATATTTTGTTACTGAGGATGCGGGAACCTCATTCTCATGGGGAACTTTTTGTGCGTTCGGTCTTGAAAATTTTAAAGGAATTCGGTGTTAAAACCTATATACTTGTTGGAAGCATGTATGATACTGTTCCGCACACAAGACCACTTATTATAAGCGGTTACGGAATGGGAAAGACGGCTAAAGAGATAGTAAAGAAAAATGGGATCCTCCCTATCAATTATAGAGGACCTTCAAGTATAGTCAATATGGTTACAAAGAAAGCGTATGAATCAGGCATAGAGACAATGGTCTTTATAGTCTCCATTCCGCAGTACGTTATTCTTGAAGAAGACCACGAAGGAAAGTTGAGATTGATTGAGCTTTTAGGAAGGATATTAGATATACCTGTTGACGAAGATGACTATCTCAAAGTGTTGGATCAAAAGACCATGATAGTAGAAAATCTTGAAAGGTCTCCGGAGATAAAAGCAGTGATACCCCAACTTGAAAAGATATACGACATGCGAATGAGAGCCGCAGAAAAAGAGGGTTCTTTAGAACTTTCTCCTGAAATGGAGGAGCTTCTCTGGAAAACTATAGGAAAAGATGTGGGTAAGGCCTAATTATATAGCGACCTATAACTAGTGTGGCAATAGTATAACAAACAACTGAGACAAAGATAACAGTACTTAGGCTGAAGTATACCGCAATAAGCGATGCTAAAGGCGGAGCGACAACAGACGATGCACCATTTATGGCATATGAATAAGGAAGTAAATCCGGATTATTTCTGCAAAGAATTCTCATTCCTGTAGGAAAAAATAATCCCATAGAAAAACCAGGAAAAATCATCACAAAAAATGTATGAGCACCTTTAGGTTTCGCCAGGTAAATAGTGAGCAGAAAGAGTAGGACTAATGACATAAATGGTATCAGTCTTTTCTCTTTAATCCGGGAACTTAATAAACTTCCCAAGCCCGCGGTGAAAAGAAATAAAGTAACCACCGCAGAGAACGCATCAATAGGTGAACCTAAAGTCAGTATTAGTCTGTGTATAAAATATACTTCCACAAACATAAATCCGAAGCCGCAGCATGAAAAATAAATAAACAGATCTTTCTTTTGAGGTATTCGCGCAAAGCTTTTTACGATTATAGGAGAAAAGGAAAAAAAAGTGAGTGTGAGAAGGACGAAAAAGAGAAAAGGAAGCGCCATACCCTCATGAATGAAGTACGAACACCCCTTTTTTGTTAATCGGTGTATCTCAGGTATTTTCGAAAGTTTAAGGAAGTAGTGAAAAAAAGGTCGTTCGTCGATGGTGATACTAATGTCAAAGGGATAATTTTTTACAAACTTTGTTCTGTGGGATGCCAAAAGGTCATCAAATGCCTCTTGAATTCCAGTAGCCTCAATGTGGACGTATTTAACCAGATTTTTTGGATATATAGGTTGAAAGATCCTTTTATCAAGAAATAGAGAAATCGCTTGGAGCTCTTTTGATGAATAGCCGTTTTTCTTAATCATAAAGCTTATTGTGTCAAATGTTAGAAAAACAATGAGATGCTTCTCCAACGGTAAAAGATTTGACGTAGACAACGCTTGCATGATGTTGTTCATCAGACGAAGCTCATACCTAGGAGGCGGAACCCTGAATATTTGTATGAATAGGATACCATCCTGATTAAGTGATTCGAGATAACGAGTCAAGGCATCTACTGTCGTTTCGTAATCTTCTTCTAATCCAAAATTGCCTGAGGGGAAATAATAAGTTCTAGATATTATTATCAGGTCGAATTTAGAAGTTGACTTTTCCAAAAATTTTCTGACTGTTTGCCTGTGTAAAAATTTTCGGTATACTGAATCTTTAGGATAGAAATCATCTATGAACCGGGTAAGGGATCTATCTTTTTCGAGTATTACCAGAGTTTGGGGCTTTGCATTAAATGCGATGAGAGCCTCTAGGCTACTTTTTAAGCCAACAACCAAGATACTTTCAGGTCTAGTTTTCAAAACATGGGGTGCGTAAGACGGCAGAAATTGCAAATAGCTACTCAATTCCTTTTCCCCTTCGGAAAGAAAGATTCCGGTTACTTCTCCATCTCTAGCTACTACAACCCCAGAAGGTGTCCTACCTGCGTAACTGAAAGAGAGACCTGGTCCGTATCTCAGGAGCTTATTTTCTACAACATCGAGGCGAGAATCCCTACTTATTATCGTTTTTAAAGTTTTCGTTTCTGGCATCCGGAGCAAAGCGGAAAGGCTTTTGTATTCAGAAATAGGAATTTTTATTTGGCCTAGAAGGACTAGAACCGACAGAAAAATTGAGAAGAGATAAACGAGCTTTGCCGGGACAGATCTGAAATTGCGAACTAAATGAAAAGAAGCAGAGGACAGTAAAGCAAAAATAACCCCTAAAGAAATCTCGGGGTGGAGAAAATCCAGAGCCAAAGGGGCTGAAAGAGCACCTAGTGCGCCTCCTAACAAATCCGTCCCGTAAATCTTACCGGAAATTTCGGAAAACTCTCTAAAACATAGAGAGATAAAAAAGCCGTAAAAGAAAAATGGAATGATAACAGTAATTATCTGGACAAGGAGATAGAGATATTGAAACTTATCCCATAGAATTTGATAGTGGTCAAACGGTATAAAGGAAGAAATAAGGAGTTGGAAAGGGAAACTGACAGAGAGTGTAAAGAAAGCACCATGTATCGATATCTTAAGCTTTTTATTCAGGTTGTAAACACAAAGGCTTCCGATAACTATACCGAATACAGAAATACCAATGATAAATGACGCAAAATGGTACGATAACTGAATCGAGAATATGCGTAGAAGTAATATCTCAAAAAAGAGAACGGAAAAAGAGGAAAGAAAAACATATTGCAGAGGATAAAGTTGGGACATTTTTATTAAAATTTATCATGGCCTCCTCATGAAAAAAAGGATTCTTGAGAACCACGGTTTTATAGACAAAATGGGTATTGATACACTGGTGTTAGTTTTAAGTAGCTAAGCTTCATTTACTTCGATCATAGACAGTCTTCAGCAAGTAGTAGATCTTTAGCATACAGAAGATCCTGCGGGAGGAGTTTTATGGTTTGGTAAACGGACAATGGCCTGCTAATGGATGTTGTTTAAACATGTCATCTGAAATATGGAATATACGCTTTTTCCTCATCGGTGTTTACCGAGAAATATGAAAAAGAGGGACATCGAAGCAATGAACTATGAGGTTTAAGCTTCATCTATAAAGAGCGAGCACCCCCGTGAACACTGGAGAAAAATTTTTCATTTCAGAAGAGACATTTTTATAGTGCCCGTTATCCTTAGGGGACGGCAAAAGGACAGGACTTAAAGAAACAATTATTTTGGGGTTCTTTCCGCCGAATCTAGTAGGTTCAATTAAAGAAATCAGACACTTAATAGAGAGCTTCTTGAGCCTAAACGGTACCCCGGTTAAGATATTTTTACAGAATGCAGACGTTTATAGCTAAGACGCTGAAAAACTCATCAATGAATTGCTAGAGGACTTACTCAACGTTTTCTAATTTATCCGGTTTTAGGTACTTAAATATTTTTTCCTGTAGTTGTCATGCTAAGGGTTCCGTGCTTTACGCCTTTTATTGATCTCAGTCTGTCCGCAAGCTTCTGGATCTGACCAGGATTTCCCCTAACCGCGATTAGTTCGAGACAGTTGTGATGATCCAAGTGGATGTGTTGGGTGGAAATTATTATGTTCTGAAAATCATGCTGGATATCAGTGATCTTATTTAGAAGCTCCCTTTTATGATGGTCGTAGACAAGAGTGATGGCTCCGGCCACGTCTTCACCCTCGATCCATTCTTCTTTTATAAGTTCCTGCCTTATGAGATCTCGGATGGCCTCTGACCTATTCGTGTAGTTGCGTGACTCTATTAAAGAGTCAAATTTTTCAAGCAAATCTTTTTCTAAGGAGACTCCAAATCGGACTATATTAGACATTTGGAGTCTAATTAGCACAAAACCTTGATTCTGTCAATCCTTAACAGTCGAAAAATAACAGTCGAAAAATGGTCTTGACACTACTTATACCCTCTGCTAATATAGGTTGTTAATAGTTTCACAAATTTAAAAGAAAGGAGTGAAAGAGATGGATTTTAGGATTTCTGATGAACTTGAGTCAATGAGAAAAATGGCTTATGAATTCGCTGTAAAAAACATAAAACCTACTATGGAAGAGGATGAAAAAGAGCACCGGTTTCGTCCAGAAATCGTAAAAAAAATGGGTGATCAGGGTATGTTTGCGTGTATTGCTCCTGAAAAATATGGAGGTCTTGCCCTTCCAGAGGCCCATCTTGCTGCCACACTTATGACAATAGAGGTTGCACGAATAAGTCCGTCTTATGGATTGCCTTTCAATCTCCAGATGAATGGTCCCCAGACTGTTCTTTTAAAATACGGTACGGAGGAACAGAGAGAGAAGTATCTCCCAGGATTAATCGCAGGCACTTTAAAAGGCTGTTTTGCCATAACAGAGCCTAACTCTGGTTCAGACGTGGCGAGCATGAGAACTACTGCCACAGAGGTTGATGATGGATTTATACTTAATGGAACAAAAACTTGGATATCTGGGGTGCCTTACGTGGATGTGGGTATAGTTTATGCAATGACAGATAAGGCTGCAAAACATAAAGGTATGTCTGCATTTATAGTTGATTTTAAAACACCAGGTATAACTCAGAGAGCAATAGAGACCAAGCTTGGCCTTTACTGTGCTCCTACTGGAGAAATTTTCTTTGAAGATGTAAAAATTCCAAAAAGCGCACTTATTGGACAGAAGGGACAGGGTTTTGAAATATGCATGTATATGTTGAATTTTACAAGATTGAGCTCTGCTGCAAGGGCTGTCGGAGTGGCCCAAAGCTGTATCGAGGAAGCTGTGAAGTACTCAAACGAGAGAGAACAGTTTGGTCAGCAAATAGGAAAATTCCAGATGATACAAGAACAGATAGCGAGAATGTACGTGGAACATGAGGCAGCAAAATTACTCGTATTGAGAGCTGCCTGGCAGAAAGATCAGGGGATAAATAACACGCTTGAAACGTCTGTTGCCAAATACTACGCAGCTGAATCTGCCAACTTCTGCGCTTCTGAAGCTGTTAAGATATTTGGTTCCTATGGATTTTCATCTGAATATCCCGTTGAGAGATTCTTAAGAGATGCGAAGTCTTACCAGATCGTTGAAGGAACATCGAATATCCAAAAAATGATAATAGCCCAGTTTGTTTTGGGGTACAGAAAAGTATAAATAGCAATTCTTAAGGAGGTATATATGGCGACAGAAGTTACCGTACCAATGGTTGGAAAAATCGTGAGAGTCCTTGTAAATGTGGGGGACAAAGTTAACGAAAACGATGAAATTGCGGTTCTTGAAGCGATGAAAATGGAGATGCCCATAGTGGCACCTTGTTCCGGAACTATAAAAGAGATAAGGGTAAAACCAGGGGATGACGTAGAAGCAGACACAGTTTTAGCGGTCATCGAATAGGGAGAACATAGCTCATGCTTGTTGCGGGCATCGATATTGGGTCCATTACTACCGAAGCCCTTCTCCTCGATGAGGAGAAGGGCATTCTAGGTTACACTATAATGCAGACAGGTGCCGATTCCAAAAGGACTGCAGAGCTCGCACTTGATAAGGTACTTGCTTATCCCAAAAAAAACATAAAAGACCTTTCTTACATTGTTGCCACAGGATGTGGACGAAAGAGAGCCGAGTTCGCAAATCAGACCATAACTGAAATAACCTGCATAGCAAGGGGAATAAATTATGTATTTCCGGAGGTTAGGACTGTAATCGATATAGGCGGACAGGATACAAAGGTGATTAGGATAGATGAAAAGGGAAGAGTGGTAGAGTTTGAGATGAACGATAAATGTGCCGCAGGAACGGGTCGGTTCTTGGAAGTCATGGCTCATGCGTTAAACGTGGATATAGATAAAATCGGTGATCTTTCCTTAAAACACAAAAAAGAGTTGACTATAAGTAGCATCTGTACAGTTTTTGCCGAATCAGAAGTAATATCGCTTGTGAGCGAGGGAGAAGAACTTGAAGATATTCTTTATGGTATACACAAGGCTATAGCTGACAGAACACTGGGGCTAATCAATAGACTTGGTGGAATTCAAAAAGACGTAGCCATGGCAGGTGGTGTAGCGAAAAATATGGGGGTAGTAAAGGCGCTTGAGAATGCACTTGGTGTTGAAATAAAGATATACGTAGAACCCCAGATTATAGGAGCTCTTGGAGCAGCTATAATAGCACTCGAAAAGGTTTCTTAAGGAAGGGGCAAAAGCCTCTTCCTATTCTTCTTCAATTAAGGCTTTTGCAAAATCCCTTGCACTGAAGGGCAAAAGATCGTCGAGTTTTTCTCCGACCCCGACGTATCTTATGGGTATCTTAAAAAACTCCGCGACATGAATTATGAATCCCGCCTTTGCAGTACCATCTAGTTTGGCTACGGCAAGACCGGAAACCTGTAAAGACTCGTGGAATGTTTTTACCTGTTGAATCGCGTTCTGCCCGTTGGTTGCATCCACAACTAGAAGGATTTCATGAGGAGCACCCGAAAGTTCTTTCGAAACAACTCTCTTTATCTTTTTCATCTCTTCCATCAAGTTCGACTTTGTGTGCAATCTTCCGGCGGTGTCAAGGATTACCACATCTATGTCTCTAGCTTGTGCAGCTTTCAAACTATCATAGGCCACTGCGGCAGGGTCTGAACCTTCCTTATGTTTCACAATATCAACCCCAAGTCTTTCCGCCCATACGGAAAGCTGTTCGATGGCTGCCGCTCTAAACGTGTCACACGCTCCGAATAATACCTTTTTTCCATTATCAATAAATGTCTTTGCTATTTTAGCAGCAGTGGTTGTTTTCCCTACGCCGTTCACACCGATTGTGAGAATAGTAAAAGGCTTAACCCCGTCTATTGAAATGGGCTTTTCGACTTCTTTTAGTATTTCTTCAACCAGTTCACAAAGAGCGAGCCTCACATCTTTTTCATCTTTTAATTGTCCTCTTTTCCACTTTTCCCTGAGTTTTTGTACGAGTTTAGAAGACGTCTCCACTCCGCAGTCAGAAAGTATGAGAGCCTCTTCAATATCTAGAAACACACTTTCATCAAATGTGCCCTTTAAGGCCCATTGGATCCGTGTTTTCAGCTCGTCCCGAGTCTTTTTTAGTCCGTTTTTTATTTTTTCAAAGAATCCCATTGAACGAGTTTAAAGTTTATAAGGTTTTCCGCAAACGTTACATATACCCTTTTCGTTTATTGTGCCAATACAGGTATCGTCACTACACAGTATCCTTTCGGTCAAGTCAAAATCATTCTCTTCGATTTTGCTACCACATTCGTAACAGTAAGCCCCGAGGAGGTAAATGGTTTTTCCACATTCTTCACACGTCGTTTTCTTCAATTCTTTTTCACATGTAGGACAAAGCATTTTCACCTCACCTTTACAACTTTCACTACTTTTCCTTCACGAAATTCTATCATTAAAGTTCCTCTGTTATCAGGGATGATCTTCCAAGATGGCCTATACGACCACAAAATCGTACCCTCAGAAGTTTTACTTATCACATTCGGTTCACCGAAGATACCTATCACCTGTTCTTCTGTCATGCCAATTTTCACTTCTTTTAGATTTTCTGACTTGTTCGATGGATAAGTTGCACAAGAACAAATAAATACGCTAACAACGAAAGCAAAAATTATTAGAGGGATAATTTTCAACATTTTTTGTTGAAAACTTGTTGATAAAAAGTGGTATTTTAACTCTAATTTTGCGGAATTATTATCGTATTTGAAAGCCATGATATAAAGAAAATTATATTTGTAGGATAGCATTTTGCGAGCACTTTCTCAAGTATATAAAGATTTTTTCTCGGCCTTTCTGAGTCTTTCCATCATAGCTCTTCCTAAACCAACCTCGGGTATTCTTTCTGCATATATTACCTCTACATCATCCCTGTCAAGTTCTATGAGATAAGAAAAAAAGTTAGACGCAGCCTCTCTTAAATCTCCATTTTTTGTGAGGACCTTTATGTATTTCGAATTTACGGGAATTTCCGGATTGGTGAATGCAAGATAAGAAGAAAAAGGGTTTTTTATTCCTTGTGGACCATCGACAATTTTCAATGGTTTATTCGGGGCATAGTGGTAGGGTAGCTGTCCTGGAGATGCGACTCCCTTTTCTTGTGTTGCTACAACAACCTCGCCAAACTGCGAAAGTTCTTCCATAGTCACAGCACCAAATCGATGGATGCGTATCTTTTTTTCATCGATAGAGATAACTGTTGATTCTATTCCGTAAACACTGTCACCCCCGTCTAGTATAATAGGGATTTTATCCCCAAGGAGTCTGTATACATGAGACGCTTTTGTTGGACTAATGTATCCAAAGGGATTTGCACTAGGAGCAGCTACTGGTCTACCAAATGACTCTATCAGTCTTTTTGCGATGTGATGGGAGGGCATCCTTATACCAACTGTGGGAAGACCGGCTGTAACTATGTCCGGAATCTTTTCATTTTTTTCAAATAGAATCGTCAGGGGTCCCGGCCATAATTTCTCTGTAATTATTTTAACCTCTGGAGGGACTTTCTTTACTAAATTTTCCACCCAAAAAAAATCTGAAACATGCACTATTATAGGATCGAAACGGGGTCTTTTTTTCACCTCGAATATCTTAGCGACAGCGTAAGGATTAAGAGCATCCGCTCCAAGTCCATATACGGTCTCAGTCGGGAAGGCAACAATCTCCCCTTTCCTCAAGAGCTCACACGCGGTCTGTATTGCAGACGGATCGTTTGCTTTCAGGATCATTTTATATAAAATATAACATTTTTCTAACCGCTCGACCAAAGATGTATAACCAGAGCTTATCTCTCTCTTTTTCTCTTGACATGCAAACGAGAAAAGTAATAGAGATTATGTAAAACACAAAATAGGGAGGGTGTCATGAAAAAATTGGGTATGTTGCTATTTATGATCACTTCACTTTTGCTTTTTTCTAAAACCGTCCTTTCAGCCCCGGCTATCGAACTCAAATGGGCCAATTACTTTCCCGTAGTTGCTAGACAATCGAAAATATGTGAGGAGTTCATAAAAGATCTTGAAGCAAGAACTGGTGGCAAAGTAAAATTCAGTTACTTTGCTGCAGGAACCCTTCTGAGTCCGGCTAAAATGTACGATGGTGTTGTTGAAGGTATTGCGGACATAGGGTTTTCCCACATAGCTTATACGCCAGGTAGATTCAAAGTGACAGAAGTTTTGGACATGCCTTTGGGTTTTCCGAATGCATGGGTATCAAACCGCGTAGTTAATGACTTTTATAGGAAGTTTAAGCCGAAGGAATGGGATGATGTGCAAGTGATCACCTTACATAGCTCTCCAATAAACGTGATGATGACCGCAACAAAGCCGGTTTATAAACTTGAGGATTTAAAAGGTCTAAATATTAGAGCTGTTGGGTACATTGCGGACACTGTTGCTGCACTCGGAGCAACCCCTAGGGGACTAGCGACACCTGAAACTTATGATGCGATTCTCAAAAAAGTGGTTGACGGTGTCTACATCCCAATGGAGACGTATAGAGCATTTAGGTTTGCTGAAGTCATAAAATACACAACCGAGTGTTGGGGTATAGGACAACAGTATAACTTTTACATTGTTATGAATAAAGAGACTTGGAAGAAGCTTCCTGACGATGTGAAGAAAGTCTTCAATGAGTATCCCTTTGAGGAAAAGCTAGCCACAATGTGGAACGAAATTGATATAGATGGAAAACAGTTAGGGAAGGAGAAAGGGATTCAGTTCATTACGTTGTCCCCTGAAGAAGAAAAGAGATGGATCAAGGCGGCAGAGACAGTTATCGAAAAGTACGTAAAATCGATGGTTTCTGCAGGGTATCCGGAAAAGGAAGTGAGAGGTTGGATCTCGTTTGTAAAAGAAAGGATAGACTATTGGACCAAACGACAGAAGGAGCTAAAAATAAAATCGACAACGGGTCCTGACGAGGTAAGGATCAAATAAAGAGATCAATAAGATAAGGAATTTCCGATGGAAGGGCTCGATAAACTCACGCGAAATATAAGTAGATATCTAGAAGGGATAGGGGCCATTTTTTTCCTGGTAATGTTTTTTGCTAACCTTGTTGATGTTGTAGGTGCAAAATTTTTTGGATGGCCCCTGCCCGGGGCTTTAGAAATAATAAGTTTTGCTCAGGTTGTAGCCATATCTTTCGCAATTGCTTTCGGTCTTTACCTTGGAACTCATCTTAAAATTGAGTTTATTGCGGATAAATTACCTTTTTCGATCAAAAAAATTCTGGACACTTTTGTATCTCTCTGTTGTCTCACGTTATTCTTTATTTTATTCATTTACGGACTAAAGTATGCTAAATCTTTGCAGATATCAGGCGAAATGGGTTCTGTCTTAAAATTACCGCTTTATCCCTTAGCGTATGCGTTCGCCATAAGCTTGGTTCCTGTAATTCTGTATTACATTATTGAATTAGTAAAAAACGTGAGGATGAAAAGATGAGTCCTGAAATGGCAGGAATTTTGGGAATTGTAATTCTTGTCGCATTTTTTGTAATAAGGATGCCGATTGCTTTTTCTATGGCATTTGTTGGGTTTGTGGGATTTTCTTATGTGACTTCGTTAAAAACAGGATTAGCAGTTCTTCCAAGGAACATATTCGAACAACTTACGTCGTATTCCATAAGCGCAATCCCCATGTTTATTCTCATGGGATATTACGCTTTCTCGGCAGGTCTCGGCTCGAGACTTTACGATGCAGCTTATAAAGTGTTCGGACATATAAAAGGTGGTCTAGCGATAGCTTCTATATTTGCCTGCGCTGCTTTTGGTGCTATATGTGGTTCTTCAACTGCAACGGCTGCCACGATGGGCAAGCTTGCCCTACCAGCCATGAAGAAATACGGATATGATGATACCTTAGCTACCGGATGTATTGCTTCGGCTGGAAGCTTAGGGATACTTATACCTCCTAGTGTTATATTTCTCATTTATGGTTTCATGACCGAACAATCCATAGGAAAGCTTTTCATATCTGGTATTCTTCCAGGTATTCTTCTTGCCACCCTCATGAGTGTAGCAGTCTTAATTATATGCTATCGAAATCCGTCCTACGGCCCAGAAGGAGAAAAATCGACTTTCAAAGAAAAGGTTGTCGCTTGTCTTAAAATTCTCGATGCTGTTGGACTTTTTGTGCTGGTTGTAGGAGGGCTTTTATTTGGCTTTTTTACGCCTACGCAAGCAGGAGGTATAGGTGCGGCCGGCGCACTTATCCTTGGCCTCATAAGAAGAGAGATTACATGGGATTCTTTTGTACAGAATACTCGGGAAGCGCTAAGAACTTCTTGTATGATCTTGACAATCATTGCTTGCGCAACTGTTTTTGGACGTTTTATAACCGTTTCTAAAATTCCTGTCATGATTTCAAGTTGGGTGTCTTCTTTACAGGTTCCACCATATTTGATCATGTTGATTATTATTTTCATTTACTTAATCGGCGGTTGTTTCATAGATGCTATACCCCTTATCATACTTACCATTCCCATACTTTTTCCGATAGTGTTGCATCTAGGCTACGATCCCATATGGTTTGGTGTTATTATCGTGCTTGTTACCTGTATGGGGGTTATTACACCTCCTGTTGGAGTGAACGTTTACGTAATTAAAGGGATAGCGAAAGAGGTTCCTCTCGAACAGATTTTTAAAGGTATTTTTCCATTTCTGGTTGCTATGATAGTTGCCTCAATCATAATTCTATTTTATCCGCCAATTGCTACATTTCTCCCATCTTTTGTGAAGTAAGGAGTCAAGGTGATCTCACTTATAGGTTTCGAAGTACCAGAGATTTTTAACCAGGTAGAAGTTCTTCTCGAAAGACACATCAAGGAAAAAAGAGGGAAAAATCAGGCAATTGTCTATGGGAATGATATTATAACCTACGAGAATTTGCACATGATGGCAAATAAACTGGGAAATGCCTTGAAGAACATCGGTATAGAACCAGAAAACCGGGTTCTTATCGTTCTTAACGATTCGCCAGAATTCGTGGCTACCTACCTCGGGACAATGAAGATCGGAGCAATACCTATCCCTGTAAATACGTTGGCCTCTCCCAAGGATTATCTTTTTTTTCTTAAAGATTCAAGGGCAAAGGTCCTATTTATAGAGTCAGAACTTTACGAAAAGTTAAAAGACTTAAGGAATGAAGTTCCTTTTCTGAAACACGTGGTAGTTGTAGGAGAACCTAAGAAAGAAACTCTGAGTTATTCGGAGCTTTTACACGCCTCTTCTTCAATTCTTGAGACAGAACCCACATCAAAGGATGATATGGCATTCTGGATGTATACTTCAGGTACAACAGGGCTTCCAAAGGCCGTAGTTCACCTCCATCACGATATTATTTACTACATACCACCTTTTTCCGAGTACATTCTTGGAATAAGAGAAAAAGATCTCATATTTGCAACATCCAAAATGTTTTTCTCATATGGAAGAAATGCATCACTTGAAATACCTCTTCTTTATGGAGCCTCAGTGATACTTTGGCCAAAATGGCCGAAACCTCAGGAGATCATAGAGATAATCGAAACCAAAAAACCAACGGTTCTATTCAGTGTTCCTACTTTTTATATATCGTTGTTAAAAGAAATAGAAAAAAGAGAAAAGTGTGATTTTTCGTCACTTAGAACATGTATTTCTGCAGGTGAACCTCTTCCTAAGGAGGTTTTCGAAAGGTGGGAGAAGATTTTTGGAATCGAAATAATAGATGGGGTGGGGAGTACGGACGTAGGCGGTATTTATATGGCTAATGTAGAAGGTCGGAAAAAGCCTGGAGCAAGCGGAAAAATCATCCCGGGATTTGAAGCAGAATTAAGAGACGAAAATTTCAAACCTGTACCCAAAGGAAGCGTGGGTACATTATGGATTAAAAACGACGGTGTTACCCCCGGTTATTGGAGAAGACACGATAAAAATAAGGAGGTAATAAAAGGTGAATGGTTTAATACAGGTGATCTATTCTTAATGGACGAAGATGGATATTTTTATTATCAGGGTCGAGCTGACGACATGCTAAAGGTTAGCGGACAGTGGGTTTCGCCAATTGAGATAGAAAACATAATAATGGGACATCCCGCGGTTAGGGAATGTGGGGTAGTCGGAGTTCCTTCGGAGGAAGGACTCTTAAGGATAAAGGCATTTGTAGTTCTAAATGAAGGATATACGCCAGATGAAAAATTAGAAAAAGAAATCATCGAACACGTAAAGAATAGGACAGCTCATTTTAAAACACCTAAGTGGGTGTCTTTTGTAAGTGACCTTCCAAGGACTACAACAGGCAAGCTTATTCGGTATAGATTAAGAAATTAAAACCTCTATGCTCTTATCTAGGCCTAAAAAGAACAGTCCTCTTTTTTCCTTTCATTTTTTCTAGGAGATTCTCTACTGGCCCGAATTCTAAACATTTAGCCATACAGTGCTTTACACATTGTGGTTCCATGCCTTTCTTCACTCTCCCTATGCATAGGGAACATGCTTCCGTTGGAAATGGGAGGTACACGAGATAATATCTATCATTTGGAAGTTTCTCTACGATTTCTATAACTTTCATCCCCGAAACTCCCTCTTCCCAGTTGTATTCCTGAGCACATGCTACTTCGCAAGTATGACATCCTGTGCAATATTCATAGTCTATCAACATCCCATGAACTTCTTTCTCGTTCATCTTATTCTCCTTTCCTAAGCTCTATAAATTTTGCACAGCAAATGTTTTATGGGTGCACCGAGTCCATCTTTTCCGTGTTGACCCATGGGGATTAGAAGATTAATATTAGACTCCCAAACTCCGAAAAGTTCGGGTTCCTCTGGATTTTTCTCAGGAAACCACCAACCATGGGTTGCCATGACCATCCATTCGGGTACAATGGGTGTTACTTTTGCCCTAAATTTTGCCTTCCCCATCCAGTTTTCTACGTATACCCATTCTCCATCGGCAATCCCGTATTTTTTTGCGGTATTGGGATGTACTTCTACGACCGGATCTGGGTCTATACTTCTCAGCCACGGTATCATCCTATGTTCCGAATGGAAATAAGCCGGAGACCTTCTTCCCGTTGAGAGTATCAACGGATAATCCTTTGTAAGGTCTGGCCTAGAAACAGGCGTGAAAGGTGGCTCTTCATGAATGGGAAGCGGTTCGTAACCCCATTCCTCTCTCAAGACTGAATAGAGTTCAAATCTTCCCGTTGGTGTTTGGAAACCAGGCTTTCTATCTTTTCTTAAAAGACCTTTTTCGTGACGCAAGTACGGATGACTTGGGTGTCCCTCAGTCGGTAAAACCCACACTCTTTCTTTTAATTCCTTGTAAGTTAGGCCTGAGGGTTTTATGATTTCATCAAATAGTTCCTCCAAAGATTTCCATCTGAATTCAGGATCAAATCTCTTAGCTAGCTCAAAGTTTATCTCAGCATCGGATTTACATTCGTCTACTGTTAAGGCTTTGTTTATGCTCTGTAGTGGAACCCACCAGGATCTTATCCCTTCCTTTTCAAGGAAGGTCGCTGCCGGCAAAATTACGTCTGCGTACATAAGCGTCGGAGTCATGAAAAGATCAACACCCACTACGAAATCCATTTTGAGAAGAGCCTCTCTCCACCTTTTTGGATCCATGCCTATGCCGGCCAAGGGATTTAACGTCTGTATCCACATTCCCTTAATTGGATAAGGTTTTTCGGAAAATATCTGCTCAAAGGCGGTATCAGTCTGACATCTCCAGATAAATTTTTGGAAAGGTCCGTATTTTTCCCTTCCGATTCTAGGTATATCCTGCTCTTTCGATTTGAGGCGTATTATACCTTCAGCCCCTGGGAGGGCATATGCCACAGCGTCAAAAGCAAAACGGGCCACAACATTTCCGCCCGGCACATCCAAATTCCCAGTGAGAGCCCAAAGACAAGCAATTGCGTGACAAAGAGGTGTAACATTAGGTGTCATATCTATTGGCACTCCCCAATGAATGGAGGCAGGTTTACTTTTTGCATACATTCTTGCGGCTCTGATTACATCTTCTTTGGGAACACCTGTTATCTTCTCAACAGTGGAAGGATCATATTCCATTACTCTTTTTCTGAATGCATCCCATACCGTGTGGCATCGAACTGTATTTCCGTCTACACATGCGAGATCAATCTCGCACGAAAAGGAGGGGGTAGTAGAAGCCGGCCTAAATTCAAGTTTTTCTGTATCCCAGAAAGCAACTCTTTCAGAATTCTTATCCCATACGACAAAGTTCTCACGTTTCCCGTTCGGGATAAGATCACTTTCGCGTAAAAGCACGTTTTTGTCAGTTCGAAGAAGTAAAAAGGCATTGGTCCATCTTTCCAAAAACGTACGATCGAAGAGTTCCTCCTTTACTATTACATGTAATAAACCAAGGGCAAGCGCAGAATCAGTACCGGGTCTAACTCTGAGCCAAATTTCAGCCCTTGAAGAAAACCATGTTAGTCTTGGATCAACTACAATTATTTTCGTTCCCTTTTTCATCAAGTCCACGATCCAGTGGCCAAAAAGGTTATCCGGACAGGTAGAATGTATGTTATAGCCCCATATAATCATACACTCTGGACGAACAAATCTTGGATCATCGTATCTTTTCTCAAACCACTGACCAGCATCGAAAACACAGTAGTCTCCTTGGAACGTATCTAGTGCAGCTATGCGCGGACTGTAACAAGCGTTTCCACTCAAGGCAAACATGACGTTTGGACTTCCGTATGCATAAGCTAACATACATATCCATGGGCCTATGTCCCGACCTGTGCCCATCGCAAAGATAAAACTTTCTGGACCAAACTCGTCTCTGATCTTTTTCATCCTTTTTTCAATTAGGTCATAAGCGAAATCCCATGAAACTTCCTCCCATTTTCCTTCTCCTCTCTGCCCTTTTCTTACTAAAGGCTTTTTCAATCTTTTTGGATGATAAACATACTGTTTCATTGCTAAAGCCCTTGCACAAAGCCTTCCCTGGTTCCACGGATGGTCTGGATCTCCCTCTACTTTAATCAACTTTCCATCCTTTACATACGCAATAACGCCACATCCACCGTGGCAACCCGGTCCTGCGGACCAGGTAGTTGTTCTTATAATATGGAACCCTTCCTGATTCATTGTTTCACTCCCTTGCTAAATTTGCATATTTTTCGTAAGTCTTTTTTAAGTCCGCACCGAGCTCCAAGGAAAAATCCCGTGCGGCCTCGTGGACTATCCTTCCGAAATCTTCCATCTTTTCTTTTTCTAAGGTACCGAGTATTATCAGCACACCTATAGGAGTGTTTTTCGAGTCGAAAACAGGAGATGAAATAGCAGAGATACCCGGATGAAGTTCGCCTATGTCGTAAGCGAAACCCTTTTTTCGGCATTCTCTTATTTCTGACATAAGCCTATCCTTATCTAGCACTGTCTGGTTGCCAAAAAAATATGTTTTTCTTTTTTTTATCAAAGATAAAAGTTCTTTTTCTTCAAGAAAGGCAGCTATAGCTTTTCCATGGGCGCCATGAGTTATGTGAAACCGGTAGCCGAGGCGGATAGTGATGTGTACAGAGCTCTTCGGTTCTTTTTTTGCCACCACGAATAAATCTTCTCCAAGAATGACACCAAAAATTGCAGTTGCCTTTGTCAAATTAGATATTTTCTCAAGATATGGCATGGCGATTCTTCTATAATCTAAATTCTCAAGAACCTTCCTCGACAGAGAAAGAATTCCTAATCCCAACGCGTACTGTTTGTCCTCGGAATCTTTTTGTACCAGTCCATATTTCGCAAGCGTATTAAGTATGGAGAAGCCCTTGCTCTTATGAATCCCTACCCCTTTACATATCTCCGTAAGTGAAAGCTTCGGGTGTTTATCTTTTGCCATAAAGAAAAGGATCTTCAATGCTTGATCAACAGCTGGCACTGTTTTTGTGTAATTTGAAGAAGTTTTTCTTCTATTCATGGGTAGTTAGCTTACTTAATAGCTATATATTAGCACATACTCCACATTTCACAACTCCAGGCTTGAGTATGATAGAGGCATTACTTTTTATCTTCATCTCACCTTTTGTCTTTTTCGAAGTTATGAAAGATATTCCTTTGATGGCATCCTTTGTAACTTCGATAAAAAGTATTGTGCTTCATAGAAAATTCCTCCTCATCCCTTTTCCTTGTGAGTGGACTACATGATTTGTTAGCTATAGTAATTCCAGATGTTTTATATATTTTTGAGAAAAAAATAGGCCTGATAGTATAACCTCTACGGACCCTGGGTGATATGAGCGAAAAAAGATGAGCACGAATTTTCCCGTTCTCCTTGATTAGGATGTGAAAAAATTCTTTCCTGTTAAAGTAGATCTTTTCGTACCAAACTTTGAAACCGGTGTATTCGATCCTTGCCTCCAAAATCAGTTCAGGTTTCCACAAGGGTATGAACTTGTTCATTTTTATTCTCTCTCTACTTTTGAATTATCCGGATACAACCATATGCATCGGAATTTAAGAGAAAAAAAGTTAAGTAAATACATCTCTATGAATCCATTTCAAAAGAGGGATAATCAGTGATTACCCAGCTAAACTTATAATTACTCCACACGAATTATAACCTTCCCCTGATGGATTTAAGTACGGTCATAACTTTCTTTATTTCAGATGACTTATCCAGTTTGTAACACTCTGTTATTAAGAGCCATATTTGATATTATTGGTTAGTATTCCCTCGCGCACATCACATCTTATCTGGTTGTAAGGTTCCATTTCCATTATAGCATTAACCGTCTGAGCTTTCCTTTCTTCGTTCTGTATATAGAACTTTGTTATCAATTACATATTTTTACGGTACGGACTAAATCTTGTCAACAAAAAAATCTGGAATGTAATACCACCATTGTGTTAATCTGAGCGAGTAATCATAATTAGAGAATGAAAACATTCGATCGTTTTAATTCTCTATCAATAATCTACCTCTTTCTCTTCTGGGTATTTTGGTTTTTGAATTTCACATGTCGGACTATCCTTGCGCCGATTGCACCCATACTTGAAGACGAATTCGGTGTTTCCCACACAGCTGCAGGTGGTCTTTTCGCTGCGATATCAATCGGAAACGGGGTTGCTCTCTTTCTCATGGGGATATTTTCAAATACTCTTGGACACAAGAGATCGATTATTTTTTCATTTATATGTAATGCCTTTTTTCTTTTGGTTCTTTCACAGAACAAAGTTTTTTTATTGTTTTATCCTTTTCTTTTTGCTTTAGGTTTCACAGCTGGGACGTATCTGCCATCAGCTATATCCATAATAACAAAAGTTTACAGTGAAAAACTTTGGGGGAAAGTTATACCTATTCATGATTCGGGTGCATCCGCTAGCATACTATTAGCGCCTTTTATTGCTTATCAACTTTTAAAATACGTTTCTTGGCGTGGTGTTTTTCTTCTTTTAGGTTTCTGTTTTGTGTTTCTTAGCCTTGTTTTTTATCTAATTACGAGGGAAGTAGAAGAAATAAAAGTAGAAAAAGGGGATACCAAGAAGATATTTTTCGAGATAGTTAAAAATAGAACTCTATGGGCAATAAGTATCATTCTTATCTTTTCAGCAGGGGCTAACATGGGCCTTTATTACATCCTTCCTCTATTTCTTTCTAAGGAACTTATGTTTGACATTTCCTTTACTCAAAAGGTCCTTGGATTTTCAAGAATAGGTTCGTTTTTCTTCGTGTTTCTAGTGGGATTTGTGCTAGATTTTTTTGACATTAAAAAAGTTCTGTTTGTCATTCTTTTTATCTCCGGGTTTCTCACTTTTTTTATACCCATTTGCCCACTGGACTTTATGGTGTATATACTCTTCGTCCAAGCTACCATAATATCCGCGATGTTTCCGCTCTGTTTTGTTTTGAGTTCGAGAATTATTCCACTTGAAAAAAGGGCATTTGCTATGGGTTTTGTAGTTTCTATAGCTTCTGCGGTAGGAATAGGTGTTTTGCCATACATACTCGGATTTTTTGGAGATTATCTTAGCTTTGCCCTTGGGATAAAAATATTAGGACTCACAGTGATTGGAATAAGTTTTGTAGTATTCAAAATTAGAGAAGGGGTTTAGCTCCTCATTGGTTTATATCTTACGAAAAGACGGAGACTTGCAAACAGATAATCAAGTCCCGAAGTAATGGTTAAAATTACGGTGGGATAAAAGAAAAAAAGTCGGAGCCTATCGTCTTTTGACCAAAGCACGTAAGCAATGGTTATCGCTTGTATTGCCGTACAAACTTTACCTAAAACACGGGGATGCGGAATTTTCTCGTTTGAGATACGATAAAGCACAATAAAGCCTAAAAGTACAAAAGAATCTCTAAGCACCACAAGAAGGGTTATCCACTGGGGAATTATATTCTTATATGTTAGGATAAGATATGAGGATACAAGCATGAACTTATCTGCCAATGGATCAAGAAATGCACCAACAGTTGTCTTCGACTTGAATGTACGAGCTATTAATCCATCCATCAAGTCGCTTAGACCTTGAAGTACAAATATGATAAAGGCTATGTTATATCTTTCTCTGATAACAAAGAAAAGAAAGAAAAATGTCCCAATAAGTCTGAAAGCCGAGAGAAAGTTTGGGAAAGTCATTCCCTGTAAAGATTTTTAAAAGTCGCGTATTTGTCAATAAAAGCAAGCTTTACAGTGTCAGTTGGTCCATTTCGTTGCTTGCCAATGATTATCTCTGCTACTCCCTTATTAGAGTCTTTATCCTTGTGGTACACTTCGTCTCTATATATAAAAAGTATTAAATCTGCATCTTGTTCTATAGCTCCCGATTCCCTCAAGTCAGCCAAACGGGGTCTCTTGTCCTCTCTCTGTTCTACCATCCTGTTAAGTTGAGATATGGCGATCACAGGGATTTTTAGTTCCTTTGCGAGGGCTTTTAAAAACCTTGAAATCTCAGATATTTCCTGTTCTCTTCTTTCTGTATTGGTTCTACCTTTTATAAGCTGAAGATAATCTATTATCAGCAGGCCCACATTATGTTCTCTTATTAATCTTCTTGCTCTCGCCCTCAGTTCTAAAATGGTCATCGATGGAGAATCATCGATAAAGATCTTTGCTTCAGATAGTCTTCCAGCAGCCTGAAAGATTCTTTGAAGTTCACTACTTGAGAAAGTGCCTGTCCTTAGTCTTGTGTGATCCACTTCTGCCTCGGAACTGAGCATTCTAGTGACCAGTTGTTCCTTGGACATCTCCATGGAAAAGATCCCTACTGGAATAGGAGACTCTTTCAACATGGATACATACTGTGCAATGTTCATACAGAACGCAGTTTTACCCATACTTGGTCTTCCGGCAACGACTATTAGATCACAAGGTTGAAGACCGCTAGTTAGTCTGTCAAGCTCGATAAAACCTGTAGGTATTCCTGTGACTGCTTGTTTTTGCTCGTACAGCTTCCATATGGTTTTTATATTTTCTTTGACTACATCTCTTACAGAGTAAAAGGAGGGTTTGAACTTTTTCTCTGAAACCTGAAATATCATCTTTTCCGCATCGTCTACGTAGTCCTCTACATCAAGATCAATCTCATAACTTCTCTCTATGATCTCATTTGCTACATTTATAAGCTCCCTCAGTATGGATTTCTCTCTCACCATTTTGGCGTATTGGACGATATTTGCCGCGCTTGGCATCATATCTACGAGGGAACTAAGGTAAGTTACACCCCCGATCTGATCGAGTACCCCCTTATCTCTTGCTACTGAGCTTAAGGTTATTATGTCTATCGGCTCGCTTCTTTCGTAAAGTTCAATCATAAGCTCATAAATCTTTTTATGAGCTTCCCGGTAAAAATCTTCAGGACCTATTATATCTATCACTTTATTTATAGCCTCTGATTCAGCTAGAATACCTCCGAGCACAGACTGCTCCGCTTCAAGATTCTGGGGTGGTAACCTAACATCAGGCTTTGTTTTTTTAGTTTTTCTCGCCCGCGCAAGCTCCATCTATTTCTTTTTTTCCACGGCGATTTTAACTTCTGCTTTGATGCCCTGACCCAAATCCACCTCTACCATATGCAGTCCCTCGGTTTTTATGGGTTCATGGATATGTATGTTTCTCTTGTCAATTGATACCTTAAGCGCCTTCTCCATTGCCTCAGCTATATCTTTCTGAGTTACTGAACCGAAAAGCTTCCCATCTTTTCCAATCTTTTTGAATACGGTGATTTCTTTCTCCTCTAACAATTTTTTTATTTCCTCGGAGTGTTTTTTAATACGATCTCTTTTTTTCTCCCTCTCCTTTATTAAATGTTCTAACCTTTTTAAATTTCCATCTGTGGCCAAAACGGCAAATCCTTTTGGTATCAAATAATTTCTTCCATATCCGTCTCTGACATTGATTACGTCTCCTCTTTTTCCTACACCCTCAAGGTTTTCAGTCAAAATTACCCTCATTTTTTCCCCCTAACGTGAAAGTGTAGTAAAGGGCAGAAGTGCAATAATTCTTGCGATCTTTATCGCATTTCTTAGTTTTCTTTGATGGAAGGCACAGGTACCTGTCATGCGCCTGGGCATTATTTTACCCCTTTCTGTGATAAACTGTTTGAGAAGTTTGGGATTTTTGTAATTAATCTCGATCGATGGGTCCTCGCAAAATTTGCAAACTTTTCTTCTGACATAGACCCTCTTTTTTTGCAAATCCTGTGGTTTTGATTTGTTTATCATCTATTCCTCCAACAACTCGATTTTTTTTGCTTTAATTCTAAGCATTTTACCGGTTACTTCATCAGATTTGATGAAGCTTCCGAAGACCATGATTTTTTTTCCTTTAAAATCCTTTTCATTCAAATTTCCCTCATTGTCCAGGTACAAAACTTCGACTGTTTCAAAATCTTCTATCTTTACAGGAAACAAAGCAACTTTTTCACCTTTAGGGGTGAAGAATATCCTTAGGTCTCCAGTCCTTCCTGTAAAAAAAATTCTATTCACTAGTACTCACCTTCGAGTTCATCGAAAATAACTTGTTCGGGCACAGCAGTCGGACCCTCTTCTTCGTCATCAACCCTTATAAAGAGGTGTCTCAACAGGTTGTCCTGTGTTTTATAAAATCTGTCAATCTGGGGGATTGTTTCTTTTTCGGCATCAAAGAGTATATAAAAATAGTGCCCCCTGTCCATTTTCTTTATTGAGTAAGCCAGCTTCCGTACGGTCCAGTCATCGAACCTTATTATCTTTGCTCCAGTTCTCTCAATGTTTGCTCTTATCCTCTTTAAAAGTTCATCTTTCTCTTCTTTCGGCGAGTCAGGGTTTAAGATTATAATGTTTTCGTATCTTGCCACTTTACTCTCCTTTCATCCTGTCTATTATTGTATTTTTTAAAACTTTAACCCTTACTTTATCCGATATCTCTAAAGTCACATAATTGTCGGTTATACCTGATATTTTACCACATAAACCTCCTGCTGTAACGACTTCATCACCTTTTTTTAAACTTTCAAGAAACATTTTATGTTGTTTTTGTCTTTTCTGCTGGGGTCTAATAAGAAGAAAGTAAAATATCAAACCCAGTAATACCAGTGGGAGAAGGCTAATCCACTGCTGTTGAGCCCCCTGAGCCTCCTGAGCTTTATTCCCCATTGCGTACGCTATTTCCATCATTGTTTTCTCCTCCTTTCCACATTTTCATGAATTCCTCGTAAAATTTTTCAAACTTACCAGCCCTAATGGCCTCTCTTATTTTCTCTAACAACTTTGAGTAAAAATAGAGGTTATGAATAGTGTTCAGGTAAAAACTTGTAAGTTCATGGGAAATTAAAAGATGCCTTAAGTATGCCCTAGAGTGGGTTCTACACGTAATACAACCACATTCTTCGTCTATCGGTCTTTCATCCTTTTTATACTTCGCATTCTTTATGTTTATTCTTCCCCTCCATGTAAAAAGGTTTCCGTTTCTTGCCAATCTTGTCGGTATCACACAGTCAAACATGTCAATTCCTCTTTTTACACCCTCCAGTATATCTTCCGGAAAGCCAAGTCCCATGAGATATCTTGGTTTTTCTTCTGGCAAAAGGCCAATTACGGTATCCACCATCCTCCACATTAAGGATTTTGGTTCTCCAACACTCAACCCCCCTATCGCATATCCATCAAAACCGATATTTATTAAATCATGGGCAGATTTCAAACGCAATACGTCGTAAAATCCACCCTGGATTATACCGAAAAGAAGACTTTTGTTTTTTCTTTCAACGTTTTTACATCTTTTCGCCCATAGTGTAGTTAGGTTGGTGGATTTTTCAGTGTATTCGTATGAGGATGGATAAGGAATACATTCGTCTAAACACATTATTATATCTGAACCAATATTGTCCTGTATCTCGATGGCTTTTTCTGGGGTGATAAAATGTGTTGACCCGTCCAAATGTGACTGAAATATGACTCCTTCTTCTTTTACAGTTCTTAAACCCCCAAGACTGAAAATCTGGTAACCTCCGCTGTCAGTTAAAATCGGGCCATTCCACCCGGAAAACTTGTGGATGCCCCCCAATTCTCTTATCAACTCATCACCGGGTTTAAGGTAAAGATGATAGGCGTTTGCCAGTATGACCTGAATTCCCATATCTTTTAAGTCTCGGTGCATAGCTGCTTTGACCACACCATGGGTACCAACAGGCATGAAAACAGGAGTTCTTATATCTCCATGTGGTGTTTTTATTAGTCCAAGCCTTGCTCCTTTGTCTACCTTTATAATCTCAATTGTCCTCATAGAATCAGCATCGCATCTCCATAACTGTAAAATCTGTAATTTTTTTCTATAGCCTCTCTATAACATCGAAAAATGTTTTCTTTTCCTGCAAAGGCACACACAAGGATTAACGGCGTAGATTTGGGGAGATGAAAATTTGTGATCAGTCCATCAACTACTGAAAATTTGTATCCAGGATAAATAAACAGTTCAGTATAACCACTGAGCCTCCTTTCTCCTTCCGAGAATACAGTCTCCAAGGTCCTGACTGTACTTGTTCCACAGGCAATAACTCTTCTATTTTCTCTTTTTGCCAGCTCTATTTTCTCCAAAACCATCTTTTCCATGGAAAAGTACTCTCTATGCATCGTGTGCTCTTCTACTTTTTCAGATTTTACGGGAAGAAAAGTTCCAATACCCACATGAAGAGTTATAAAAAGTATTTCCACGCCTTTTTCCTCCAATTCTTTGAGCAACTCCTTTGTAAAATGAAGACCCGCCGTGGGGGCAGCGATAGATCCTTCAACTTTTGCATATACAGTTTGGTATCTTTCAAAGTCTGAATCTTCTACTTTCCTTTTTATATACGGTGGTAAAGGGATTTTCCCGTAACCTATTATTCTCTCAAAATCCTTATTTCCCATCGGTAAGTGAAGTATCCAGCTCTTTTCTTCTTTTTTAAGGCTCGCTCTTACGTCTCCTATTGTAACGTCAAGACTTTCTTTTTTACCGGAATTTCTCACCAAACAAATAAAATTATGTGCGTCTTTTCTTTCCACAAGGAGTATCTCAACCTTTCCACCCGTACTCTTTTTCCCATCCAGTCTAGCCGGAATTACTTTAGTATTGTTTAGGACAAGTACATCTCCTTTGCGCAGGTAACTTCCTATGTTTCGAAAGAAATCATGATGAGTGGAACCCTCTTGTCTAAAAAATACCAGCAACTTTGAGGACGCTCTATCTTCTTTCGGATACTGCGCAACAAGGTCAGTGGGTAAATCGTAATCAAACTCTTTGATGTCCATTTCCAAAATAGGTATTTTTATAACAGATTGCAGATAGTTAGGCAAATAATTCCTTATGTTTTCAAAAATATGATTTGGGTTTTGATGTTATGAGGTTTAACAAATTAGAAACCCAAAACTTTGGGAACCTCCGATCATCATAGCTGAAATATTAGCTTTTTTTCAAAGACATGCCAATAAGGTATACCTCTGGACTTATTTTTCTAGATGCCTGAGGTTTGAAAACTACTACTCTTTTAAACATATTTTTCAAATCGTTTTTGATGGGTATGAAACTTTCTGTAAAGAAACACTTCATTATTAAATGACCACCAGTTTTAAGTCCCGCAACTGTTATTTTTTTTATCGACTCGTATACCCTTTTTCTGTTTTCCTCATCTACTTCTCTTATTCCTGAAATGTTTGGAGAAATATCCGAAGTTATAATGTCAAATGAGGGTATACCGTATTCCTCCATTATACTTTTTATATCGATCTCGCACACGTCTCCCTTTCTAATAACTACGTTACTCGAAGGAAAGGACTCTGTTTCTAACAGGTCAATTCCAACGATAAACCCTTTCTCACCGACGATCCTATGTATTACCTGAATGAAGCTTCCAGGTGAACAACCAAGATCCAGCACCCGGTCTCCACTTTTTATAAGCTGAAATCTTTTTTGGATCTCTAAGAGTTTGTATGCGCTTCGCGCTCTAAAACCTTCGTCTTTTGCTTTTAAATAAAACTTATCCTTTCGGGGAAATCTTCCCATACGCACTTTGAAAATATTCCTGAGGTGTGACCAGAAGCCTAGGAGATTCTTCCTGACAAGAATTGTGAAGAATAGACTTTTCGAGAAGGAATATGAAAATGTCCTCAAAAATTTCTGGCTTTCTAAGAACATTAACTATCGCTTTTGCATAGTTGTGTTCCCCAGAAGAACTTAGCATGTAAGCATAATCTTCCAAAACCCTTTTTAAATCTTTTGACAGGTATTCCAAATCCGGTCTTTTTGCCAGAATCCTTAAATATTCCATTCTCTTTTCTCGTTTGAGATACTCAGGTAAAACTATTGTACCTTCTCCTATTTTTTCGTATTCCAGTACATCTTTTTTAATTTTTTCCCATTTCATAAAAAAGTTTTTAAAGATTCTGTGGTTGAGTATTTGATCTATTGGCATATCTTCTAAGGTACCACGATCGTAAAGACTGTAAATATCTTCCGGTTTCCTTATTTTTTCTTTGGAATCCAGCCTCACTATAAGCGTTTTTAGATTGGAAATTTCATCTTTGAATTTTTTTGACTTACTGGACCCTTCCTCTATTAAATAATATGCGTATTCCGGGGATACCTCTGAGAAAAGCATCTGTAAGTTAACCCACATTTTGATTTTTTCCTTAAACCATGAAGAATATTCTTCCTTTCTTGCCTCACCCATCCTTAATTCGAGTAGCCCTTCCTGTAGATTAATGAAAGCTTGAGTCAAAAAAAGAAGGTCTTTTTTCACACTCGTTTCAATGAAAACAACCCTATTGAGATCCTGGTCATAATTGGAAATGTAACTTTTTGCTGAGAATTTTTTTTCGGTACGTCGCAGAACAGAGAGCCCTTTTTCTTTTGGTAGTTCTACTTTAAGGCCAGCTGTCCTAAAATAAAACATAATCCTTCTTATCAGTTTCAATACTTCCTTATCTTTTTCTGCCTCGTATAAAGCCGAAAGAAGTGAAACAGTCTCATACGTTTTCTCTTTTTCAAGCGACTCAAGAATTTTAATCCTTTCTTTTTTTTCAGAAGCTAGATATCTCTGTATAAGTTCCTTGTCCACTTTCTCCTCTTTTCGAGTTTAAATATACCACAAAAATCTCTTTTGTTATTAAGAATTTGTGTTGAAATATTCGAAATGGTGTGATAATTATACAGGGTTTCAAATTTGCACGTCTTTCAATCAGTTTCAGGGTGCAGGGTAACCTGTCTGATACTGAGATGCGAAAGGCGGAAGATTAACCAGGAGGTATCAAATGTCTAATCTCACCATTAAGCAGCTCCTTGAAGCAGGTGTTCACTTTGGTCACCAGACTAAGAGATGGAATCCAAAAATGAAGCCTTACATCTTTGGTGCAAGGAATGGAATATACATAATCGATTTGCAAAAGACATTGAAAATGTTTAAGGATGCGTACAACTTCATTCGGGATGTTGCTTCAAGAAACGAATACATACTTTTTGTGGGTACAAAAAAGCAGGCACAGGAGGCAATAGAGGAGGAAGCTAAAAGGTGTGGGGCTTTTTATGTGAACAACAGGTGGTTAGGCGGTACAATGACAAATTTTCAGACAATTCAAAAGAGTATAGAACGCTTAAAAAGGCTGGAAGAGTTAAAGAACAGTGAGGTATTCAGGAAACTTCCAAAGAAAGAAGCAATAACTATTGAAAGAACGATTCAGAAACTTGAAAAAAACTTAGGTGGCATAAAAAACATGGACAGACTTCCAGGGGCACTGTACATAGTAGATCCAAAAAAGGAGCATATAGCAGTAAGGGAAGCCAAAAAATTGGGAATTCCTACGGTTGGGATTGTGGATACCAACTGCGATCCAGACGATATAGACTTCGTTATACCCGGAAATGACGATGCAATAAGGGCAATAAAGCTTATCACTATGAAGATAGCCGATGCAATCCTAGAGGGAAAAATGATGTATTCCCAAGAATTTGAGGGAAAGGAATCAGAAAGCATAGAACCAAAGCCACGTATCGATGAAGGTACAGCAGATGAAACCTTTGAGAAATACGAAGAATACTACGAGCGTGATTAAGGAGGTAACATGGAGATAAAGGCGGAACTAGTCAAGATACTAAGGGAGAGAACTGGTGTAGGACTCATGGATTGTAAGGAGGCCTTAAAGCACGCAAATGGCGATCTTGAGAAGGCCATTGAATATCTCAGAGAGAAGGGTTTGGCTAAAATCCAGAAAAGAATGGCCAAGAAAGCGCGCGATGGGATTATAGCAGCTTACATTCACACTGGTGGAAAGATAGGTGGGATGGTAGAGATAAACTGTGAGACTGACTTTGTCGCCAATACCAAGGAGTTTCAGGATTTTGCGAAGGATATAGCGATGCAAGTCGTAGCTTCATCGCCACTTTATGTTAAAAAAGAAGATGTCCCTCCAGATGTTGTGGAAAAAGAAAAGGCAATATACCGTAAACAAGCGATCGAGGCAGGAAAATCTGAGAAAATAGCGGAAAAGATCGCAGAAGGAAAGCTTGAAAAATATTTTCAGGAAGTTTGTCTTCTTGAGCAGGCTTTCATCAAAAATCCAGAGATAACTGTGAAGCATCTTTTGGATGATTTAATGATGAAGACTGGGGAAAAGATCGTGATAAGTCGTTTTGTTAGGTTTCAGCTGGGAGAGACAGATATGGATTAGCCAAGTATACAATGGACACGTATAAAAGAGTACTTCTAAAACTAAGTGGGGAAGTCCTGGCAGGCGAAAAAAAACATGGGATGGACAGTGATACTGTGTTACGCCTATGTGGCGAGATACAGGAAATTTTAAGCATTAATTGCCAACTAGGTATAGTTGTGGGAGGGGGGAATTTTATACGGGGTATAAGCTCCGAAGAACATGGTGTAGATAGACAAAGGGCAGACTACATGGGAATGATTGCTACCTACATTAATGCTTTGGGACTTGAGGGTTTTTTGAAAAAAAAGGGTATCGAAGCTAGAATATACGGAGCTTTGAATGTGGAGAAGGTGACAGATACATGGAACAGAGAGAGAATTTTAGAAGATTTAAAGAAGAGACGTGTAGTCATTTTTGCAGGAGGAACAGGAAATCCTTTCTTTTCAACTGACACTGCAGCGGTTCTTAGGGCATCGGAAATAGAAGCGGAAGCAGTACTTAAAGCAACAAAAGTGGATGGTGTGTTTGATAAGGATCCACTCAGTTACAAAGACGCGAAATTTTACTCAGAAATATCATACTGGGAAGCACTTAGAATGCAACTTAGAGTGTTAGACTTAACAGCACTTACTCTTGCAATGGAGAGACAGATTCCTATTATAGTCTTCAACATAAAAGTAAGTGGAAACCTCAAAAGAGTTATAATGAAGGAACCAATCGGTACAACGATAAGAGCTTAGGGAGGTTCCATGAAGGACGAAATAATAGAAGAACTAGAAAGTAAATTAAAGAAATCTCTTGAAGCTCTCAAAAAAGATCTTTCACGTTTAAGGACAGGTGTTGCATCTGTCTCTTTACTGGATGATATCCGGATCACCTATTATAACCAACCTACACCCATAAACCAGGTAGCTTCTCTTTCTGTTCCTGACAGCAGAACCATCGTGATTCAACCGTGGGATACATCGATAATTGGAGAGATCGAAAGAGCTATTCAAAAATCGGACTTGGGGGTGAATCCTGTATCTGACGGAAAGGTTATAAGAATAATCTTGCCAAGACTAACAGAAGAAAGAAGGCGGGAACTCACAAAGCAAGGGGGGAAAATGTTAGAAAACGCTCGGGTTGCCATGAGGAATATAAGAAGAGATATGAACGAAAAGTTAAAGAAAATGGAAAAGGACAAAATCATCTCTAAGGATGATCTTTTCAAAAAGCAAGAAGCGGTCCAAAAGATTACGGACAAATACATAGAAATGGCGGAAAAGGCTTATGCGGAAAAGGAGAAAGAAATTTTAGAGATTTAACTGTTGTTTGGTATGATGGAGATTAAAAACTTGCCCAGACATGTGGCTATAATCATGGATGGTAACGGCAGATGGGCAAGATTAAGAAATCTACCGAGAATAGAAGGTCATATAACTGGAATTGAATCAGTGAGAGAGGTGGTAAAAACAACAAAAGAACTTAATATACCATTCCTCACGCTCTACGCATTTTCAAAGGAAAACTGGAATAGACCTGAAAGCGAGGTAAGAAAGCTCTTGGAACTTCTTGAATTGTACCTGGATAAAGATTACCCTTTACTTATGGAAAATAACATTAGGTTTAAAGCCATAGGTGAGATTGAAGATTTTCCGGAAAATATTCAAAAAAAAATTGAATGGGTTATGGAAGAGACAGATAAAAATAGCTCGCTCACACTCACAGTGGCTTTAAGTTACAGTGGAAGAAGCGAAATAATACGAGCCGTAAAGGAGATATTAAAGGACGCTAAAGTGGGTAAAATAGAAGACATTGATGAGCAAAGTTTTAAGAAGTATCTATACACTAAAGATCTTCCAGATCCCGATCTCCTCATCAGAACAAGCGGAGAAAAAAGAGTTAGCAATTTTCTCTTATATCAAATGGCATATACCGAGATATATGTAACGGATACTTTGTGGCCAGATTTTAGAAAAAAGGAATACTTAGAAGCATTAGCTGATTATGCGAGAAGAGAAAGAAGATTTGGTACAGTGAAGGAAGATTCGAGTGGGTGATCTGAAAAAACGTGTTGTCACGGCCGTAGTTATAGGACCTATTATAATATCCTTGTTTTACGTGTTGCCTCTTTTCCCTTTTTTTCTGTTTATCTTTTTAGTCGGAGTCTTGGCAGCTTTAGAAAGTACTAAAATATCTACACCAAAGATGAGGGCTGCGATCCTTACTTTTTCTGTCTTTTCTTTTTTCTTTCTTTATTTTAAAAGATACGAGAGTTTTCTTCTCTGGATTCTTTTTTCGAATTGTATCTTCATCATATTCGCGGTTTTGGAGAAGAAAGCGAGCTATTCTCCATTTGAGATTTTGAAAACCGTAGTTATCAACTTATTCATTATTTTGTTTGTCATTTTTCCCTTATACTCGATTTACGCACTAAAAGAGTTAAAGGAGATTTACCCACTTGTTTTGCTTTTCACTGTATGGACGAGTGATATATTAGCTTATTTTGTGGGAAAAACCTTTGGAAGGATGAAATTGTGCCCGGCCATAAGTCCCGGAAAAACCTTTGAGGGTTTAGGAGGGGCAGTTATGGGTAGCACTGCGGTATTTTTGGTTCTTTCAAGGACAACCGGTTTTGAGTTGATATCGGCCACAGTTGTTGGGATCTTTTTAGGCCTGCTTGGTCAGATAGGTGATTTATTTGAATCCATAATAAAGAGATTTTTGGGCATTAAAGATTCCTCTGAAATTTTTCCTGGACACGGCGGAATTTTGGATCGAATGGATAGCTTCATATTTACAGCCCCATTTTTATATAAAATCCTTAGTTTGAGATCCTAAAAGTGAAAAAGAAAGTCGTCGTACTGGGCTCTACTGGATCGATTGGAAAAGCCACATTAAGAGTTATTGACGAGCAAAAAGACCGATTCGAAGTGCTCGGACTTTCATGCAAAGAAAACGTAAAAACTTTAAATGAGCAGATTGAGAGGTTTAGACCTAGATACGTTTGTGTATTCGATGAAAACAAAAAAAGGCTGATTAAGGGTAAAGGATTTAAAATTCTACTAGGTTTGGATGGGCTTAAAGAAATGATCCATGCAGGCCCTGATATAGTTGTTAATGCTCTGCCTGGAAGTACGGGACTTATTCCCACTATGGAAGCACTAAAAATTGGAACTGTCCTTGCATTGGCTAATAAAGAAAGCGTAGTCATGGCGGGTAGAATTGTTAGAGAGTATCTGGAAAAATATAAAGCTAAACTTATACCCGTTGACAGTGAGCACTCTGCTCTTTACCAACTTTTAAAAACAGTGAATAGAGACGAGGTCAAAAGCATAATACTCACCGCTTCGGGGGGACCTTTTAAAGATTTTTCAAAAGATCAATTAAAAAAAGTGAGACCGGCGGACGCACTAAAGCACCCTATATGGAAGATGGGCAAAAAGATAACATTAGATTCAGCCACCTTAATGAATAAAGGTCTAGAAGTAATTGAGGCGCGGTGGCTTTTTGGCTTCGACGTGGATCGTATTAAAGTCCTAATACATCCAGAGAGTATCCTTCATGGACTTCTAGAGCTTATAGATGAATCTTTTATGGCGTATATGGCCTATCCTGACATGATGATACCTATTTCCTATGCTTTAAACCAAGAGGAAAGGCACGCAATTAGTTTACCAAAGTTAGGAATCGATTCAGCCATGAAACTGACCTTCTACCCTCCGGATGTTGATAGGTTTCCGGCCCTTAAACTTGCATATGAAGCTCTAAAAGAAGGAGATAGTGCGCAGATCACCCTCAACACTTCAAACGAAGTGGTATCAACCGCTTTTCTGGAGAATAAGATCCGTTTTACTGATATTCCTGTTATAATAGAAAGGGTCTTAGAAAGACACCCAAAAAAAGAGATAATATTAGATTTAGAATCTGTCTGGGAGATTTATCATTGGGCTAAGGGTTACACGGAAGAACTACTAAGGAAAGGATATTAGACATATGGCACAAAGTATAATCTACGGTTTGGTTACACTTAGTATTTTGATAATCGTTCACGAACTTGGTCATTTTTTATTTGCTCGACTTTCCAATGTAAAGGTTCTTATTTTTTCCATAGGCTTTGGCAAAAGATTAATAACCTACAAAAAGGGAGAGACGGAGTATGTTATTTCTCTTTTTCCTTTAGGAGGATACGTAAAACTCCTGGGAGAATCGCCAGAAGAGGAACTCAGAGATGAAGATGTAACGAGGTCCTATTCACATAAAAGTCCTTTAACCAAACTTATGATTGCATTTTCTGGGCCGTTGGCAAATCTCGTTTTTGCCTTTTTTGTATTTTCCCTGTTACTTGCATCTGGTTATAAGGTTCTAACCACAAAGGTGGGCAATGTGGAAAAGGGATATCCTGCCTATGAAGCGGGAATAAAGAAAGGAGACAAAATCCTGGCAATAGATGGAAAAAAGGTAGAAGAGTGGAGTGATTTAACAGGCATTTTAAATGATAAAAAAGAGGGAGAAAGTGTGACTCTCACAGTAATGGATGAGAAAGGAATTAGGGAAGTTGTACTTGTACCCAAAGTAGTCGAATCAAAAACCGTTTTCGGAGAGAAAATAAAAAGAAAAGTTATAGGAATCACGGCCTCAGACGAATTCATGGTTAAAAAAGAGCCATTTACCCAAGCCGTAATCAAAGGTTTGAACCAAACCGTAAACCTCACATTTCTCACACTTGTAGGAATATGGAAGCTTTTGCAGGGAGTTATTTCACCAAGTGAGATTGGTGGGCCGCTTATGATTATGGAAGTTGCTGGAAAACAGGCAAAAGAGGGGAAAAGGAATTTCCTTTACTTTCTTGGACTGATAAGTGTCAATCTTGCTGTTATAAATCTTCTACCGATTCCAGTTCTTGATGGCGGGTATATCCTTTTTCACATGATAGAGGTTGTCTCCAGAAAAAGGATTTCACCACGGTGGATTGAAGTTTCACAGAGAATCGGAATGGGTGTTCTTATTGGAATAATGGTTCTCGCATTTTTCAACGACATAATGAGAATGTTTCATGGGAAATAAATACATTCTGGCTATAGATAATTCATTGGAATATCTGTGTATTTCGTTATCCTTAGAAGATGAAATAGTTGAAGAGCGGAAGATTAAGAATAGGCAGAGCCCCTCCCAAATCATTGGGGAGGAAGTTTTGGAACTTTTAGGGAAGCAAGACCTAAAACCAGGCGATCTCTCATTACTTCTGTGCACAACAGGGCCAGGCTCGTTTACTGGGATAAGAGTCGCTCTGGCGTTCCTTAAAGGAATGAAAGTGGGACTTAACATACCTTTGGTGGGTGTTCCAACCCTCGATTGCCTTGCACAGATTTTCTCATTTATGCGCGGATTTTATATTTTCCCCATGATCGATGCAAAAAAAGGGGAGGTTTTCTGCGCCCTTTATCTTTCAGATGGTAGAAAACTAGAAAGGCTTACTTCTTACGAAGCTAAAAAGCCCTTTGAGATTAAGGACATGATAATGAAGCCATGTGTAATTTTAGGCTCGGGAGTGAAGTTGATCAAAGGAAAGATTGATGAGGATGTGATTATGGCGAGCGAGCTTTTTAAGCATGTGCCCATGGCTACCCTTGTCAAACTGGGACTTGAGAGAGTAAACGAGGGAAACCAAAATATCCTGCCTGTGTATGGAAGAAGATCTGAGGCAGAACTTAAGTACGGCGTTAATCTTACATAAGAGAGTGAATCAGTTTTCTTGAAAGACCTTTTAGTAACGGTATTTTGTAAGCATTTTTCGTGAGTGGCTTCGCTTTAACTAGCACAGATCTTACTATCTCCTCTAATAGTTTTTCCACTGTTTTCTCATTTTTCTGAAAATATTTTGTTACAACAACTACTTCAGGTCGGTAAGATATACCCCCAAAGGTTATTATCCACTTGCTTAAGTCTTTTTTTTCAAATTTCAATTGGCCTGCTAAACTGAGAACTGCAAAATCTATAGGTCTCCTAATTGTGAATTTTATGAATCTCTGGCGAAAACCGTAGTTACAGGGCACTTGTATTTCCTTTACAATTTCATCAGGTTGAAGCGACAGACCTAAAGGCGTATAAAGCGACTGAACATCAAGTTTTCTCTGATTTTTCTTTTTTACCACAATTATCTCTGCGTTCAGACAACAAAGTACGATGGCCAAGTCGGAAGGACATACGGCATAGCACCTTTTTCCTATCAAAGCGTGGTATCGATTGTCACCCCTTATGGCCAAACAGGTTTTTCCACCCTTTCTTAAACATATCAGTGGGCCTCCAAGTCTGGCAGGATATCTATAATACCAACATCTTATATCCTGGCAAAGATTACCACCTACAGTTCCAACGTTCCTTATTTGCGGAGTTGCTATAGTCATTATTGCTTCTTTGATAATTGGAAATTTTTCAATGACCAATGGGTGTGATAAAAGTGTTGATAGTCTCGTGAGGGCTCCAATTTTTAATATACCGCCCTCAATGTAGACATAATCCAGTTCTTTTACAGGTTTGGCGTTTACCACCAGTTTTGGATACGATAACAGGTATTGGTCCTTAAAAATGGATAAAAGGTCAGTCCCTCCGGCAATTACCCTGGCTTCGTTTTTGAAATCCCATAATATGGAAAGAAGATCTTCTAGATCTTCAGCCTCAATGTATTCGAACTTTTTCATTTTTCTTTTACCGCCTCCAATATCTTGTCCGGAGTAACTGGATATTCTTTTAACCAGGTACCTATCGCATTACATATGGCCATAAATGTGGCTGCAGGACCAGGCGATGTAGCAATCTCTCCTACACCTATTGCGTGGAACTTGTGAGTCGGAAAGGGTGTCTCAAGTACAACGTGTTTTATCTCTGGGAGCTCAGCAAATGTTCTCCATTTGTAGTCTATCATGTTTGGGTTCAAAATCACTCCTGTTCCTTTATCTAACACGGTTTCCTCAAATATAGCCGTATCTATTCCTGCAGACCCCAAGCAGCCATTGAGTTGACCTTCAAGTCCCATTGGATCTATTACCATACCCACGTCAGTCGCGTTTACAATCTCGATGATTTGGGTCTCGCCCGTATCAATGTCCACTTCGACCTCAACGAAGCTCATCATACAATTAGTGAGTGTATGATCTGCCTCAAATCTTCCGTATCCAGATAAGGTTTTTTCCCATCCGATTATCTTATGCCAAGGTATTTTCTTTAGAGGATTGGCCTTAATGTAAACGAATCCATCTTTTGTATCGAGTTTTGCAGGATCAACACCAAAGAGCTTTGAAGCTTTCCTCAAAAGCTTTTGTTTTGCATTCTCAGCTGCAGCTATTGTTGCGCTTCCTATGGCGTATGTACCTCTTGACCCCACGGGACCAAATTCAAAAGGCGTAACAAGAGAATCCGCAGGTGAAAGATTGATATCTTCTATTTTGAGGCCCAAAACCTCGGCAACCATTTTTACTATGTTACTCACCTGACCTGTGCCGTGTTCTGTTATACAGGAAAAAATTGTAGCTCTCCCTTCTGGATGTAATGAAACAAAAGCTTCTGATACGTCCTCTCCCACATCCGCATTGCCGTGGACTGCCACACCGACCCCTCTTCTTTTGCTTCCATTTATTTTTGTAGGCTTAAGCCAGCCCTTCCACTTATTTCTCCACCCAAAGATGGTTGCCCCCTTTTCCATGGCTTTAGAGTAATTTACTCCTCTGTAAGAATACCATTTTCCATCTCTCCAGTAATATCCATCACCTGGCTTGACAAAATTTTTTTTGAAGAATTCAAAGGGATCAATATTTAGCCTTTCCATTGCACGACAGAGAAGCGGTATTAAAACACACTTTATCTCTTGTCCTCCGAAACCTCTCACTATTCCTGATGCATTTCTATTTGTGACCACAATTTTTGGCCGTAAATTCCAATTCTCACACCTGAGCATTATCTGAACTTCCCCTAACCCAACAGCTAGCTGTGCCTGGGTGGTAAATGAATAGTATCCCGTATCTATTATTAGATCACCTGAGACGGCAGTCACGGTTCCATCCTTCTTCATACCTATTTTACCTTTTAGCTTTACACCTGGCCTCAGTGTGAATGTTGCAAGGTGTTCGTCCTTTGTCAAGGAAACTTTAACGGGATGCCCGGTTTTCTTACTTAGAAGTGCGGCAAAAACTTGCAATTGCCAAGACATGAGTTTGCTTCCGAAGCTTCCACCACAGGTGGGACTTATAACTCGGATGTTGATCTCTTTTCCGAAGATACGAGAAAGTACCAATTTATCAAAATAAGGTGCCTGAGTTGAAGTCCAAAGAGTGAGTCGATTAGGGTCTTCCCATAAAGCTATAACAGCAGGGGACTCAGCCGGTAAGGGATTTGGAATGCCGTTATAGGAAAACTCGTCTTCAATTATACAATCAGCCTCGTTTAAACCTTTCTCTGGGTCTCCAAAAATTAGTTCTTTTAGAGATTTAGGACCAAAGAAGTTGGTATGTGAGGGAAGCACATTTTCCGGAAACTCCAAATAAAGCGAAGGTGCTCCTTTTTTCAAAGCACTTTCTGGCTTAATAACAGGATCAATCACTTCATAATCCACCCTTATCTTACTGATAGCCTCCTCGGCGAGTTCCTCACTCTCTGCAGCTACAACAGCGACCGCGTCACCAACAAACCGGACTTTTTGATCGAGGGCTCTTTTAAATCTGGGAGTACCTCCTCTTAAATCTGGAACATTTTCCCATGTAAGGATAGCTTTTACCCCATCCATTTTTTCTACTTCTGATACGTCTATTTTTTTTATTAGGGCGTGAGCATAAGAACTTCTAAGAATCTTGCCAAACAGGAGATTGTCAAATCTAAGATCATTTAAATATTCAACTTTTCCTGTAACTATTTTTTTCGCATCCGTCCTGTGGGTTTCTTTTCCTATGATACTAAGTTTGCTATCGGTTTTTTCTCTCAGGAGTCTTTTTTTTGTTACAGCTTTACCGGAGGCTTCCTTCACCGCGTCTATGACCTGATAGTGGCTTACGCATCTACAAAAATGGCCGGATAGGGCTTGTCTTATATCCTCATCAGAAGGTGATGGGTTTTGGGTTAATAGAGCTTTTGAACTCATTATTATTCCTGGAGTGCAAAATCCACACTGAAATGCCGAATGTTTTATAAATGCCTCTTGAACAGGATCTAGTTTCCCGTCTTTTTCTAGTCCTTCTATAGTCAAAATGCTTTTCCCGTTACATTCAACCGTAAGAAGCATACAAGAAAGGACCGGGATTCCATCCATGATTACTGTACAGGCACCACAAGCTCCGCTTTCGCATGAGATTTTTGTTCCTTTCAATCCAATAACTTCCCTAATCGTATAGGCCAGGGTATGATTCGGAGAAACTTGGTTCTTGTTTTCACCAACAGAAAAGCTGTAGCGCTTTCCATTCACGAAAAGATTTATTTCTTTCGGTTTCTTCCCCATATACCGAGATGTACAACTTTTTTTAGTGCACAGTCAAGGTAAAGATTCTTAGAGTTGGATAATTGTGATTCTTCGCGCATCTACTTCAGCTAAATGTGGCGAAGCTAAATGTGGCGAAAAAAAGACTCGCATTCCTTAAAACTCTCTAGCATTAACAAAGAGAAGATTTATCCATAGAAAAGTCAGAATCTGCGTGGTATACTAAACAAAGATTCCAAAATGTGGAGCCTTAAGTTCCTTGGTTAAGTTTTTGGAAGGTGAATTTTTGATTAGATGTGGTAATGAGTAATTGCTTTTTCTGAGGAAAAAATGGGATTAAAATGAAGCTTAGTATGCGAAGAGGTACAATAGAAAGTTAAGAAGTTAATGAATTAATATAAAAGAGGAGGAGTATATGGCAGGGCCATACAGTGAAAAGGTTATGGATCATTTTATGAACCCTAGAAACATGGGTGAGATTGAAGATGCAGACGGGATAGGAGAAGTGGGAAGTCCCGTATGCGGCGATGTGATGAAACTCTATCTAAAGATAGAAAATGACATAATAGTAGATGCGAAATTCAAAACGTTTGGGTGTGGAGCAGCTATAGCGTCAAGCAGTATGACTACAGAATTAATAAAAGGGAAAACTGTGGATGAAGCATTAAAATTGACCAATGAGGTGGTTGCAGAAGCCTTGGGGGGCTTACCACCGGAGAAGATGCACTGTTCTGTACTAGCAGAGGATGCCTTAAAAGCTGCAATCGAAGATTATAAGAAAAAAAAGGAAAAGAGGGACAACTGATGATAGAGATAAGGATAAAGACTACGAAGCGAATAGAAGCCGTAAATATAACTGAGAAAGTAGAGTCAGTTCTTAAAGAAAAAGAGGCCAAGCTAGCCCACGTTTTCACACCACATACAACCTGTGGTCTGACAATCAATGAGGACGCGGACCCAAATGTTATGAAAGACATTCTGGATGCTTTAGAGAGAATAGCCCCTCGAGACTTTCCATACAGACACACCGAGGGAAACGCGGATTCTCATATAAAATCGGTCCTTGTTGGTTCCTCCGTTCAAGTACCTGTAATGTCAGGAAAACTTGCCCTAGGAACTTGGCAGGGCATATTTCTCTTGGAGTTTGATGGACCAAGAGAAAGAAAGGTGGTAGTTACTCTATTATGAGAAACATTTTAATTTTTCTGATTGTACTCTTTGCTCTAATTCTCAGCTCCTCTTACTCCGCTGACAAACTTCAGTTACCGAAAGAATACGGGGTCTATGTTAAAACTCCCAAAGGTCTCATAAGACTTATGCCCAACATCGTTTTCATAGAGGAGGGTATATACTACATAGAAAGCCTTTCCCCTCCAAGATTTCTTTTAAAAGACGTTGAATACTTCATAATTTACGGTGACTACAATATAGAAGTACTCACTTTTAACCCGATGGAATTTTTTCACTCTTCTCTGGTGGGAAAGCCCAGATTCATATTTGGACGGGATATCTCAATAGAGATCAAAAAGCTAAAAGATAAGACATATATGATCAAGTCAAAAGAGGTCCTGGGCAGAGGATATTTTAGTCTTTGGATAGAAGATAGCGCATGGGATTTTATAATCGAGTAAAAATTGACAAAGGATATGTACTTCAGTAAATTTTTTTTGGAAGTGCCAAGGCGCCTGGTGGGCCTCCTGGTCTTCAAAACCAGTGTACCGGCCAAAAGCTGGTAGGTGGGTTCGATTCCCATGCACTTCCGCCACGGATTTTCAGAGTTTGTTTGTGATTTGTTCGTTTCCAAAATTTGGTTCGAGTTTTCTATATTTTGAAAGGATTAATTTAACCCTGCAAAGGCCATTTTTTTAAAATTCCTGAAGTTAGACCCGTATTTATCTTGACAATATTTCCAGATGCTGATAGATAAAGTGACGAAAAATAAGATGGATAATTATGCTTCATGAAAACTGTCGTATTAGGTATAGGTAACATACTTCTCACGGATGAGGGGGTTGGCGTTCACGCCGTAAAGGAATTGTTAAAGGAAAAAATCCCGGAAAATGTAGAAATTTTGGATGGAGGAACCCTTGGTTTTGGGTTACTTGATGTGATATGTGAGGCGGATCGGTTGATCATAATAGATGCGATAAAAGGTGGCGAAAAACCGGGTACCGTATATCATTTCAAGATAGATGACTTCTGCAAACTCCCAGCCTCTTTCGGAAACTCAGCCCACGAAATTACCATATTAGATGTTTTAAGAGCAGCAGAGCTTTTGGGCAAAAGTCCGAAAATCGAGATTTTTGGTATAGAGCCGAGGTCACTGGAGATTGGATTGGAGCTTTCCCCGGATGTAAAGGAAAATTTACCTAAACTTCTATGTGCGGTTCTTAAAAGCCTAAATAGGATCGAGAGAGATCAATTTTAGTAATAAAGGGAAAAGGAAGTTTTAAAGAGATTACCGTTAACACAGTTTTTCTGTGGCTCTTTAGAAGTGTTTTTCTTTTCCATTTAGTCTCACATTTGGAAAACAAAAAGTGGGCAGCCCTAGACAAATTCTTGCGATAAATACCTTTTATACTTAGTTCGAACCGATTTAAAAGATTGTTAGAAGAGATGGAAACTCCCATATCGACGATTAGAAGGGATCTCTAATTTCCTTTTTAAAAATTATTAAGTGTAAAGAAAGTTGAAAAACAACCAGTATCCTCTATCTTTTACGTATCAGAAAAGCCTGTAGAGGCAAAATTAATTGCAGTAGAAAATCCTTTTACGCCTGACTCTCTGATGGTATTATAACTATCTTTCATTCGTACGAACGCTTTAGGTAACAATTAGTTTAAGGTCAAATGGCTTTCTCAAAATTTGAAACAGAGTAAATCTAAAAATTTTGCGGTATTATTAGGTTTTTGTGCTCAGGATATCCTTGGATTGGCCAAGATTTTTATTAGCCTATGTATTCTATCAATTCCTCAAACAAGATTTCTTTCCGTAACTTTTTATTAAGTTCATGCCTTTCTGTTTTAAAGAAGTCGAAAACCATAGATTGGATGTGGAAAATACGAGCTATATCCAAAGATCATAAGGGTAGACAAAAAATTCTTGACATCGGATTCGCATAAGCATATAGTTGAAGTGGAAAATAGTGGTATAAGGTGGTAAATGTTTGAAGGTCGATTTGAGTATACACTCGATGAAAAGAATAGAGTAAGTATTCCAGCAAGGTTCAGAGAAATATTAGCACGTCATTATGACATGAATCTTATTCTCACAAATCTTGACGGGTGTATTGTTGCGTATCCAAAGAGAGAATGGGAAATTATAAAAGAAAACATATCTAAGCTACCTTCTCTTAAAAAAGAAGCAAGAACTTTTCTAAGGTTCTACTTTTCCGGTGTGTGTGAATGTGCCATCGATAGATTGGGAAGAATTCTCCTTCCGCAATCTTTAAGGACATATGCAAATATAGTGAAAGATGTTGTGATCATAGGGATGAATAAAAAGATCGAGATATGGAGTAAAGAAAAATGGAATGAGGTTGTGAAGGAGGCAACTTCCGATATGGAGAAGGTTATGGATATAGTGTCAGAACTTGGCCTTTAATGGACGAAGTACTCCATGTCCCGGTCCTCGTTGAAGAGACAATTTGTAACTTGGTAGATGAGAAAACGGAAGTTTTTGTGGATGCTACAATGGGCCTAGGAGGGCATTCCTATGAAATTCTCAGAAGGTTCGATAGAATCAAGGTGGTAGGTTTTGATGTGGATGAAGATGAATTAGAGATTGCGAAGGAGAGGCTTAAAGAGTTCGGCAATAGGGTTTTTATCTTGAGGGAAAATTATAGGAATATGGCAAATGCTCTTCAAAAAATTGGAATCCAAATGGTAGATGCAATTTTGTTTGATCTTGGACTCTCCTCATACCAACTTAGATCTAAAAGAGGATTTAGTTTTCAAGAAGACGAATTTCTAGACATGCGGATGGATATAAGGGAAGAAGTTACAGCCTATGATGTCGTAAATAGGTACCCGTTGACAAAATTGGTAGAAATTCTTCGCAATAATTCAGATGAAAATGAGGCCCTTCGTATAGCTAAAGCCATAGTTAACCGAAGAAAGACCAAATATATCGAAACAACAAGAGAACTGGCTGAAATTGTAGAGAAAGCCAAACGAAAAAAAGGAAGAGTACATCCTGCAACATTAACCTTTCAAGCAATAAGAATGGAGGTCAACCGTGAAGTGGAGAATCTAAAAATGGGACTGGTTAATGCATGTAGGATTCTCAAAAAAAGAGGCAAAATTGGTGTTATATCATTCCACTCTGTAGAAGACAGGATTGTGAAAGAGTTTTTTAAGAACGAGTCTTCCTTAAAACCTGTAACTAAAAAGCCAATTACCCCAGAAAGGGAGGAAATCTTAAAAAATCCAAGATCAAGGAGTGCGAAACTAAGGGTGGCAGAGAAGGTATAGGGGGGGTAAATGAAAGAATTCCTCAGAACAAAAAGAAAAAGCTCGGGGGAGCTAAAAAATCAGGTTGTTTATTTTATCATATTTATCGCGCTTCTCATCGTTTTTGGAATCATAAGAAATGCATGTAATTCTTCCAGAGAAGATTTGATTGAGGCGCTATTATGGGAGAATGGTTTAAGAACTGAAAATGTAGCTTTAAAGACAGAGATATTAACAATTACGCGTGAGAGGTTCATGGTACTTTTTGCCCAAGAAAAACTAGGATTTAGACGACCGAAAGAGGACGAGGTGTATGTGCTCAAATGAAGAAAAGGACAAATAGGAGAGCTTTATATGTTTTTCTTTTAGTTACTGGACTGTATGCGATTATCATTCTAGAGTTACAAAAGAAAATTGAAATAAGAAGGGAAGGAACAAAAGAGAATTTTTTAGTCCAAAGCGTGGCACCCATAGAAATAAGGGAGAAAAAGACTTATGAGGCTGAAAAAGACGTCACCCTCATTTTTCCATGCATACTTGTTTTTGCGGCTATAAAAGAAGGTCAAATTGATGAGGATTATTTGATTTTGGTAAGAAGAGGTGATAATATTTCATGGAAAAAGCCGCTCGAGATAATAAGAGATAAGGACAGAGAAGGTTTCGAAAGTCTCTCCCGCCTCATGGGAAAGACCTATCTTACAAAGTTTCTAGAAAAAGAAGGTGTGAACATTCCTAAAGACCTGGGGGTCGAGGCTATTTTCCAGGGGAAAGGCTATGTATTAGAACTGGAAAAGCTGAATGAACTGAAAAAGAAATATGTACCAGAAAAATACTCTCATCTGCTTTTGTCAAATAATGTTATTACAGAAGGTAAGAAGGACTATGCAGAAGAACCAAGAGATAATAACTCAAGTTGGATAATGCCTGATTTAAGAGGTTACACCATGAGGGATGCTGTGCTGAGATTGAGCGCCTATACGAGGTTCATAAGAATAGAAGGTTTCGGAGAAGTGGAAGATCAAGAACCAAAGCCCAATGAAAGATTAAGAGGCGAAATCGAGTGCGTACTCAGAGGAAGGTTAAAATGATAGAGATGAACTTAAGAGAACTTCTAAAGAATGTTGACATAAAAGAAATGAAAGGGTCTGACAACGTTAGAGTGAAAGGCATAAGTAAGGACTCTCGAGAAGTAAGCGATGGATATCTTTTTTTCATGACCAAAAAAAATAGGATTTACCTTCAAGAAGTGAAAAATAAAGGTGTAAAGGTTGTAATAACTGATATTGATGAGGACTTATCTTCTGTTCCCTGTGTTGTAAAGGTGCCTGATGTTGAAAAAGTTATGGGCCAGATCGCCTCTACATTTTATGGGGAACCATCAAAAGATATATTCATTACGGGCATAACAGGCACAAATGGGAAAACTACCACATGTTTTCTTATTGATTCGATTTTGCAGACTGCAGGAACAAAGCAGGCCATTATAGGAACGATATTTTATCGTTACAACGGGTATGTAATAAAAGCTGAGAATACTACCCCGGGAGCCATAGAGCTTCAAAGAATTCTGAGACAAATGAAAGACGCGGGGGTTACTCATCTCACAATGGAGGTTTCATCCCATTCACTTGAACAGAAACGTGTTGAAGGAGTGAATTTTGACATTTGTATATTTACTAATCTTTCACACGATCATTTAGACTATCACGGTGAATTTTCGGCTTATAGAAATGCTAAAGCTTTACTGTTTCAATATTATTTGGAGAAAAGCTCTAAGCCTGAAAAGACAGCTATCCTCAACGGGGATGATCCTAATGTCTCGTACATGATTCCAGAAAGTAAGAATGTAAAGATTTTTTACTATGGATTTACAAATGAATACCATGCAAAACTTGTACGCTACAACCAGAATATAGATGGTATGGAGATAGAATTTTCACTTTTTGGAGAAAAAATTAAATTGAAATCTAGGCTCATAGGAAACTTTAACATATATAACATTCTTGCAGCCTCTTTAGCATGTAAAATAATGGGTATGGAACCAGACCTCATAAAAAAGGGGATAGAAAATTTTCATGGTGTACCCGGAAGACTCGAGAGGGTAATAAACCAAAAGGGATATCAAATATTTATAGATTACGCACATACGCCTGACGCTTTAAAAAATGTCCTCAATGTTTTGTCAGATCTGAAAAGAGGTAGGCTTTTGGTCGTCTTTGGATGTGGTGGTGATAGGGATAGGCAAAAAAGACCCGTCATGGGCCGGATAGCGAGCACTTTGGCGGACTTTTCGATTATCACATCCGATAATCCGAGAAGCGAGGATCCGAATCAGATAATAGAGGAGATAAAGAAGGGGATTGTAGGTGAAAATTACAAAGTGGTAATTGATAGAAAAGAGGCTATTTATGAGGCCATAAAAATGATGAACTCAGACGATATACTTCTAATTGCAGGGAAGGGGCATGAGGATTACCAGATTATAGGTGGAAAAATTATACGTTTTAATGACAGGGAAGTAGCGGAGGAAATTTTAAGTGTGGCATTATAAGGACATTTTAAAAGCAACCAAAGGGGAGCTCATAAAACTTAAAGCCGAAACTTTTAATGGAATATCTACTGACTCGAGGACAATAAAGGAGGGAGAGCTTTTTATCCCTTTAAAAGGAAAGAAACATGATGGACATGATTTTATCCAACATGCCATGAAGAATTTCGGTTCTGGAACCCTATGCGAGTTCAATAAGTTAGAGCTTACCTCCAATCTAGATAAAACCATAATCGCTGTAAAAGACACAAATATGGCATTGGCAGATGTAGCTTATTACAAAAGAAAATTGATGAATTCAACGTTTGTTGCAATAACTGGAAGTTGTGGAAAAACAACTACAAAAGAAGTGTTGGTTCACATAGTCAAAAAAAGCAAAACTGTGGCATACAACGAAAAAAACTACAACAACCTTTTTGGGGTAGCTTTATCCCTAGTCGGAATAGATTCAAATCCAGAAGTAGCAATATTTGAACTTGGGACAAACGCTCCCGGAGAGATAAAGACGTTAACTCAAGTGGTAGAACCAGATATTTCTGTTATTACCAACGTTAGACCCTCCCATCTGGAAGGTCTAAAGAGCATATCGGGTGTAGCTAACGAGAAACTAGATATTTACCGATATACGAAAGAAGGGGGTATTCTTTTCGTAAATAAAGACGAGGACCTTATCAGGGAGTTCAGGGATGATAGAAAAAGAATTTGTTACTTTGGTATAAAAAATCCTGCCGATTTTTCCCTTAGTGTAGAAAAATCTTACGGATGGGATGGATACGAGGTCAATATCAATCTTGGAAAAGAAGAGTCTCGGGCAAAAGTAAGACTTCTGGGAAAACATAATCTTTATAACGTCCTTATTGCTGCATCTATCGCTTACACACTTGGAATTCCCAAGGTCAAGATTGTAGAAGCTTTGGAGGAATTTGGTCCCTATCCAATGCGGATGAACCCTAAGAAATCTGAAAAAGGTTACGTGATCCTCGATGACACTTATAACGCGAATCCTGCATCAATGTATGAGGCCTTAAGGACTTTTAGTGAACTTCCTTGTGAAGGAAAAAAAATTCTCGTTCTTGGTGACATGAACGAGCTTGGGGAGTATTCGGTTTATTACCATCGAGATCTCGGAAGGACTCTAAATGAGATAGACTTTCATTATGCCTTTTTTTTCGGTGAAAAAATACGGGATACCTATCTAGAAACAAAAAAAGGTGAAAAATTGTACTTTGAAAATATGGGCGAGCTTCTAGATCGTCTTTTGTCCGTTTTAGAAGAAAAAGATTGTGTGCTTATCAAAGGATCGAGATCGCTAAATCTAGACTTGCTTGTAAAGGAGATCGGGTGATGCTTTATCAGTTACTTTATGGTCTTCATGAGTCTATATCCGCTTTTAACGTATTTCGCTATATCACCTTTAGGACTTTTCTTTCGATAATGACAGCTCTATTTATAAGTTTTGTCCTTACGCCTTACGTTATAAAAAAATTCAACCACTGGCGAATCAAAAGCGGAAAGAGAGAAGATGTTCCTGAAAGGCACAACTCAAAAAGAGATACACCTACAATGGGGGGATCGGTAATACTCATTTCAACGATCATTCCCACTTTACTTTGGGCAGATCTTGGTAACAAATACGTATGGATAGTAATCGTCGCACTTTTACTCTTCGGTTTTATAGGATTCATCGATGATTTCAGAAAGCTAAAGAACCAAAATGGAAAAGGAATAAAGGGTAATACAAAGTTTTTACTACAGGTGGTATCAGCCATTGTAATAAGTGTTTACATATACTTTGGAACGGATTTTAACACATCCCTTTCTGTTCCATTCTTTAAGAATTTTACTCCCGATCTAGGATTGTTATACATCCTTCTTTCGGTTTTTATCATTGTTGGTGCTTCAAACAGTGTTAATCTAACCGATGGTTTGGATGGTCTTGCAATAGGCCCGGTCCTGAGTGTTTGTGGAACATTCATGCTTTTTGCTTATCTTGTGGGACATGTGAAGTTTGCAAATTACTTACAGATATTTTACGTGAGGGGAGCAGGGGAGCTGGCTATACTATGTGGTGCAATGTTAGGAGCAGGAATAGGTTTTCTCTGGTACAATGCATACCCTGCGGAGCTTTTTATGGGAGACACAGGCTCACTTTCTTTAGGAGCAGCTCTCGGGGTTATCGCGATTCTAATCAAACAGGAAATACTCCTGGTGATCACGGGTGGAATATTTGTTGCTGAGACGCTCTCAGTTATAATTCAAGTTTTATCCTATAAATGGAAGAAAAAGAGAATTTTTAAGATGGCCCCGATCCACCATCATTTTGAACTTAAGGGTTGGAGTGAAGAAAAGATAGTTGTCAGGTTTTGGATAATTTCAGTTATCTTGGCACTTATCGCATTGAGTACTTTAAAGTTGAGATGAGAGAAGAGGATCTTCCAAAAAGAATTCTAGTTGTAGGATTAGGAAAAACAGGGGTGGCTCTTGTGCGTTTTTTAAGAGAGATGGGTGTGGAAGTCACTGTTACCGATATAAAAAAAGAGGATGAGTTAAAACCACAACTCGAAAAGCTCGGAGATCTTAACTTTAAATCGTACTTTGGTGGACACAGAAGAGAGGATTTCTTTTCCACTGATTTGATAATACTCAGCCCTGGCGTTGATACAAATTTCCATCTTGTATTAGAGGCGCAAGAAAAGGGCGTTAAGGTAACGGGAGAACTTGAATTTGCATCAAGATTTGTTGAAGATCCAATAATAGCTGTGACTGGAACCAATGGAAAGACAACTGTGACTACTCTCATTGGAAAGTTGTTTCAAGAAGCATTTGGAGAAGTATTTGTGGGTGGTAACATAGGAAACCCTCTTATCGAATATGTCATGCAAAAGAAAAAGGCGAAGTTTTTGGTTTTAGAGGTTAGTAGTTTTCAACTGGAGACTATCGAGACTTTTCGACCAAATTGTGCGGTTCTGCTTAATATCACAGAAGATCATCTTGATCGGTATAAGAACTTTTCTGAGTATGTTGACGCAAAGTTGAGGATATTTGAAAATCAGTCGGAAAAGGATTTTGCTGTTATTAATAGCGAGGTGACATTAAAAAATAACTTAAGAGCGAAAAAATTCATTTTCTCATCAAGAAAGCCAGTAAATGAGGGTGCTTTTTTTGACGGAGAAAAGATATTGGTAAATGTTGGAGGGATTGAAGAAGTTTATCCGAGGTCAATCTCCCCGCTTTTTGGAAACCATAACACGGAAAATCTTATGGCTTCTATACTTGTCGCCCGTCTTTTTGGAATAGAGAAAGGGTTAATAGAAGACTGTATAAAAAAATTCAGAGGACTCCCCCATAGAACTGAGTTCGTTCGTGAGTTAAACGGCGTAGTCTTTATAAATGACTCAAAGGCGACGAACGTGGATGCCACAAAAAGGGCTTTAGAAAGTGTAAATGGACCAGTCGTGCTCATTGTCGGGGGCAAGGACAAAATGGGAAGTTACAAGCCTATACTTGAGGAAAAAGAAAAGATAAAGGCGATGGTTGTTTTTGGTGAGGCCAAGGAAAGGATCATAGAGGAACTCGGTGATTTCATAGAGTCTTTTATAGAAAAGGATCTTGAATCGGCAGTAAAAAGAGCTTACGAAATCGGAATACCGGGAGACACGATCCTATTTTCCCCTATGTGCAGTAGCTTTGACATGTTCAGAGATTACGTAGAGAGGGGAAACAGATTCAAAGAAATAGTCATGGCGCTATGAAAAAAATAGTTGTGATTGTTTTAAGCTGTCTTTTAATTTATGGGTACTTTTCTAAGATTTCATTTTTTAGTTTAGTGGCTATCATGTTAGCGTTATTACTGGGAATACTCGTAAGCAAAGTACATGCGGGCATACTTGAGAAAGTACGATATCCCGTTATCGCACTTAATTTATTTGTGAGTCTTTTAGCTTTTGGCTATCCTAGTTTCCTTAAGGTTCAGATAGCGGATACTGTAATAGAGTTTATCGCACTGTCTTCTTTTCTGATGTTTCTTGCCTTTTCGAACAAGAAAGAAGGAAGCATCCTTAAAGAATGTATACCATTGGTGATTGTATACTTAAGCTCATGTGTGAATCTTTTCTTTTTAGGTCATCTACCTCTTATACTTCCCATTTCCATTGCAGGATGTCTCTATCTTTACGTGATAATGAAGACAAAGCAGTTAATATGTCTCTCAATTATGTGTGTAGCTTCAATTTTATATATGTGGGTTCAGGATTTTAAATTTTTTGATTTACATCCCATATTAGGTGGGAGAGTAAAATTTACTCTTATTGGAGCTTCTTTTTTGCTGTTTACAATCAGTTTCTTACAGTTTGTGAGAGATAAAAAACAGAACCCTTTAGTAATGTTAGTTTTTGTGGGTATGCTCGGTATAGTTTTTGATGTGATTCTTTCAATCGGGTTCTCCTTTAGGTTCGGTCTTTTCAAAGTCCCTTATTTAGCCTCTCTAATTGTCATTCTTTTATCTGGATTTATGATGAAGAAAGAATCGGAGCTCAGATGAAGGTACTTATTGCTGCAGGTGGAACAGGAGGTCACATATATCCAGCGATATCTGTAGGAGAAAGATTGAGGGAAAGAAGTGTTGAAGTCATTTTTTTGGGCACAAAAGAAGGGATGGAAAAATACATAGTCCCAAAGTACGGCTTTGAACTGATTACCATTTCCAGCGGTCAATTTGTGGGAAAGAATTTGAGTACCAAATTAAAAACAAGTACAAAAATTCTCAAGGGAATAATTGAGTGCATCCAGATAATCAGAGAGGAAAAACCTATTTGTGTACTTGGCATGGGGAGCTTTGTCTCTTTTCCGGCCGTACTCTCAGCAGTATTATTGAATGTTCCGTCCTTTTTGCACGAACAAAATCTCATACTTGGACTTACAAATAGGATCCTTCATAGATTTGCAAAAAAAATATTCTTAAGCTTTGAAGAGACAGCAAAGATCCATAGAATAGAAAATTACTCGTACACTGGAAACCCCATAAGGAAGAGTATTAAAGCGAGGCTCCCGTCAAACGGTAAAAAAGGGTTCGGATTGTTTGTGTTTGGCGGGAGTAGGGGTGCAAAAAGTATAAATAAAGCGATTTGTGAGCTTCTGCCATTTGTATCTCAGCTGAAAGAACTCAGAATTTATCATCAGACTGGGTACGAAGAATACGAGAGAGTAAAAATAGCTTACCAAAGATTTAACATCAAGGGCGAAGTCTTTCCGTTCACGGAAGATATGGCCAAATATTACAGCATTTCAGATCTTGTAATTTCAAGAGCTGGTTCCAGCACTATATTTGAACTTGCTTTCATGAAAAAACCGGCAATTCTTATTCCGTACCCTTACTCTGCCGGAAAACACCAGTGGAAGAACGCTCTGTACGTAGAAAAAATAGGGGGAGCATATTTGGTACCTGATAACGAGCTTTCAGGTAAAATCCTGTACTCCAAATTGGAAGGATTAATGAAAAACGAAAATCTCCTTAAGGAAATGGGAGAAAATATGGGAAAGCTCTATGTAGAAGATGCGGATGAGAGAATCGCAAATGAGATCATGGGGTATATATGACTAGAAGCGAAGGATACATATTCCATAAAGTAAAAAGAATACACTTCGTTGGAATAGGCGGCATTGGAATGAGTGGAATTGCAGAGGTTTTAATTAACCTGGGATATTCGGTTTCTGGCTCGGACGTAAAGAAAAGCGATGTCACAGAGAGGTTGGAAAAATTGGGAGCTAGGATAAGCTACGCCCACAGACCAGAAAACGTGGAGGGGGTGGACGTAGTTGTTGTGTCTTCAGCAATAAAAAATGATAATCCAGAGTTGATTCACGCCAAGGATTCGTTTATACCGGTCATCCCAAGAGCCGAAATGCTTGCAGAACTTATGAGGATGAAATTTGGAATAGCAGTGGCAGGCGCTCATGGAAAAACCACTACAACATCTCTCATCTCTACGATACTCGCATCCGCCGGGTACGATCCGACCTGTGTTATCGGCGGAAAACTCAAAAGTATAGATTCGAACGCAAGGTTAGGGACTGGAAAGTTTCTTGTAGCAGAGGCAGATGAGAGTGACGGTTCTTTTTTGCTATTATCTCCCATAATTGCTATTGCCACAAACATAGATCTGGAGCATCTCGACTATTACAAAGACATAGAAGAGATTAAAGATGCTTTCTTAAGATTTTTGAATAAGGTGCCATTTTTTGGACTTGACGTTGTGTGCATTGATAATCCACACTTGCAAAACATCATTCCATCACTTAAACGAAGATACCTAACTTATGGTTTGTCAAAACAAGCGGATGTAAGGGCTGACAATATTGTAAAAAATGGGTTCTCCACCAATTTTCAGGTAATTTACAGGGGGGAATTGCTGGGTAACGTGACTTTATCGATGCCTGGCATACATAACGTGGTAAATAGCCTTGCTGCAATTGCCACTTGTGCGGAGTTGGAAATACCGTTTGAGGTCATAAAGGAGGCATTATCGAGTTTTCAAGGAATTCAAAGAAGGCTGGAAATAAAATGGAACGGAAAAATAAAGCTCATTGATGATTATGCCCATCACCCAACAGAGATAAGGGCTACAATAGGAACTCTCAAACAAATATGGGATGGACGAATAATCGTTGCGTTTCAACCTCATCGTTATACCAGAACGAAGGCGCTCATGTACGATTTTGTTACTTCATTCAACGATGCGGACATTCTCATTGTAAGTGAAATTTATCCTGCATCAGAACAAAAGATAGAAGGTGTGTCAGGAGAGATACTTTCCGAAAGTATAAAGGCCAGTGGCCATAAACATGTGGAATACGCAAGAAATCTGGATGAGGTTTGTGAAAAGGTACTCCTTTATGCAAGAGATGGAGATATAGTTGTAACCCTAGGAGCAGGTGACATCTATAAGGTAGCTGAAAGGTTGAAAGATATATGGAGTGGAAAATAAAAGGCAAAGTGGTCCCAAAAGCCAAAATGAGTAGATACACTTCAATGAAAGTAGGTGGTCCGGTGCGCTACCTAATTTATCCTAGAGACGAAAACGATTTGATCGAGGTCATAAAGATACTTAAAGTTGAAGGTATCCCCTGGAGGATGCTTGGAAACGGAACAAATGTGATTGTAAGTGACAAGGGACTGGATGAGGCAGTGATAAAAATAACAAGACTTAAGGGTTTTTTAATATCAGAGGTACAGAAAGGTGTGACAGTCCGGGCTGCCGCTGGTTGGTCTCTAAAAAACCTTATATTTAAGATAGTAAATCTGGGCTTAAGCGGTCTTGAAAAACTTTACTCTATCCCTGGTACCCTTGGTGGTGCTGTAAAGATGAACGCTGGGAGTTTTGGTGTATCCATTTCAGATGTGGTTCTTTCCGTGACCTACCTGAACTGCGATGCTGAAAAAGAAAAATTATCGAGAGAGAGTATCAATTTTTCATATAGGAGTTCTCCTTTTCTATCTGATATGTGCATCCTTGATGTAGAAATGGCTCTGATTCCGAGAACCAAAACTGAGATTATGTCGCAGATAGAGTTTGTACTTAATGAGAGAAAAAAACGGCATCCAATAGATTTACCGTCAGCTGGTTCGATTTTCAAAGCAGTAAATGGTGTTCCCGCATGGAGGTACATAGAGCGGTCTGGTCTTAAAGGTTTAAGGATTGGCGATGCTTGTGTTTCAGAAAAACACGCAAATTTCATTGTGAACCTAGGAAATGCTACTGCCCAGGACATAAAGTTACTGATAGATAAAATAAAAAAAGAGGTTTACGAAAAAGAGGGTGTGATTCTGGAAGAGGAAGTAGAACTTTGGGGATTCGATGGTTGAACTAAAGAAGAGAAAGATCGGGGTACTAATGGGTGGAAGATCTTCGGAAAAAGAAATTTCTATAAAAAGCGGGATGGCAGTTCATGCGGCGCTAATCCGAAGAGGGTATATGAGTGAACAAATTGAGGTAGATGAACGTCTTCCAGAAAAGCTCAAAGAAAAGGGGATAGAAGTTGCATATATAGCTTTACATGGAAGATGGGGAGAGGACGGAACAGTTCAAGGTTTACTCGAAGTTATGGGTATACCTTACACTGGCTCAGGAGTCCTTGGTTCATCTATATCTATGGATAAGGCTGTAATGAAGATGCTTTTGGATGCTATGAAGATTCCTACACCTCGTTACCAGATACATAAAAAAGGCGAGATTCTAATGGATTTTTCGATTCCGTGTGTATTCAAACCGGCAAATGAGGGGTCCACAATAGGCGTGACCATTGTGCGGAATTTGAGCGAGGTGGAGGAAGCAAAACAAAGGGCTTTCATGTATGACAGAAAACTTATTGTGGAAGAGTATGTCGAAGGAGATGAGATAACAGTTGGAATAGTGAATGGAAGGACCCTTCCTGCGATCAGCATAAAGCCAAAGAAGGGTTTTTATGACTACGAAGCAAAGTATACACCTGGTATGACTGAGTATTTAATTCCAGCAGAAATACCCGAGGATGTGGAATCAAAAGCGTGTATGATGGCAAAAAAGATATACGAGGCTTTCGAGCTTTCCGGATGTGTTAGGATTGACATGATTGTGAAGGGTAATACGCCTTATGTGATAGATGTGAACACGTCTCCGGGAATGACAGAAACTTCCCTTGTTCCAAAAGCATGGAGTTATATGGGCGGAACATTTGAAGAACTAGTGGAAGAGATACTGAAAGGAGCTTCGCTGAAACTGTGAGGAAGCCAATTCACCTTGTTTTTATCATGTGTTTATCGTTTATATCGATCGCTATAGCTTTTCATCTTTTCTCAAAAAAAGAACCCCTTTTTTTGCTAAAAGGGCTCAAAATTTCAGGGTGTAGGCAGTGCTTAGAAAATGAGATAGCTGCTATAATTACCCCTTATATGGGCTTAAACATCCTGAGCGTAAATGTAGAGAAAATGAGAGAAGAAATAATGCGTCATCCTTATGTGAGGGATGTGAAAATAAAAAGGGTTTACCCCTTCTCTCTTCATATAGAGATAAAGGAAAAGATTCCATGCGCAATATGGGTTAGAAATGACGGTACACTAAAAGTGCTGGACGAGGAAGGACGGGTATTCAGAGACCTCGTAAGGAGCGAAAGGTCAGATATGCTTCTCATTCACGCCAGAAGCGAGAGTGAGGCAAAAAAGATCTTGGAGCTTGTCAGCCGTTGGATATCCGGAGGGATAATACAAAGAAGCTTCATATCAGAACTGGTAGACTCCGAGAACGGTCTTCGTATAATAAGTTCTGAAAAGATCGAGATTATCCTGGGAAAGGAAGAGTTTGAAAATAGGCTAAAAAAGGCAATAAGAATTATGGAAGATGCGAAAAAGAGGGGGCTTCTCATAAGGTGCATAGATGCCAGATTTGAAAAGGGAGCGATTATTCGAGAAAGACAGGAGGGATGATGGTAAAGGAAGAGGAAGTGATAGTAGGAATTGACATAGGCACAACAAAGATCTGTGTAGTCGTTTCTAAGGTTTCAGAAGGTAAGATAAACATTGTAGGTATAGGATCACACCCATCCTCTGGTTTAAGAAAAGGTGTTGTAGTGAATATGGACAACACCATAAACTCCATTAAAAAGGCGGTGCACGAAGCAGAGCTCATGGCAGGAGTTAAAATAACTAGTTGTATCGCATCCATAGGTGGCGCTCACATAAAGAGTTTTAATAGTAACGGCGTTGTCGCCATAAAAGAAAAAGAAGTAAAGGAAGACGACATAATAAGAGCTATAGATGCTGCGAAGGCGGTTGCGATCCCTGCAGACAGGCAGATCATCCATGTAATTCCTCAAGAGTACATAGTTGATGATCAGGATGGCATAAAGGACCCCCTTGGTATACAGGGCGTAAGACTAGAAGTGAAGGTACACATCATAACTGGCAGTGTTTCAGCGGCGCAAAATATTCTAAAGTGTTTAAAGATGGCTGGACTAGAAGTGGAAGATATTGTTGTAGGTCAACTTGCCTCTTCGGAGGCCACATTAAGTCCGGAGGAGAAGGAGATAGGGGTTGCATTAATAGATATCGGGGGTGGTACGAGTGATATAGCCATATTCTCAAATGGAAGTATAAAGTTCACGTCTATAATCCCTTTTGGAGGAAACAACATAACTAATGACATAGCTATCGGTCTGAGAACCCCATTAGAGGAAGCCGAAAAGATAAAAAAGAAGCACGGTTGTGCCTTTTCAGGAATGGTTGGGGCAAATGAGACTATTGAGGTTCCGAGTGTAGGCGGAAGGAAACCTAGAGTTTTAATGAGGAAAACCCTGGCTGACATCATTGAGCCCAGGGTAGAAGAGATTGGAAGGATGATTTATGAGGAAATAAGGAAATCGGGTACTGAAAGGATTTTGGCATCTGGGGCAGTTATTACAGGGGGTACGGCAAATCTTGAAGGAATAGTAGAGCTTTTTGAAAATGTGTTTAATAACATGCCTGTGAGAAGGGGTTATCCACAAGGTGTTGGTGGTCTTGTGGATGTTATCAATAATCCGATTTATTCTACCGGCGTGGGTCTAGTACTGTACGGTATGAGGCACTTTAAGGAAAAAGGAAGGAGAAAAAGGAGAAGCTCTAAGTACTTTATGGAGACGAGAAATCTCCTAAGTAGAATGAGAAAGTGGTTTGAAGAGACATTTTAAAGGAGGGATATATGAGCAGCACTTTTTATCTTGAGGAAGGGAACGGTTTTTCAGCCAATTTAAAGGTTGTGGGGGTAGGCGGTGGTGGATGTAATGCGCTTAATAACATGGTTGAGGCTAATATCAGAGGTGTTGAATTTATCGCTGTGAATACCGATGTAAAGTCCTTAAGGCTTTGTAAAGCTCCAATAAAGATTCAGATAGGATCAAAGCTTACAAGAGGTTTAGGAGCTGGTGCTGACCCAGAGGTTGGGAGAAAGGCGGCACTTGAAGACATAGATGTTATCACTGAGCATCTCAGGGGGGCAGACATGGTCTTTATAACATGCGGGTTGGGAGGAGGCACGGGAACAGGTGCCTCTCCGGTAATCGCTGAAATAGCGAAAGAACTGGGAGCACTTACGGTTGCTATAGCTACGAAACCTTTTGCCTTTGAGGGACAGATAAGGATGAATCAAGCAGAAAGGGGAATAATAGAACTGAAACAGAGAGTAGACTCTCTGATAACTATACCAAACCAACGTTTGATGTCAGTAGGCGGAAAGCACATGTCCATAATTGAGGCTTTTTACCGAGCTGACGAGGTTTTGATGAATGCGGTTAGAAGTATATCTGACCTCATCGTTGGGTCAGGTCACGTGGTCGTGGATTTTGCCGATGTGAAGACCATAATGTCGGAGAGGGGAATGGCCATTATGGGAGTTGGAGAAGCGCAGGGAGAAAATAGGGCTAGAGAGGCAGCTCAAAAAGCCATTTATAGTCCACTATTGGAAGACATTTCCATAAATGGTGCCCGGGGCGTACTTATAAACATCACGGGAAGCAAAGATATGACTTTGTATGAAGTAAATGACGCCTCTTCCATGATCCAAGAGCAGGCCCATCCAGAGGCCCGAGTTATATGGGGTCTAGTCTTTGATGAGTCTATGGGAGACAGGATTAGAATCACCGTCATAGCCACCGGCTTTGAAGAAAAGGTTCAAATAAAAGACGAGGTAAGAGAGAGTATTAAGAACGTGGGTCTTTTTAACCAAGATGACCTGCCACCATTTATAAGGAGAAATGTGACAATAGATTATAAAGAGCTAAAAAGAAAAGGCGAGCAGGCAGACTTAGGAGACGAAAGGTATGAGATTCCTACATTCATGAGAAAGCAGGCTGACTAGCATTGATAAGAAAGGTGCGAGAGGTAATAAATGAGAAAGGATTTATAAAAAAGAATTGGAGGAATCGGGTACCCGTATGTATAGTTTATCCAGATTCTTACTTTGTGGGGATGTCAAATCTTGCCCTACACTTACTTTACTGCACTTTGAATGGGATAGAAGATATTGTTTGTGAGAGAGCTTTTTTTGAAAAGGGTAGCGAATCTTTCTCTTTAGAGTCCAAAAGAACTCTCTCTTCGTTTGAGATCCTTTTTTTTACGTTCTCCTATGAACTTAATTATATAAATGTCGCTTCTATTCTAAAAAATTCCGGTATTCCTTTGTTACGTAAAGAAAGGAACGATAAAGAACCCATTCCTATTATTGTGGCGGGTGGCATAACCGTAATTGCTAATCCCGAACCCATATCTGATTTCTTCGATCTCTTTATCATGGGAGATGTGGAGGCAACAATCCATGAATTTATGGATTCCTATCTTCAGGCTAGAGAAAAGGCCAGGGGTAAGATCCTAGAAGAACTATCTAAATTTCCGTGGGTATATAATCCTTCTTTCCTAAAGATAAACTACAGAGATGACGGAAAAGTCTCATCTTTTGAACCTTCGGATTTTAAAGTAAAAGTGAACTATTATAGAGGTGAACCATTAGGCCGTTCCGTGATACTCTCAACCGACACAGAATTCGCAAATATGTATCTCGTGGAAGGAACAAGGGGCTGCCCTTCACGTTGTCCATTTTGCCTTATGGGGAATGTATATGATTTTAGAGTGGATGAGAAATCAATTTATGAAGCAGCAGAAAAAAATATAGATGACATTGGCCTTTTAGGTGGAGGGGTGTCGTTTCTTAATACTCTCCCGAGAATAATTGGGTATCTAAGTGATCGAGGGAAGAATTTGCACTTACCCTCCCTCAGGATCGATAAGATCCCATATGAACTCCTTGAGGTTATAAAGGATCGGGTAAAGACATTAACGTTTGGGATCGAGGCAGGATCTTTTAGACTAAGAAGAGCTATCGGTAAGCCTATCAGCGATGAAGAGATAATTTCAAATATAGAAAAAATCTTCAATATTGCAGGTTTTAATTTAAAACTTTATTTCATGATCGGCCTTCCAGACGAAAAAATGGAAGACATAGAGGCTATATTTGAACTTGCAAAAAAGATAAGACACGTGGCTGTAAAAAAAATGGCCCCTCGTGGATTTATGTCGAGGCTTACAATTCATATCAGTCCCTTCGTACCTAAACCCGGAACACCCCTTCAATGGACGAGAATGGATAACTTAGATAGTCTGGAAGAAAAAACAAAATGGCTCAGATCAAAGATTAAAAAGTTGGGAAGTTTAATTTTTACTCACGAATCGATCAAATATAGTTTTATCCAGGCTATCTTAGCCAGGGGGGACAGGAGGCTTGGCTTTGTCGTACAAAAGTTAGCGGAAGGGGATAACCTGAGAAAAATAATGCTCGAAAGTCCTGTAAATCTGGGATTCTACGTTTACAGGGAACGAGAAAGAGATGAGATATTTCCATGGGATTTCATAGAAGGAACTAGAAGCAAGGAAGATCTTTATAAAGCATTTGAAATTTTTTTATCCAAGTTGAAGAATGAATGAAAAAAGTTTTATGTTTTACATGTGAGGCACTGGGCACCTGAACTCACTTCAAAAGATATTCGTTTTATTTCTGAAACCCTAGCTCTACCAGAAAACTATTTAAGAGATAATGAGTACCTAGAAGAAATATTAAGTGATGAAATGCTGTTTAAAAGGATAATGAGCGATGAAGAAATTTTATTAAAAATCTCCCCCTTCTTATTTTTCAAAGTTCTTCTCAAAAGGGCGCAGAGGGAACTGAAATGGGAGAGTTACACTGTTGAAAAACATGGGCTACATAGCGTATACGTTTTCGATACAGATATACTTTCGGACGTCTTACACAAAAGGGACGTGATAAACTACCTTGCATCACTTCTTGCTTCTTTCACAAAAGTAAAATCATTTTCAATCTACCTAATTATACGCAAAAAGCTTTACAAGTTTAAACAGAGTAGTTTGGATATCGATGCTTTAGAGGAAGAACTTAACTATTTAGAGGAAGATAAAAGGTTTCCCCTTTTAAAGCGAATAGCTGATACAACACTTTTCCTTTCGGGGATGTTTCCAGAGTATCTGAAAAAAAGAGCGGAAGAATTGACCAAGAAAAAGAAAAAAAGCCCTAATGAGCTTCTTAAAGAATTTGAGGAAAAAGGATCTCTTTACTATCACCTGGCATCTATGCATGAAGATGCAAAAAAGTTGGGACTGTCCGACGTTCTATATACATTTGCACAGAATTTTTCTCTTCTCAAAAAGCCAATAAATCTTATTGAAAGAAAATATCTTTTTTTCAGAAAGGATAGAATCTTTTAACTCTATTCGTCTTGATCTTTAACCAGTTTACTTATAGTTCTTAGAATGTCTTCCTCTCTGAAGGGTTTGTCAAGAAAGGCCTCAACTTTCAACTTTTTTATCTTTTCTCTCTGGTCTTCGCGCATGTAACCACTGGAAACAATGACTTTCACTTCCTTTCCCGTTTCCCTGATCTTTCTCAAAACCTCGTCTCCTTTTATTCCCGGCATAATTATGTCAAGCACGATAATATCAAAATCACTCCTATCAATTTCCTTTAAAGCTTCTTCTCCACTTAGACAGCAGGTTATATCGAATTTGTCAGAAAGGACATGTTTGAACATATCACAAATGAAGTCTTCATCGTCCACAACCAAGATCTTTTTTTTCTGCGGTTTAGACCTCTGCCTTTGAAAAGCCTCCATACTTTCGGTCTTCGTTTCGGATTTGCCGTATGTTAATGGAAGATATACATAGAATCTCGTACCCTTTCCTTTCTGGCTTTGAACTTCGATGAACCCGCCATACTTCTTGACCGTTTTTTCAACCCTGTAAAGGCCGAGACCCAGATGCCCACCAAAGGCCTTTGTGGTAAAATAGGGTTTAAAAAGTTTTTCCAGAACCTCTTCATCCATTCCTCGTCCTGTGTCCTCCACAGTAACCCTTACAAATTCTTTTCCCCCTATGATTAACCTTTTCGTTTCCACAAACAGTGTTCCCGAGCCCTCCATGGCATCTTTGGCATTCATAAAAAGATTGAGGAAGACATGCTGAAATTCAGACTCATCACCTTTTATGAGAAACTGGTACGGTTCAAATTCTTTCTTAATGGCTATGTCCCTAAAGCTTTCGCCGATTAAAAATAAACTATCGTCGAGAATCACGTGAAGATCAAATTCCATAGACGGTTTTTTTTGCCTTCTTGAAAAATTGAGGAGATGTTTGGTTAAGTTAGAGGCTCGCACAGCGGATCTTTCTATAACTTCTGCATACTTCAAAAGTTTCTCGTCCTGCGACAAGAAACCTTTTAGCATCGAGGCGTAACCGAGAATACCAGTTAAAAGATTGTTAAAATCATGTGCGATACCAGCAGAAAGAAGCCCCAGGGTTTCCATTTTCTCTCTATAGAATGATTCTTCTTCCATTGTCTTTAGAGCTGATATATCCCTCATAGTCATGCCTTTAAGAACGGTCTTCCCCTTTTTGTCTATTATGGGATAGAGTTCAACCTCATAAACCTTATGCCCCTCTGAAGTCTTGAAACTGAGTTCCCCTACGAATGGCTTTTCATCGTAAAGTAAAGATGTATCAAAATCAGGAAATATGTGTTCTATTTTGCGACCCTCTATGATCCTCGAGAAAGAGGAAAGCAGATTTCTGGCCTTCTCATTCGAATAAACAATTGTACCCTTGTTGTCTAGTAAAAGGAGAGCGCTTGGTAAATACTTAGTAAAATCAAGTTCTTTAAGGGCGGAAAATGCCAAGAGTCGGTTAAATATGCCTAATATTACCTCAAGTTCTTTAACTCCAATCTTTTCTTTTTGCGCGACATCCTTTTTACCTAAAACGATAAATCCCTTGATTTCGAAATCAAACACAATCGGATGGATATATAAAACTCCATATCCGAGAGTGTCAAAAAATACAGAGGGAGAAAGCGCCTCTCTGTTGATTCTCTCGATGGATTGAAGGTGTATGTCTGGTATTCTTGTTAAATGGCTGTAAAATCCTTCCCTTACACCATTTTCTTCCATGAGCACTGCATAGCATGTATCGAAGTCTGTTCCCCTCACAAGTACTTCCGGGATTTGCTCAATAATCTTTTCTCTCCTTTCGAAAAGCTCAGTGAGTTTGAGGAGTATGGAGTATATGTTCAAGAATCTTTCATACATGTCCCATTGGAAGTTTACTGCTTTTGACACTTGTTCTCTGTTAGTCTTCATAGTCCCCCTTCTTCCTTGAATTTATAAGTTCAATAAATTTCTCCACTTCCTCTTCAATTATCTGATGCTCATTCTTTAGAATGTAACCGTAAGGAAGATCAGGTATGTCCTTGAAATAATAGAACGTATTGGATGCATTTATGAGGCCGATCAGTGAAACTTGAGAAGGATCACCATATCCGTCCCATGTAATACAGTGGTTCTTTATCACATAACCAAATATATCGGGAAACTTCCATTTTTTAGCCAAAATGGAGCCTATTTCAGTGTGAGAAACACCATATCTTTCTGATTCTATATCGATTAACGGAATCTTTTTTTTGATCGCTTCCTCTATGTTTTCCCTATACCAATCGATGTTCATAAAGAAGACGAGTTTTCCAATATCATGGAATAGAGAAACTGTAAAGACTTTTTCAGGATCGTCTATTAGAAGCCTTTTAGAAAGAAGCCGCGCACAGCATGCGACGAAAAGAGAATGAGTCCACATGAAAATTAGATCATCTTCTTTTAACTTTGTCCCCCTTAGTATGTTATTTAAGAAAACCATGCATACGATTATGTTTTTTACCTCGTTTAGTCCAATGGTCAAGATGGCCTGATTTAAACTTAAAATCGGGTTGCCTCTACTGTAATAGGCTGAATTGGCAATGCTTATTATTTTTGTTGCCATACCTAAGTCGCATTTTATAAGATCTGCTATCTCACTCAAACTTACATCATCTCTTTCTATCATCGTGAGAAGTTTTTCAGCAACTGATGCGAAGGAGGGAGAAAGTTTGAGTGAAACTGCACTATTTATTAGCTCATCTCTTACAGATCGATACACAATCCCCTCTGACTATAATATTATCGATATTTTACGTGAAAAGTTAAGCAAAATTTTGTTTCACTTTTTTAGTGTTATGTGTACAATTTTTAAGGAGCTGAAATGGATAGGCGGAAAAGTGAACAAGAGCTTTTAGAAAAGGCAAAGAAACCTGGAATCCGTGCCTTGAAGCTTCATCCACTGTATAAAGGAAAGATAGAGGTTATACCGAAGTGCGCCATAAGGAATTTAGAAGACTTCTCCATATGGTATACACCCGGGGTTGCCGAACCCTGTAAAGAGATATTTAGAGATCCGGAGAACGTTTTCGAGCACACTAATAAGGGAAACACGGTTGCAGTCATAACTGACGGAACGAGAGTTTTAGGTCTGGGTAACATTGGTCCATTAGCCGCCTTGCCTGTTATGGAAGGGAAGGCTATACTCTTCAAGTATCTAGGAGGAGTAGATGCCTTTCCCATTTGTCTTGACACCGTGGATGCAGAAGAGTTTATTAGGACCGTTAAATTACTAGCCCCCTCATTTGGAGGAATAAACCTTGAAGATATCGAAAATCCAAAATGTTTTTATATTCTTGAGAGACTCAGAGCGGAGTCTCCAATTCCCGTCTGGCATGATGACCAACAGGGTACTGCTCTAGTCACATTGGCTGGACTAATAAACGCGCTGAAACTCGTAAAAAAAAGACTAGAAGATGTAAAAATAACGCTTGTTGGCTTTGGAGCTGCTAATGTATGCATAGCAAAGCTTCTGATAAAGGCCGGTGCGGATCCCAGGAAGATGATTATTGTGGACAGTAAGGGAATTCTAAATACCAAAAGGGATGACATAGCGGAGAGTTATAAGGAAAAAATTGAGTTTTCAAGAATAACCAACGTAGAGGGAAGAGATGGAGGAATAGAGGAAGCACTAGTTGGGCAGGATGTCCTTATTGCTCTCTCGAAGCCAGGACCCGGGGTCATCCAAAAAGAATGGATAGGGAAGATGGCCCCAAATGCGATAGCATTTCTATGCGCGAATCCCATACCCGAAATGTGGCCTTGGGAAGCAAAGGAAGCAGGAGCGAGGGTTGTTGCAACTGGAAGAAGTGATTTTCCCAATCAGGTCAACAATTCATTAGGTTTTCCAGCCGTATTCCGGGGAGCATTAGATGTGCGGGCAAGAATGATAACTGACGAGATGTGTATCGCTGCAGCCTATGAACTTGCTAAATGTGCGGAGGATAGGGGACTACATGAGGAATACTTGGTGCCCACCATGGAGGAATGGGAGGTCTTTCCTAGGGTTGCAGTAGCGGTGGCAAAAAAGGCTATAGAACAAAATGTTGCAAGACTCTCCTTTTCTGAAAAAGAACTTTTCAAAATGGCAGAGGAAAAGATAAGGAGGGCTAGGGAAGAGGTTCAAGTGTTGATGGAAAATGGAGTTATAAAATTGTGCGAAGATGAGTAAAAGATGAGAGAGATAAGCGTTAATCGGATAAGGGATGAGATAGAGGAAATGTTTATAGAGGCGAATTTTCATCTTCCAGAAGATCAGATAATGGCCTTAACAGAAGCTCTAAAAGCGGAAGATTCGGATATTGGGAGAGAGGTGATTGAATTGTTACTTAAGAATGCGGAGATTGCAAGACTTGAAAAAATTCCCATATGTCAGGATACAGGTATTGCCACTGTTTTTCTAGAAATCGGTCAGGATGTGCATTTTGTTGATGGAAGTTTAGAAGATGCCATCTATGAGGGCGTAAGAAGAGCGTACAAACATGGATATTTGAGAGGTTCTTGCTGTGACCCCATGACAAGAACGAATACCGGTGATAACACACCACCTATAATTCATGAAAGGATTGTTCTGGGTGACAAGGTCAAAATAATTGCTTTTCCAAAGGGTGGAGGGAGTGAGAATTACAGTGAGGTGAGAGTTTTTACCCCTGCAGACGGAATTGAAGGAGTAAAAAGCTTTGTAGTGGAAATGGTAGCAAAGGGTGGCCCCAATCCTTGCCCACCTATTACAATAGGGATTGGTATCGGAGGAAATTTGGAGAGCGCACCTCTTCTTGCGAAGGAAGCGCTTCTTATTTCCTATGGAAAGAGGAATCCTGATCTGTTTCTAGCTAAATTGGAAATAGAAATTTTAACCGAGGTGAATAAACTGGGAATAGGCCCCCAAGGTTATGGAGGACGAATTACCGCACTAGATGTCCATATAAAGGCCATGCCATGCCATATTGCATCTTTCCCGGTAGCTGTGGCGATCCAGTGTCATGCACACAGATTTAAAGAAAAGATAATTTGAATTCAACCGAGGAGAGAGGTTGCAAAACGCGAAGTGGATAAAAACACCCCTTCAGGATAAAGTGATAGAAAATCTTCGAGTAGGAGATAAAGTATTCTTAAGTGGAAGGATATTCACCGCAAGAGATGCGGCCCACAAAAGGTTTATGGAAATTTTAGACAGGGCTGGCGAACTTCCCATAAAGTTATCAGGAGAGGTAATTTACTATTGTGGACCTACCCCTTCTCCACCCGGGAAGATAATTGGAGCCTGCGGACCAACAACTAGTTCTAGAATGGATAGTTATACACCTAGACTTTTGTCCATGGGGCTTAAAGGAATGATAGGAAAGGGAAAAAGATCAGAGACGGTCCAAAAGGCTATCGTTGAAAATAAAGCTGTTTACTTCGCTGCCTTAGGCGGAGCAGGCGCTTTACTCTCTAAATTTGTCGTATCCTCTCAGATAGTTGCTTTTGAAGATTTGGGACCTGAAGCGATATTTATGCTTGAGGTGAGAGAGATGCCTCTCTTTGTGGCAAATGATATTTATGGAGGAGACTTATACGTAAGTGGTATTGAAAAATATAAGATTTTGTAACAGTTCTTTGACTTTTCATGATAAATGTTTTAAAAAAACTTAATCTTGTTAGGAGCGAAAGATGGGAGAGATAAGGGTCGCAATTGTTGGAGTAGGCAATTGTGCCAGTTCACTTATTCAGGGGATTCACTATTATTCGGACAAAAAAGACGAGCCGATAGGGTTAATGCATTACAGCATTTGCGGTTATGAGCCTAAGGACATAAAGGTAGTAGCTGCGTTCGACATAGATGCAAGAAAAGTAAACAGGCCCTTACACGAGGCTATATTTGCGCCTCCTAACTGCACCAAGATTATCACCAAAGACATACCTCATTACGAAACAATTGTTATGATGGGACCTGTACTTGATGGGGTCTCACCCCACATGAAAGATTATCCCCCACACAGAACGTTCGTTGTAGCTGAGGAAAAACCTGTGGACGTGGTAAAGGTGCTTAGAGAGAAAGAGGTTGAAATCCTTTTGAATTATCTACCTGTGGGCTCTGAGGAAGCAACAAAATTTTACGCCGAATGTTGTCTCGAGACCGGAGTTAGCCTTATAAACTGTATGCCAGTCTTTATCGCGTCTGATGAGAACTGGGCAAAAAGGTTCGAGGAGAAAAATATTCCTGTAATTGGAGACGATGTAAAATCCCAGATAGGAGCTACAATAATACATAGAACTCTTATGAAGCTTTTTAATGATAGAGGAGTAAAGATAGACAAAACTTATCAGCTCAATACCGGCGGAAACACAGATTTTTTGAATATGCTCAATAGAGAGCGGCTAACATCAAAGAAGATTTCAAAAACAGAGTCTGTTCAGTCACAATTGGATTTTCCACTACCCGATGAGAACATTCACATAGGTCCTTCTGATTATGTTCCTTGGCAACTAGACAATAAGGTATGTTTTATAAGAATGGAAGGGCGGATTTTTGGAGATATTCCGGTGAATCTAGAGCTTAGGTTATCAGTGGAGGATTCACCAAATAGCGCTGGTTGCATAATAGATGCCATTAGGTGCTGTAAAGTTGCAAGAGATAGAAAAATAGGCGGAGTGTTAGAATCTATATCAGCATACACGATGAAACACCCTATAAAACAGTACCCTGACAGTGTGGCGAAGTTAATGGTGGAGGAATTTATAAGGGGAGAAAGGGAGAGATAATATCATTTGTTAAGTGCAAAATTAGGTCACTCACTGGATCCTTTAATCATAAAGGTTTACAAAATAGTCTTTTTTAAAAGGGAGATAAACCCTAATGTACTTACCTTACTGGGGTTTCTATTCGGAATAGGTTGCTTTGTTTCTGTTGTTTTTGGTTATCTTGCATTAGGAGGAATCTTTCTAATCATCTCTGGATTTTTTGATCTTGTCGATGGATCTTTAGCCAGGGGGACTAAGAGAGTGACTGTCTTCGGAGGATTCTTGGATTCTGTGCTTGATAGATATACTGATCTTCTTGTTTTGTCCGGAATAGGAATACACTTTCTCTTAAATAGGGATATACATTCTGTTGTAATCACGATAATTTCAAGTGTGGGTGTTGCGATCATCCCCTATGTTAAAGCGAGAGCGCAGGCAGAAGGTTTAAACTGCGACACTGGAATACTTGAGAGACCAGAAAGGACAATCCTTTTGATTGTGGGACTCATTTTTAGTATCGTAGAATACTGCATGATTATATTAGCTTTTCTCTCCCATATTACCGTTTTTCAAAGAGTCTTATTCGTTAAAAGACATTCAGAAGCTTTAAAAACTTCTGAGTAAAGGGAAGGTAGATACTCAAGATCATACTTATCCCGACAACCACAAGAAGTGCTCCCAGTATTAGCTTTACGTATCTACTTAAACTCGTAATCTTTAGAAAATAGGAAAGAACCACTCCTAATCCAAAGGAAGAAAGAATAAAAGGAATTCCTAGACCAAGGCAGTATGAAACAAGAATAAACAGAGCTTCTAAAGTAGTTTCCGCACCAAGGGCCAAAATTAAAACCGAAGACAAAGCCGGACCTATGCAGGGACTCCATCCGAGCGCGAAGGCGAGCCCAACAAAAAAAGAACCAAAAAGACTAGAATGTCTTTGCTTTATATTCAGAGATATATGACGTCCAAGAAAAGAAATATTAAGAATCCCCATAATAAAAAGCCCAAAAAAGATAAGTATAAGGCCTCCAAACAGAATAAGGTAAGTCTTATAATGTATGAGCATTTTACCTAAAATGTTCCCTGCAAGGCCAAATGAGATAAAGACTAAGGAGAATCCGAAAACAAAAAAAATCGTATGTAGAACTAAACTTCTCCTCTTTTCATTGAAAGAAAAAGTATCATTTAAATTTATACCACCAATGTATACGAGATAGGATGGTAGAAGAGGAAGAACACAAGGAGAAAAGAAAGAAAGAATGCCTGCCAAAAAAGAATATCCAAAATTCATCACTTTTTCTTTTGAAGATAAGTCTTTAAGGACATTTTTCTGTAATGTCCATCTTTTAAGTACTCGAGAATCTTAAGAAAATTTTCCTTATGTATATATCCTGGAACAGAGGAAATAGGTTTACCTGATGGTTCTAATAGTATCACAGTAGGGAACCCAAAGACTTCGTAGTTTCTCATAAGATCCTTTCTTTTATCACCATCTATCCACACAAACACAATATGATTATCGATAATTTTTTTAACCGACTTATCGAGGATAACGTTTCTTTCCATCATATCACAGTACGGGCAATACCTGTTGTAAAAATAAAGCAGGATGGGCTTATTTTCCCTCTTTGCCCTTTTAAGTTCCTCATCATAGTCTGTAGCCTGTACGAATGAGAGATACATAAGTAGACCAAAAAAAATAAGAACTATTTTTAATAAAACCTTCATTTTTCGGAGTAATTTACCCACGTTTTTTAAAAAATGCAAACAATAGCGGATTTGTCTTTGTGATATAATAACAAACAAAGTGAATGAAAGAATAAAAAAACTTATCGATGGACTTGCGTTACATCTTCAAGGCAAAGAAAAGCCTCTAAAACTCTCACTTCTCACCTTTTTTTCTAAAGGACACCTTCTTATCGAAGACCTGCCAGGACTTGGAAAGACCACGCTTGCTATTGCCCTTGCTAAGTGCCTTGGGTTAAGCTTTGGAAGGATACAATGCACGAGTGATCTTTTACCAACTGATATAACTGGAATTTCTGTTTACGATAAGAATCTAGGTTATTTCAATTTTCAGCCCGGTCCGATCTTTAACAACGTAGTTTTATGTGACGAGATCAACAGAGCTCCACCTAAAACTCAGAGTGCACTTCTTGAGGCAATGGAGGAGAAACAGGTGACCGTCGATGGTAAGACTCATAAACTTCCAAGGCCTTTCTGTGTAATAGCTACTCAGAACCCTTTAGAACAGTTCGGTACATTTCCCCTTCCTGATTCACAACTTGACAGATTCGCCATAAAGATCTCAATAGGTTATCCGGAAGAAAAAGATGAAAAGGAGATTTTAAGAGTTGGTCCAAAACGGGATGAAATTTCAAATATAGAACCTTTAATCGAGAAAGAGGAAATCCAGAAAATTCAGGAGGAGATAGAAAAAGGAGTATATGTGTCAGAAAAGATTCTTAATTACGTATTAAGTATTGTAAGCGCTACAAGAAGGCATGATTATTTATATGTTGGATTGTCCACAAGAGGTGCATTGACGATAGTCTCTACCGCCAAGACCAATGCTTTTTTTCACGGAAGAGATTTTGTTATTCCAGAGGATATAAAGGAGCTTGCCGAATATGTTATTCCTCATAGATTGCTATTTAGAGCAGAATACGAAAATATAGACAAAAAGGAGTTCGTAAGATCTTTAATAGAAGAGATACCACTCCCCCTGTAATAAAAATAACTAAATCGGGTATCTTATACATATTTTTTACAATTCTCTTTGGTGTTGCCGCAGTTAATACTGGCAATAATCTACTCTATCTCATAGATGCCATACTTTTGGGTTTTATGGCTGTATCTGGTTTCTTTGGGAAAAGGAATCTCGAAGGCATAGAATTGGAGATCATATTTCCGGCTGAAGTTTATGCAAAATCCCCTTTTATACTGAGAATAGTCGCGAAAAACAGAAAGAAATTCTTGACGTCTTTTCTTTTGAGACTTCATGTAGAGGATAAGGAGCTTCTAATCCCTTATATAGAAAGTGGGGAAACCAGGTTTTTCGCCATTCCTTGGGTATTCAAAAAGAGAGGAGTATATAGTTTTTCTAAAATCTATATTTCTTCAATCTTTCCGTTTAGTTTTTTTACTAGATATCGAAAGATAGATAACGGCTCACATATAATTGTTTTTCCCGAGTTAAAAAAGGGATCTATTGGTCTCTATACTGTGAATTCGAACTCTTTTCAAAACTATAATGGGCGTCTCACACTCGGAATTCAAACGGAAATCATTTCGCTCAGAGATTACACTTACGGAGACTCTCCGAGACTCATCCATTGGAAGGCCTCGGCAAAGACGGAGAGTTTAAAGATCAAGGAGCTTGGTTCTATGGGTTTTGAACCACTCGTTATAGACTTCCATAAGATCCCGATAGATGACTTAGAAGAGAAAATAAAATTGGTAACATACGCAATAGTGGAAGCCAGATACAACCAGAGACCCATAGGCCTAAAGATAAATGGTAGATTTTTTGAGCCGACTTTGAAAAAGGTGAGAATCTTTGAGATGCTTAAGGAGCTTGCACTTTATGAAAACGTTTAAAAAGGCGAACCCAGAAACCATAGTCAAAACCCTTACCTATTTTTCATTTGTGGTTGTTTGGGTAAGCCTTTTTGGATACGTGAAAAAAGAATTTTTTCTAGCAAGCGGTATGCTTGTTCTTTTTTCTCTCTACGTAGACCGAAAGAAACTCTATCCCCCACGATTCATTTTGAATCTCTTATCTATTGGAGTTCTGATTTTAGCTCTTGGATGGATAAAGCTCGAAAATGTTGTAGAACAGGGGATAATGGCGGGGCTTCTCCTCACGGGGGTAAAATTTCTAGAATACAAAACATCTAGAGATTATTTACAAATATATGTTTTGATTCTTGTTCTACTTGCCTCAAGAGCCCTTCTTTCATTAGACATAATCTTTTTTGTTTATGTCACGTTTACTATCATCTTCTTAAGTTTCTCAGCCGTTTTTTTGACCTTTCAGAGAGAGGCCCCCAATATTTTTCTGCACACATCCTTGGTGAAAAAGATTATCATCTGTTCCGTTTTAATATTTCTTTTTTCAACCTTCGCGAGTTTTTTATTGTTTTTTATTCTTCCTAGAACCGATTATCCCCTTTTTAATTTTTTGAAGGGTTCCTCTATAGCAAAAACAGGAATAAAAGATCAATTAAGACTAGGGGACTTTAACGAAGTTTATGAGGACAAAAAGGTTGCGTTCCGTGTGCAAATGGAAAAAATAGATGAGTCTAATCTTTACTGGAGAGGTTGGGTGCTCGATTACTTTGATGGAGAAAAATGGTCTAGAAGAAATAAGAGTTGTGCTCGGAAGCCGACCTATCAAGGAGGGAGACTGATAAAACAGTCCTTCGTCTTTGAAATGGAAAACCCGCCCTACCTTATATCTTTAGAAAAACCGATATACTTCATGTTTGACAAAGTTAAGGAGTTCCAAGATCACACCTTTTTACTTCTCAATTTCAAAGGTGAGAGATTGAAATATACAGTGCTCTCTGAAATATCCGACGTAATTTCCGAAGAGGTGACAAACATAAGGGACTATGTGCAAGTTCCGAAAAACATTCCGCAAAGCATAAAAAAGCTTGTGGCGGAACTAGTCAATGGGTCACGTTCGGATTTAGAAAAGGTGAGACGTATTTACGAATTTCTCACAAGCGGTGAGTATAGATACTCTCTAAAAGATCTGCCTATAGGTAATAACGCATTGGAAAAATTTCTATTTGAGAATAAAAAAGGTAATTGCGAGTTCTTTGCGTCTGCTTTTGTCCTAATGTTAAGAGTAGCAAATGTTCCATCAAGACTTGTATTGGGATTCGTAGGCGGTGAATATAATGAGATGGGTAAATATTACATCGTGAGGCAGAAAAACGCTCATACGTGGGCAGAGGTTTACATAAAAGGTAGAGGATGGATAAGATTTGACCCTACAGTCAACCTATTAGCTATGAATGAAACATATCCAGGAAGTACAATTATCAAAATGGCTACTCTCATTTTTGACACGCTTAATTATTATTGGACGGTACATGTCGTTAACTACGATCTGGAAAGACAAATCTCTCTTTTTTACTCAATCGGCCATAGTCTCACAAATAAAAAGCTTCAGTTTAAAGTAGATGGAAAACTGATTCGTCTTATGATTTTGTTTGGCCTTTTCTCTGGAATTTTGTTTTTTTGCTTCTTTAAAGCGTACAATTTTCTTATGATCGCGCCAGAAGCCAGTATACTTCGCGATTTCTTGAAAAAAATGAAAAAAATCGGATATGACAGAAAAAAAAGTGAAGGACTCGAGGAATTTGTTGGAAGGATTAAGGATGAAAAAATAAAAAAAGAAGCTTTGGTATTTGTGAACAAGTTCCAAGAAATAATATACAAAGACAGGCGCATTTTAAAAGAGGAAATAAGTCAGCTAAAGAAGGTTTTAAAAAACCTGAACGAGTCCTAAGCCGTTGTTTCTCTTAAAACCTCTTCTACAGTTGTGATCCCCTTCTTTATCTTGATTAGGCCACTTTTTCTTAAAGTTATCATACCTTCTGATATAGCTTTATTTCTTATCTCATCCGTTGTTGCGCCACTGAAGATAAGTTCCCTTATTGAAGATGTCACTTTTAACACTTCAAAAAGACCTGTTCTTCCTTTGTAGCCTGTATAGCTACATGCCTCACAGCCAACACCTTTCACGAGTTTTATCTCGTTTAATTCGTTCTCAGAAAAGCCCATACTCAGTAAGACTCTCTTGTCAATGAAGTCCTCGCTTATACATTCTGGACAGACTTTTCTTACGAGTCTCTGGGCTACAACAAGTAGAAGAGATGAACCTATCAGATATCTGTCCACACCCATATCTATAAGTCTAGCTATAGTAGATGGAGCATCATTAGTATGAAGTGTAGAAAGTACTAGGTGACCAGTGAGAGATGCTTTAACAGCAATATCCAAGGTTTCGGCATCTCTTATCTCTCCCACAAGGATAATATTTGGGTCCTGTCTTAGGAAAGATCTTAACGCACTGGAAAATGTGAGTCCCTGTGTTTCATTCACTTGGACTTGATTTATACCAGGAATTACAAATTCGACAGGGTCTTCAATAGTCATTATGTTGACAGAAGGGGTATTTATTTTTTGGATTGCAGAATAGAGTGTGTTTGTTTTTCCAGAACCAGTAGGTCCTGTTACGAGTATCATTCCAAATGGTTTTCTGATTGTGGCTTCAAATATGGATAGACTTTCTTCCTCAAGTCCAAGCTGTGAAAGATCAAGGAAGAGTTTTTCTCTATCCAAAATCCTCATAACAATCTTTTCTCCAAATATGGTAGGTACCGAGGAGACTCTTATGTCAACGCTTTTTATCTTCCCATTTACGTTTGCGTTTATCTTTATTCTTCCGTCTTGCGGAACACGCTTCTCTGTTATATCCATTCGTGACATTATTTTTATCCTCTGAATAAGGCTATTTTTTATTTTTGCAGGTAAATTCTTGTAAACGTGGAGCACCCCGTCTATTCTGTACCTAACGGTAACCCTTTTTTCATAGGGCTCCACATGTATATCACTCGCTTCTCTTCTTAAGGCCTCGAGAATAATATGGTTGGCCAATCTTATTATAAAGGGTTGTTCTTCCTCTGACTCCTCAACTGTCTCTTCTGTATCTAAAACCTCAACAGATGCTTCCCCTAGTTCACGTTCAAAAGCCGTCTCATGAAGGACTGTTTCTTCTTTTTGCTTCATTCCCTTCGCGTCTAAAAACTCCCTTATTTGAGAATCCTTTGCAAGAAAAGGACGTATATCGGAGTTTGTTGTAAATCTCACTATCTGACTTATCTCGTAAAGATCCGAAGGATTTGACAGAGCTACCATCAATGTGTTCCCATCCTTTCGAAGGGGAACAAAACAGAGCGCTTTCATTAAAGAGGCGGGAAAAAGGCAAAGGAGACTTTCATCTCTCCTTTCCTTTTTTAGATCAACAAGGGTGAGCGAGAAAGTCTCAGACAGAACATTATATAGAGTATCTTCGTCAAGGGCGTTAAGCTCCATGAGTATCTCACCGATCTTTTTGTCTTCACGCTCTTTTTTTAGCGTTAATGCTTTATCGAGGACATCTTTGGTTATTATCCCTTTTCTTAAGAGGAGTTCACCTATCATCGTGGAGACTTTTTAAAAACTTTTTTCTTTCTTTTACCTCTTCTGTCCTTATGCGATCTTTTATCTCATTAAAAACCCTCATTTTTTTCATGTCCATGTCGGAGTCTGAATTGTCACCCCACCTTCTTGCCATGTAAAGTGGTTGCCAAATCCTACCTATCTTATACTCACGTGAAATTTTAAGAGCCATCTCATAATCCTCAGCATACCCTATATCTTTGAACAAAAGCTTTCTCAATAATGAGGTTCGATAAGCACGGGGTGCTCCTATTCCCCCGACCCTCAAAAGATTGTTATGGCCGTTTGACGTTGTCCATTCCCTATGATCCACTATTCCAGGGGGTATTTGGTTCAAATTTTCATCCACCGTTCTATATGCACCCACAACCATGGCGTACTTTCCTTCAATAAGGGTGTCCACAATCAGTTGTAATACTTCTGAGTTTTCATAAAGATCGTCAGAATCGAGCTGGACAGCAAATCTTCCACATGCCGGATCTAATATTGCCTCGTTCCAACAACCACCTATCTTTAGATTCTTAGATTCGGGTATGAGTCTTTTTATTACTGAATAGTTTTTCGAGAAATCCTCAACTATTTTCCCAGTTTTATCGGTTGAATGATTATCCACTACTAACACATTGTATGAAAAATTTGTCTTTTGAGAGATAGCGCTTTTTAAAGCGTCTGCTATTGTTTTTTCCCTATTTTTTACGGGGATTACAATGGAAGCCAAAACTGGATAATCTGAAAAATCATCTTCTGCATTTTTTAAGATTTGAGCCGGAATGTAAGCGTCTATATGTTTCAGGTATGATATAAAAATTTCTTCCATTTCCTCTTGATAATCTCTGTTTTTAGGATCCACATAAGAAAAAATTCTTTCATGGGCAGATCTGGTTGTATACCCATGCACCTTATAAAGCCCCCTTTCCAAACGAATTATCGGATACTCAATGGAAAGCTTAAGTCTTAAATCGTAGAGCGCTCCGTACTTTCTAAATTTAAGGCCCCCGTACTTTTGAAGGACTTTTTTTACTTTTTCTGTAGAAAACACGAATATGCTGCCGAAGTCGAAATCGTCCCGAAAACTTCCAGGAAGGTAATCATTGAGCTTAATGAGAGAATTGTTCAGAAAATAATCGGAATACGCGAGCCCGGCATCATTTTTTTTTAGGTTTCTTATAAGCTCGTAGAGTGCCTGAGCAGAAATCTCTATTTTTCCGATTGAATCTAGTACTGCAAAGTAATCTGTTTTTATCTCGTAAAGGTATCTATCGAAGTGCTGCCCTCGATCGGCTATAGTTGATCCCTCGAACACATCAAGAGAACTAAGCTTGTCAAAATTTACCTTTAAGGTATCACAAGGAGATCCTAACGCGATGAGCGTGAGAGGCTTCATTTCATGAATTCTATTTTTACCTTGGATATCCTTCTTTCTTCCATGCCAAGAACGGTTAGTTTGAATCTACCATGAATTATTACCTCGCCTCCTTTAGGTATCTCACCAAGTTTTTTCAAGATAAAACCTCCTAATGTTTCATATTCGGGAGACTCAGGAAGATCGAGTTTTAAGCCTTCATTAAGATCAGCAATTGTGGAAGAGGCATCCACTATGTACGACCCATCTTTCATCTTTTCAATATCCTCTTCCACATCCGTTTCATCCATTATCTCTCCAAAGATCTCCTCCATAATATCTTCAAGAGAAACGATTCCCACATTTATTCCGTACTCATTTACAACTATTGCCATATGAACATGCCTTTTCTGCATCTCTTTAAAGAGCTGACTTATCTCCATAGTATCAGGTACAAAATAAGGTTTTTTCATAATTTTCTCGAGCTCAAAATTTCCGTTCCTATACATCTCACGCATTATGTCTTTATAGTAAACAACTCCAACTATATTGTCCTTTTCACCCATGTAGACAGGATAACGGGAATACTCGTTTTCTACTATGTAGTTTAGAACTTCATTGGACGGACTTTTTATGTCTATACTGTAAACTCTAGGTTTTGGAACCATTATTTCACGAACAGATTTCTTTGCAAACTTAAACACCCCATGAAAAATCTCCTCTTCGGTTTTATCTATAACGCCTTTCCTTCTACCTTCTTCGATTAGCACCTTTATTTCGCCTTCGCTTATTCCTTCTTCTCTTCCCTTTAATCCTAATAGCCTCAAAACCAACTTTGTGGATATAGTTAATGTATCTACAAAGAAAAACAAAATCCTAGATGTAAGGAGTATTATAGGAACAGTAGCCTTTGAAACCCCTTCCCTGTAATTTATACCTATAGATTTTGGTACCAACTCGCCCAAAACCAAGAATAAATAGGTCATAGTAGCAACAGCAAAGGCTAAAGATAGGGGTTCTGAAAATTTACCCACATACGGTTGCAAAAACGGCTTTATCCTTTCTACGGCAATTATTCCAGAAATGGCAGAAGCGAGAGTCCCAAATAGGGTGATACCTATCTGGACCGAAGAGAGAAATCTTTCCGGATTTTCTTTTACGCTTAACACTGTTTCAGCACGTTTGTCTTTTTTTTCTTTTATTAGGGATTTTAACCGGCTTTTCTGAACCGAGATGATAGCCATCTCGCCGGCCGAGAAAACCCCGTTTAGAATAATTAGAAGGAAGATTATGAAAAGTTCTAGTCCCATGGTAGTGATAATGATATCACAAAAGGGATAAACATTCATAAATGAGTTGAAGCTTGTCTTTACAAAGGATTATAAGTTAAATTAACTTAAATAAAAATGAACTACAAAGGAGGAGATTTACAATGTGGAGTGTTCTTTTAAAAGTATTTGTTTTTCTGTTGTTTTTACAAACGCTTGCCTTTGCTAAGGAAGCTTTAAAGATTGGTCTTATCGCTCCTCTTACTGGGGATGTAAAAACCTTTGGAGAATCGGCAAGAAATGGATTCAACATAGCCTGTGAAGACTATATGCAAAAGGGAAAATACAAGATAGAAAGGTTTATAACCGATGACAAAAACGATCCCACCGAGGGATCCAATGCCGCTCTCAAACTGATAACGCAGGACAAGGTCATAGGGATAGTGGGTCCGTTGACTTCTAAAGTTGCGATTCCCGTAAGTGAGATTGCAAATGCCAATAAAACCCCTATGATTACTGGAACTGCCACAAATCCAAAGGTGACAGTACAAGATGGAAAAAGAAAACCTTACGTCTTTCGCGCATGCTTTATAGACCCTTTTCAGGGAAGCATAGCGGCAATTTTTGCGCTCAGCGAACTTAAAGCTAAAACTGCAGCAGTTCTCTATGACGTAGGTAACGATTATTCTAAAGGATTGGCAGAATTCTTTAGTGACAGATTCAAAAAAGGGAATGGCAACATTGTTGCCTATGAGTCATACCAGAAAGATGATGTGGATTTTTCTGCTCTTATTACAAAGATCGCTGTCAAAAAACCAGATGTTATTTACCTTCCAGACTATTACAATAAAGTTGGACTTATAGCAAAACAAATAAGAGATAAGGGTTTGAAATCTGTTCTTCTCGGAGGCGACGGTTGGGACTCACCAGAACTTGTGAAGATAGCAGGTGATGCGATAGTGGGAGGATACTTTACCAATCATTACTCACCCGAAAGGAGGGATCCGGTAACAGAAGGGTTTATAAAAAAATACAAGGAAAGGCATAATATAATCCCAGATGCACTTGCTGCGCTGACTTACGATGCTACAAGCATTCTTCTTAAAACTATAGATTTGGCAAAGAAACTGGACAGAGAAGAAATTGCAAAAACCATGTCAGGCGTTAAAAACTTTGATGGTGTTACAGGAAAAATAAGTTTTGATAAAAATGGGGATGCCATAAAATCTGTGGTTATTCTAAAGGTTGAAAAGGACAAGATCAAATATGTGACTATGATAAATCCTTAGAATGGAGATACTTCCTTATATTCTGGAACAATTCATAAACGGAGTCCAGCTCGGCTCCGTTTATGCGCTTATAGCTCTTGGCTACACCATGGTTTATGGGGTTTTAAGACTTATAAATTTTGCTCACGGTGATGTCTTCATGGTTGGTGCATTTACAGGATACTTCTTACTGACAAAGACGAAAATACCCTTGCCCTTTGTGTTTTTTTTTACTATGGTTATAACTTCAGCTCTAGGATACATCATAGAAAAAGTTGCTTATAAACCATTGAGGGATGCTCCAAGAATTTCTCTTCTCATAACTGCTGTTGGGGTTTCTCTTTTTCTCGAATACTTTCTTAGCCTAAAATCCATGTTTACCCCTAACTATATCCCTTTCCCGAGACCATTTGAAATAAAGACTCTAAAAGTCCTCGCTATCTCCATTACAAATGTACAAATAACCATCTTTTCAACGACCTTTCTCTGTTTGGTTGGTCTTTACTTTCTCGTTTACAAAACGAAGTATGGTAAAGCAATGAGAGCCATTTCACATGATAAAGAGACCGCATCTCTTATGGGAATAAACGTTGATCGAATCATTTCTTTCACATTTGTGGTTGGAGCAGCCTTGGCAGGAATCGGTGGGATCCTTTACGGAATAGCCTACCCACAGATAAACGTTTTCATGGGTATAATGCCGGGGATAAAATCTTTCATTGCCGCAGTTCTCGGCGGAATAGGTGTGATACATGGAGCTGTTTTGGGTGGTTTGTTGATAGGTGTTTCTGAAGTATTTGTTTCAGCTTTTCTCTCTTCAACACTAAGAGATGGGATCATCTTTTTGATTCTTCTTATAGTTCTTCTTCTAAGACCCAACGGGTTTTTCGGAAAAATAATAGAGAAGGTATGAATCTTTTTGCCGAGGTGAAAGGTACAATCATAAAAGGATTTGCAATCTACCTGTTTTTGAAGGCGGCATTTCTTAGTGGTTTTTTAACGGAATATATCCAGCAGATAATAATATACGCATTACTTGTCATAATTGTAGCGGAAGGACTAAACGTCATTTACGGATACACAGGTCAGTTTTCGTTAGGGCATGCGGCTTTTTACGGAATAGGCGCATATTTATCAGGACTTTTAACTAAGGTTTTAAACATTGGAGAACCTATCCTTCTTATCCCGTGCGTTGTAATAAGCGGTTTACTAAGTGGGATTGTCGCGTACCTCATAGGACTTCCCATACTCAAGCTAAGAGATGATTTTTTAGCTATCGCGACACTAGGGTTTGGGACACTAGTTAGGGTACTTTTTGATAACTCTGACAGGCTCTTAGAGGTCTTCGGCGGCTCTCGAGGATTTTCTGGAATCCCAAAGTTAACAAATCTGGAAGTTACATTGTTTTTTGCGATAGTTTTCTTAATAGCTACACGAAACCTAATCGAATCCTCTTATGGACTTTTTCTTAAATCCATAAAAGAGGATGAATTGGCCTCTATATCAATTGGGGTTCCCACACCGAGAATGAAGTTACTTGCATTCACGTACGGATGTTTTCTTGCCGGTTGCGGTGGTGCTCTTTACGCGAATCTGTACTGTTTCTTACATCCTTCAAATTTCGATATTTTAAAGTCTATTGACTTCCTCATAATTGTCATAATTGGTGGTATGGGCAGTATAGAAGGAACGATATACGCATCCCTTCTTTGGGTAATGTTCATAGAAGGTTTAAGAATCGTCTTACCTGCTGAAATATTAGATCTCAGATGGGTCTTTATTCCCATATTTCTGATACTAATAATGATGTTTAGACCTGAAGGCCTCATGGTAAGGAAGAAATAGTATGGATATCTTGGAAGTTAGGGATTTGAGAAAGAGTTTTGGAGGTATAAAAGCTGTTGACGGAATTGACTTTGTTGTGAAACGTAACGAAATATTTGGGATAATAGGACCCAATGGAGCAGGAAAAACCACGGTATTTAATCTGATCACTGGCATTTATAAACCGGATAGTGGTTCCGTAAAATTCAAAGGTGTGGAAGTAACAAGGTTAAAGTCATACATGGTAGCGAGCCTAGGGATCGCTAGAACGTTTCAAAATTTGAGACTTTTTAAGAATTTAACAGTCTATGAAAACCTTCTTGTGGGAGGGCTAAGCAAGAGAAATTATCCCTTGTATTCAGCACTTTTTAGAACGAAAAGTTACTTTAAGGTGGAAAGGGAGGTAAGGAAAAAAGTTGATGACACGCTTGAATTTTTTGAGCTCCAAGACAAAAAAGTCTTGAAGGCTGGGACTCTTCCGTACGGGGAACAAAGGAAGCTTGAGCTTGCAAGAGCTCTAATGATTGAACCAGAACTTATCTTAATAGACGAACCAGGCGCAGGAATGAATCCGAAAGAGATAAATGACCTTGCAAGAATGATTCTAGCCATAAGGGAAAAATACGGACTTACAATGATTGTAATAGAACATCAGATGAGTCTCATAATGAATATTTCCGCTAGAATTATGGTCATGGATTTTGGAAAAAAGGTTATGGAGGGTAAACCTGATGAGGTAAAAATGGATAAAAGAGTAATTGAGGCATATCTCGGAGAAGAACCGAATGCTTAAAATAAAAGAGATAGATGTTTTCTACGGACCTATAAAAGCTATAGATAAAGTATCCCTATACCTGGATCATGGAGAAACGGTCGCCATAATAGGGGCTAATGGGGCTGGGAAGACTACTCTTTTGAAAGCCATCTCAGGACTATTAAAACCTAGAAGCGGGGAAATTATGTTTCAAGGTAAGAATATAAAAAATCTAAGAGCGGATGAGATAGTTAAGATGGGAATCGTAATGGTACCTGAGGGTAGAAAGGTTTTCCCACATTTGACAGTACAAGAAAATCTGGATCTGGGGGCATATCTTATATCTGAAAAAAAACTAAAGGCGAGACTAATGGATCTTGTTCTTTCAACTTTCCCAAGATTGAAGGAAAGACTAAAACAAATGGCAGGAACCCTCTCAGGAGGGGAGCAACAGATGTTGGCGATGGGGAGAGCCTTGATGAGCGCGCCAAGATTACTCTTACTTGATGAGCCTTCCATGGGCCTTTCTCCGATAGTTACGCGTGAAATATTTGGACTGATAGCTAAGATCAAAAAAGAGAATGAAATTTCAATAATCTTGGTAGAGCAGAATGCTCATATGGCACTTGAGGTATCGCAAAGGGCTTATGTTTTAGAGAATGGAAGACTTTTCCTGGAAGGGATGTCTAAGGACATGAAGAATCATCCAAAGATAATAGAGGCATACTTGGGAGTATGAGAGAGTTCCATATAAAAAAAGATATAAGAGACCTGTTGGGGATTGACAACTCGCTTTTTTCAGTGTCGGGCAACATAGTCTTTGTAGATTTGAAGTCTGCGCGGAAGTTCGTGCACGCGTACAACCAGAAGAAAAAGAAGAGCATAAAGCCAGGTGAAGTTTTCACAATGGGTATAATAGACGAGATTTTGCATTATGTTTGTTATCTTTACAGGAGAGACGTAAAAGCCCATGTTTTTGACGAATTGTTATACGAATTGTCTCTTAGTGTGGGCTTTCATAGTTTAGAAAACCTATTCAGTACATTTGTGGAAGAATTCCCCCCCACCCCTGTTTATTCAGGTAAAATTTCTAAAGAAGAGTATCTCACTAATAATGATACTTACATGCAGACCAGAACGCTCTTATTGGAAGAACTATTAATGCTTTGGCTTGCAAATATGAACCCTGCCTTCAGCTTCTTAAGCGATGTTATAAACGATGAGACCTTAAAGGGAGAGACTGCTTATTTAACAGTGGTAAAAGAAATTAGAGATTTTTTTGATAAGCAAAGACCGTTTGGTCCGTTCAATCAGAGTTTAGTAGAAATGTTGCGGAGTCCTGCAGTCAGTGAACCACATTCTCTGGATGGTCAGCTAAGATACATTTTGGAGAACTGGGGCTACCTTCTTGGCGATTTCATATCGAAAATCAAAAGAGGTGTGGATGTTTTGAAGGAGGAAAAAGTTTTTTTCTTTCTTGGGCCAAAAAAACAAAAAGTCTATAGATTCGATAACATAGAAGCTGAGTCAGAGGTTATTGAGGAGAGTGAGTGGATGAAAGATCTTGTCTTAATCGCAAAACATACTTATGTATGGCTATCACAACTTTCAAGAAAATATGGAAAAGAGATACAGCGATTAGACCAAATTCCTGAAAAAGAGTTCGAAGCTTTACAAAAATGGGGTATAAATGGAATATGGCTTATTGGTCTTTGGGAGCGTAGTCCGGCATCAAAAAAGATAAAAAATCTCTGTGGAAACAAAGACGCAATTGCATCGGCATATTCTATATACGATTATACGATATCGGAAGACCTAGGTGGGGAAGTTGCTTATCAGACGCTCAGAGAAAAGGCGGGAAGATTTGGGATAAGGTTGGGTTGTGACATGGTTCCAAACCACATGGGTATCTATTCCAAATGGATGGTAGAAAAGCCAAAATGGTTCATTTACAGGTGTGACAATCCATATCCCTGGTATACGTTCAGAGGAGAAAATTTATCCTTTGACGAAAAAGTAGAAATCTATATAGAGGATCACTACTACGATAGAACAGACGCAGCAGTGGTCTTAAAAAGGGTGGATAGAGAAACGGGCGAAACAATTTACGTATATCACGGCAATGACGGTACTGGTATGCCTTGGAATGACACGGCTCAGCTTAACTACCTTCTTCCAGAAGTAAGGAAAGCAATGATTGCAACTATAGTTCGCGTTGCAAAGAAATTTCCAATTATAAGGTTTGATGCGGCTATGACTCTTACAAAAATGCACTTTCAAAGGTTGTGGTTTCCAGAACCTGGAAAAGGCGGCGCAATTCCTACGAGAGCAGAGTTCAGCATGACCAAAGAAGAGTTTGACAAACATATGCCCAAGGAATTCTGGAGGGAAGTGGTAGAGAAAGTCAAAACTGAATGTGGAGATACTTTACTTATTGCAGAGGCTTTTTGGCTTCTTGAAGGTTATTTTGTTAAGAATCTTGGAATGCATAGAGTTTACAACAGTGCATTTATGAATATGTTGAGGGACGAGGAAAATGCTAAATACAGAAAAATCATAAAGAATACGCTCGAATTGGATCCCGGGATACTCAAGAAGTTTGTGAATTTCATGAGTAATCCTGATGAAAAAACGGCGTACGAGCAGTTCGGAGACGGGGATAAATATTTTGGTGTATGTACACTTATGATTACCATGCCCGGACTTCCCATGTTTGGTCACGGACAAATAGAGGGCTTTAGAGAGAAATATGGCATGGAATTTAAACGACCATATCTCGATGAAAAACCAGACAACCAATTTATCATTAGGCAGGAAAAGGAGATATTTCCTCTCCTCCGTAAGCGATATCTGTTTTCAGGAACAGATAAGTTTTTTTTCTACGATTTTCTTTCAGAGGACGGTGAAATTGACGAAGATGTGTTTGTATTCAGTAATATGTATGGGCAAGAAAGAGCGGTAATTGTTTTCCAGAATAAAAATAAAGTGACTCGAGGATGGATAAAAGAGAGTGTTCCGCAAGTGGTAAATACGAGCCAAGGAAAGAGAGAAATCAGAAGGAAAAGCCTTTTAGAAGCAATCGGTATGTATTCGCGAGACCAATATTACTTGGTGTTTAAAGACTTCAGATCAGAATTGGAGTATCTTTTTGATAATGGTGAGCTTTTAGAAAAAGGCTTGTATCTGGTGCTTGGTCCCTATCAATGTTTAGTTTTTTTGGAGGCGAAAGAGCTTAGAGAAGACTCAAAAGCATTGAAAATTCTCGCGCGTTGTTCCAAGGGTTATGGAATAAAAAACATAGATGCTGCGATAATATTTATAACCAACTTTTTGTCCCTTATAGACTTTGAGTTGGCAAAGAAACTTTCAAATCGTATCATAGACGAACACACCAAGGAAAAACTTTGGGAAAAACGAAAAAGACTTCTCCTAGAAGCTTATAGATCCTTGGAGAAATTAACCGGTAAGACTTACAAGATGGATGAAATTGAAACACGTTTTAGAATCACGTGGGAGACCATTTTAGATCTTTCCTCTTTGTCCCCGGGGAGATTGTTTGAATTGGTTCCTTTTTTTAAAGAGATCTTCGGACATGAAAAAGATGTTCGGAATGATTACATTTGTTACCTTCTTGTAATTTGGCAGACGATTTTTTCAATGCCTTTACACGGCGAGATAGAGTTGATCCGTTTAATTTTTTTAGAAGCTCTCAAAGAAACGCTTCCTTTAATCGGATTTTCTACTCCGGATTTAGACTCGTTAATAAACAAAATGGACAAATATTCGGAAATTCTGTTAAGTGGACAGAACATGCTGAAAAAATAGAATGTGTAGAATATTTATACACCTTAAAATTCTCATTTGATAAGAAAAAGCGAAAGACATGTTTAATTTTCCAACACACGTCTGTAAGATTCCTTAATAGTATCGGTTCTTAATGTCCACCTAGCCAAAATCTATTTTCGGCATATTACTTGCATAGTTGAATTTTGAGATGAAAAAAAGAGAAGGAGAAAAGATGAAGACAAAAACCTCGAGATGTCCACTTCTTAGAGATGAAAAGGTCATATATTGTAAGAATTTTCCTTTAAGAAAGATGATCCCCGTAGAGAAGATTTACCAGAACGAAAATCTGTGTCTCAAGGACGTACACAGGGAATGTCCATTTTTCGACAAAAATAGAGTAAATTTGGAAAGCGATTTGGGTATTTGTCCTTTTGTGGGCTTTGAAATTATAAGTTTCTGCGTTGCGTATCCGTTAAAAAAAATAACAGCCAACAATTTGATGACTTCTCCTTGTAATACAGGCGCACAAGATACATGTCCAATATACAGGAACTTAGTGGGAAAAGAAGAAAATAAGGTGCCCGCATACAAGGGATTTTTAATCGATGAAAAAAAACAGTATCTTCAAAACCACATGTGGATAGAAAGACATAACGGAAAGGTAAGGATAGGGTTGGATGATTTTGGTCAATACGTAATTGGTGAAATTCAGAAAGTTGTTTTAAGAAACATAGGAGATAAAGTAGACGTGGGAGAGTGGTTGATAAAAATCGAAGTAGAGGAAGGACATTTTGAACTGGCAGCGCCCGTAAAAGGAAGCATAGTGAATGTTAATAGGGAGCTCACTGATTTTCCTGGAATTATAAACCTCGATCCTTACGGATCCGGATGGATAGGAGAGGTGATACCTGAGAGTGAAATATACACTGTTGGACCTGAAGAGGCAAAAAGGATCTTAGATGCTGATATTTTGAAGTTCCAAAACCTGATAAACGAGTTTACTTTAAGCAGTATGCCGGACGGAGGCGAGTTTCTGAAAGACATTAGAAAGAAAATTCGGGATAAAGAAAAGATAATACAAATTATCAGACATTTCCTAAAAGGAAAGGAGGTCTAAAATGAATGGCTTAATAATGATAACGTTTTTTTTGATACTCATTGGTCTTGCCTATGCGTTTGTTGTGTGCCTTCCGCTTTTCGGGATCTTTTGTGGTGTTTTGAAAGCCTGCAAAACAAGAGAAAAAGATGCATTTGCTTCTTATGAAGACATCGTTCAATGCGAAATTCTCGGCTTCACCATGGCAGACGGAGGAGAAAGGAGGAAAGAAAAAGAATGAGAAATCTCTTGAGATCGGGAGGATATTACCTCATCTCAGGTTGGGCGAGGATTAAAGATGATGTTTACTATGACAAAGGTCATACTTGGTTGAAGATAGAAGATGGTTTCGCCAGAATCGGAATTAATGACTTTGCCCAGAAACTGATAGGTCCTATAACTGAAATAGTCGTTCCTTCAATAGGACAGAAAATAGAACGTGGTAAACCAAGTTTCGAAATTCGGTTTAGAGACAATTCTTTGACGTTGGTTGCGCCTATCGATGGACATGTTGTTAAGAGAAATGAGAAAGTAATAACCGATCCCACACTTATAAATAGAGATCCGTATGGGGAAGGGTGGATTGTTATTGTGTCTCCCCTTGATCTTGAAAGTAGCATTAAATTATTTTTTTCTCCGGAACTCGCTGCTGTCTGGATGAATCAGTGTTTCGAGATTTTAAGGAAAAAGACTTGCGAATTTATCCAAGACGGCGGTAATCTTTTGGAAGGGGTCCTAGAGACGCAAAATCTAGAAAAGCGGGATATCCTTTTAAAGGAATTTTTCTCCTCAGGTTCTTCATAGTTACTATAGAGTAGATAAATTTTTTCGCAAAAATACGTTATCATCTAACTCTTCCTAGGATATTTTCGTTTTGTTAACTTTTCAATTTAGTTTATCGTGGCGACAAAAATTGTGAGAAAATTGATTAAATAGGATGTTTAGCAAATTTCAGGTTTTAGGATCTAAGGAAAAAAGGATGGAAGTTACTTTTTTGGTTTGAAAGAAAGAGAAATTTCACATTCATAACGATTGAAAAGGAGGAAGCGATATGGTATAAGACTTGAAGGTTGGTAAGGCTCTTAAACGTAATTAAGAAGTACCTTTCTATAAAGAGTCTTGGTGTAAGACTGATTATCTGGGTGGGAATAATAGCATCAATAGTAATCGGAGTGTTCACTTATATCAACATAAAAACTCAAGAACAGCAAATGGTCGATCAGGCAATTATGGGAGCAAAACAATTGAGCGAGACCTTAACGAGGAGTCTAAAATTCGATATGCTTCATAATTATCGTGAAGCCATATATTATTCAATTGAGACGGTTGGTAGCCAGGAAGGAATAAAGAAGGTTAGAATTTTTAACAAAGAAGGCAAGATCATGTTTTCCTCTGATAAAGACGAGATTGGGAAAATGGTGGCTAAGGAAGCAGAAGCCTGCTATGTGTGTCACGCTGCAGGTCAGCCTTTAGAGAGGCTAGATATTCCTGAAAGGACCAGGATATTCCAGGTGGATGGGGAAAGGAACCTTGGAATGATTAATCCCATATACAACGAGCCTGACTGCTATAATGCTATATGCCATTATCATCCTCCTGAACAAAAGGTTTTGGGAGTTCTCGATATTGTTTTATCACTTGAAAATACAGACAAGAGAATCGAAGAAATGAAAAAGAAGTTCCTCTTTTTCGGCATTATAACGATACTTGCCATATCGTTCATTATAATATCAGTTATTTTTAGAAACGTTAACAGGCCAGTGAAGGATCTAGTTCTCGCGACAAAAAAAATTGCTGACGGCGAGTTTGATTACGAGATTCCGGTTAAAAAACACGACGAAATCGGTGAGTTGGCAATTTCTTTTAAAAGAATGACAGAAAGACTAAAACAAGCAGATGAGGAAATAAAAGACTTAATAAGGACTCTTGAAGAAAAGGTAGAAGAAAGGACGAAAGAGCTTAAGGCTGCCCAGCTCCAAATAATTCAATCTGAAAAGCTTGCCTCCATAGGAAAACTTTCTGCGACGATAGCCCATGAGATAAATAACCCACTAAACGGTATATTGACGTACACTAAGCTAATAGAGAGAAGGCTTGGTAGAGACAATTTATCTCAGGAGGAGATTCAAAAGATAAAATCGTATCTCGTTACAATGATAAGGGAGACTGAAAGATGTAGCTCCATCGTTAGAAACCTTTTGGATTTCGCAAGACAGAGGGAGCCATCACTGAAATACGACGTAAATTTGAATACCCTTGTTGAGGAATCTCTCAATTTTCTTTCAAATCAAATTTCATTGCAGAATATAGAAGTCATCAAAGATTATTCTGATATTCCTTTTATTACAGCGGATCCGCAGCAAATGAGACAAGTTTTGTTAAATGTCCTAATGAATGCTTGTGAAGCAATGCCTAATGGTGGGAAGCTAAAGGTAAAAACGGGATTTCTCGCCCAGGAAGAAAAAGTTTTTGTTGAGATTGAGGATACGGGAGTGGGGATAGAAAAAGAATTACTAGACAAAATCTTTGATCCATTTTTTACTACTAAGGAAAAGGGAACAGGCCTTGGTCTCTCGGTGGTTTATGGGATTGTGAATGCTCATAAAGGCGATCTCAAGGTGGAAAGTAAAAAAGGGGAAGGTACTAAAGTGACAATAAGATTGCCTCTTGTGTTAGAGAAAGAACAAAAAATGGATGAAATGAAAGAGGCAAGGCATGGATAGAGACGTCTCCATATTGGTTGTGGACGACGAAGAAATAGTGAGAGAATCCCTCAAAGAATGGCTCCTTGACGATGGTTACAGAGTCGACACCGCTCAAGATGGCTTTCAGGCTCTAGATATGATGAGAGAAAAGCATTACGACATAGCGATTGTGGATCTTAAGATGCCAAAAATGGATGGACTAGAGTTAATGGAAAAGATGAAAGAAGTAACGCCTGAGACTAAAGTAATAATGATAACTGCTTATGCAACTGTGCATACAGCGGTGCAGGCTATAAAAATGGGAGCATACGATTATCTTGTGAAGCCGTGCAATCCGGAAGAGATTTCTCTCATAATTCAGAGACTGATAGAAAGCCAGACTTTGGTGAAAGAGGTTACATACCTCAGGAAAAGGTTGGAGGAACAGTACCGGTTTCATGATCTAGTTAGCAAGAGTCATAAGATGCAAAAAATATTTGAGTTTGCAAAAACAATAGCAGGCAGTAGTTCCAATGTACTTATTCTTGGTGAAAGTGGAACTGGTAAGGAACTTTTAGCAAGAGCTATTCACAATGAAGGGCCCAGGGCAAATTATCCGTTTGTTGCAGTCTCATGTGTCGCACTTCCTGAAACCCTTTTAGAAAGTGAACTTTTTGGACACGAAAAAGGTGCGTTTACAGATGCCATATCGCAGAAAAAAGGGAAGTTTGAGATAGCAGATAAAGGGACCATATTTTTAGACGAAATAGGAGATATAAGTCCAAAATTACAACTTAGCCTGTTACGGGTAATACAGGAGAAAGAGATTGTCAGAGTTGGGGGTGAAAGACCTATAAAACTGGACGTGCGAATAATAGCCGCGACAAATAGAGACCTAAAAAAACTCGTTTATGAGGGAAAATTCAGAGAGGATCTTTATTACAGACTAAACGTCATCACTATAGAAATTCCCCCTCTGAGGGAAAGGAAGGAAGATATTCCTGTTCTTGTCAGCCATTTTATCGAAAAATTCAATGTAGAGCTAAAAAAGAACGTCCAAAAAGTATCTGAAGATGCTATGAAAATGCTTGTGAAGTACAACTGGCCTGGGAATGTAAGGGAATTGGAGAATGTTATTGAAAGGGCTATGGTTGTTTGTAAGGATAACATAATAAGAAAGGAGGACATAGGTTTACTAGAAAAGGATGACGAATTCTTAAATCTTCCTGATAAAACCTTGAGGTCGTTGGAGAGAGAGCACATACTTAGAATTCTAAAGGAGAACGATTGGAATATTCAGAGGTCTGCCGAGATCTTGGGCATAGACAGGGCAACACTTTATAACAAAATAAAGAAGTATAATTTAAAACAGTCGGCCTAGGGAGGCTTAAAATGAAAAGATTCGCTTTTGGGGTTATTCTTGTTTTCGTATTTATTATTTTTTGTTATGCTCAGGACATTATTCAAATCGACAAAATTGCACGGATTTATCCACCACTCAAATTTACTCATGAGAAACACATGGAGATTGCAGAAGGAGATTGCAAGAAATGTCATCATTTTAGTGGTGAAAAGACGCCACCCTGCTCAGCGTGTCACACGAAAGACGGTAAAGGGAACATAAAGATTGCATTGAGGGAGGCGTATCATGGGCTTTGTATCAAATGTCACAAAGAGATGGCAGGGCCTACATCCTGCAAAGATTGTCATGGCAATCCTTTAAAAAAATACGATATTATTTCTCTATCACAGCTTTCAAAACTCTATAATCCAGTTACGTTTACCCACGGCAAACATATTAATTTGATCCAAAACTGTAAAGAATGCCATCATAAAGACGAAGGGATAACGTATTCGTGCTCACCCTGCCACCCGAGAGAAGATATTTACAAATATGAAGGCACCAGGGTGACTGTAGGGCTTAAAGGAGCATACCATGGAATGTGCTTATCTTGCCATAAAAAAGCCAATAAAGGCCCTTTAAAATGTACAGGATGTCACGAAAAAAAGGCTAAAAAATAAAAAATTCCCTTAACCCAAAGTTTTATTGATCTTTTTTCACTGAAATTGTTGATGTACTAAAAGTATGTGTTACTTTTAGAAGGCTTCCGATGAAGGAGACAAATTTGCAGAGATATTGAACTGGTGAAAAGAGTGTGATGAAAAATTAGACTGTGTAGAAAAATTTTACACCCAACAAAGTAGTAACCATCTAGGTTTATAGAGTAGTGGGGAAGCGCTCCACACATTCGGTTTTCCTAAAACGTTAGTATCTTTTTCTGGTACGTTGGGAATCTTTAATTATGATGTTGGCATAGTATTTGCTTAGAAAGTAGCAGGTTGTGAAGAAATTAACAAAGTGGTAACGTAAGAAAGGAGGTGAATGAAATGTTGACAACGATGGTACTTATAACAGCTCTAATAGTTGGGGTATTAGCTCTCGCATATGTAGTCACAGTAGTTTTTCCGCTTTTTGGAATTTTAAGGGGTGGGTATAGGGTGTTCAAGATAAAACAAGCCGAAAAGAAATTAGGGAAAGAAGAACTCATAGCTTTTCATAGAAAACTTGGATTCACCATGGCAGACGGGGGAGAAAAAAAGAAGGACTGTAACACTTAAACGAAGGAGAGATATATGGAAAGACGGGACTTTCTTAAACTGTGTTTATCCTCTGCAGGAGGTCTTTTTTTAAGTGGCTTTGCCAGATCTTCTAGAGCCTTTTCTGGTGAGGCTTCGGAAAAAGAGTTTATGGGAATCCTTGTGGATACTACCAAATGTATAGGATGTAGATCATGCGAAGTAGCCTGTAGTTCATCTCATGGTCTTCCTTCCCCGAACATAGAACAAGAAGTATGGAATGTTAACGACACTACGACGGAGAGACTTACAGTGATAAACAGGTTTTCTACAGCTCAAGGAAACATCTTTGTGAAGAAACAGTGCATGCACTGTAACATCCCAGCTTGCGTAGCTGCTTGTCTCGTGAAAGCAATGAAGAAGCGAGAAGAGGGGCATGTCACATGGGAAGAAAATTGCATGGGTTGCAGATACTGTATGTTTTCCTGTCCTTTTGGAATCCCGAGATTCGAGTATGCAAGCCCCACACCCAGATTACAAAAATGCGATCTTTGTTATGAACGTTACCTGCGTGGAGAGCCTCCTGCCTGTGTAGAGACTTGTCCTCAGGAAGCTCTAATCTTTGGTACCAGAAGAGAGTTGCTTTTAGAGGCAAAAAAAAGAATTGCTCTTTATCCTAAAAGATATGTGCCCCACGTTTACGGAGAAAAGGAGGTTGGGGGCACTGGGTATATGTATCTCGCATCTGTTCCATTCGACCAAATAGGATTTAGAACCGATCTAGAGAGTAAGCCTCTACCAGAATATACGAGACCTTTTCTTTACTCGGAGCCATTGGTATTGATTTTTTGGTGCTTATTCTTCCTAGGACTAAACAGGATAACCAAGAAGGAGGAGAAGAGATGAGGGAGTCTGAAAATATATTTACTTTCCTACGAAAGGAATTGAGGCCAAGAGGAAACATTTTTACGCCGTTCAACATAATCTCTGGAATAACAATTTTAGCAGGTGCAATACTTATTGCTATTCGATTCATTTTCGGCCTTTCCTATGTAACCAACCTTAATCAGGAGTTTCCATGGGGGCTCTGGGTTGCATTTGACGTTATGGCAGGGGTTGCCTTTTCAGGTGGTGCTTATGTGCTTTGTTTCGTGGTTTACATTTTAAATGAGGAAAAGTACCATCCGATTATAAGAGCTACTATCCTGAATGGACTTCTAGGATACATGTTCTACGCAGGAGCGCTTGTTTTCGATCTGGGGCGATGGTGGAATGCCATGAACGCTTTCATCGGAAGAGAATTTGGGGTAAACTCGGTTCTATTCCTTGTTGCGTGGCACTTTTTTCTTTACACTATATGTCTGCTTATCGAGTACAGCCAGGTTCTGTGTGAATGGCTTGGGTTAAAAAGAGTAAGACTATTTGTTAAATCTATAACTCTTGGAACCGTTATATTTGGAATATGGCTATCCACTTTACATCAAGCAGGAATTGGGGCACTTGTCCTTATGGCAAAGCCAAATATTCATCCCCTATGGTTTTCTGAATTCGTACCGGTTCTGTTTTTCGTATCAAGCCTGTTTGCAGGTTTGTCGATGGTCATTTTTGAGGGGAGTATATCGAAACGAGTTTTCTGGGGAAGACTTCCCATAGAACATGAACATGTAAGGAGTCATGATGAGATTCTTTTGAGTCTTGGAAAGGCTTGCGCAGTAATAATGTTCGGATACTTCTTTATAAGACTTTTCGATTTCATCCATGGGCACCACTGGGTTTATCTTGGAACCATTTACGGCATGATATACGTAATTGAAAATGTGGGATTTGTGATCGTTCCTATGATCTTATTTTCAGTTGGCGCGAGGGAAAGAAAACTCTTATATGTTAAAGTTGCGTCACTTTTAACTATGATAGGAATAATCATTAACAGATTTAATTACGTTTTTGTGGCCTACAAATGGTACATACCGTTTAGTATGAAGTACATTCCTACGTGGATGGAAGTAGTGGTTACGCTTAGTATTGTTTTTTTAGAAATATGGGCTTTCAGGTTCTGCGTTAATAGAATGCCAGTTCTTACTCCGATGCCTGCATGGGCAAAAAAACAAGATGAAAAAAAATCTGAAGAGGCAGTAATCCCACTTTGGAGAAAGGAGGCGATACTATGACTAAATTTCTTGGCGAATTTCAATATGTGGATTTTTTTGAAGGAAAATCAACGGAACTACTTCTGATGATGGTTTTTCTTGTGGCCTTTGTCATATTTTGGAAATTCGTAAGCGGAAGAGAAGAGGCGGCGAAGGGATATGGAGTATGGGACGTTTTTGGATGGTTTACCATGAAGGATGATGTGTATTACCACAAAGGACACACTTGGGCTCATCCCGAGGGTGAATTCATCAAAGTTGGAATAGACGACTTTGCTCAAAAACTGATAGGTAAGTTTGAGGAAATCTATGTTCCTAAAATAGGAGAAAAGGTTGATCAGGGTGCAATTGGTTTGAAAGTCCGAGTAGACTCCACAGTCATAGATGTTCTGTCGCCTGTGAGAGGGGAGGTAGTAGCTGTAAACGAAAAGGTGATAAAAAATCCCGGACTCATTAACACTGATCCTTATGGAGAAGGGTGGGTAATGGCGGTGAAACCGGATAATTTTAGGGTCAACTTAAGAAATTTACTTTCTGGAAAACTAGCCAGGGCTTGGCTCGAACAACATGTTGAATCTCTAAGGGAAAGAATGACTGGTAATCTAGGGGTCGTGTACCAGGACGGAGGAGTTTTAGTACCTGGCATTGCCAGAGCTTTAGATAATGAAAATTGGCAGAGGGTTGTAAAAGAGTATTTAATGACGGACTAAAAAAATGGATTGATTGATCTCACGTGAGTTCTACCTTTATCAGACAAAGGTTGTCCTGAAGGGGTTCTATGGTGAACCCCATTTTTTTTGCAAGATTTAACATCTTTTTGTTTGTTGACATTACGTAGGCGTACACCTCTTTAAGTTTTTTTTCCTCACCGATAACTAAAAGCATGTCCATGAGCCTCAAACCAAGCCCTTGTCTCTGAAATTCATCATGGACCACCACCGCACACTCACCCTTCTCGAAATCAGAGTCAATTATCAACCTTCCTATGCCTATAATTCTCCTTTTGCCATTGTCGAAAATTTCAGCAACGATCGCCATTTCTCTGTCGTAATCTATATGACAAAATTTAATGAGCATGTCGTGGCTAATGTCTTTGAGAACGGTAAAGAAGCGACTTCGCAAAGTTTCTTCAGATAGACTGGAAAGCATTTCTCTTTCTAGGGGCTCATCCTCTGGTCTTATAGGTCTCAGAATCGCCCGTCTTCCATCTTTTAAGGTGGTTTGAACGACGTATCTTGTAGGATATGGCGTTATCACTAAATGGGTGTTAGTGTAATTTTCGTTTAAAATATTTTTGTCTAAAACAATCCGCGCATCCAAAGCGTAAATTTTTCCATCTGATATTGCTATTGGATTTACGTCCATTTCTTGTATTTCCGGAAACTGAGAAACTAGATTTGAATAGCTCACAATTATTGCCTCAAGCTGTTGGATATCAGCTGGAGGCTTTTCTCCGTAACCATGGAGCATTCGGTATACATGGGTATCTTCCATTAACCTTTTTGCCAGCGTCTGATTAAGTGGGGGAAGACCTATGGAAAAGTCCTTGAAAATTCTAAGTCCGACTCCACTCATTCCAAAGAGGATTATGGAACCAAATTCTTCGTCTTTTTTTACGCCTAATAGGACCTCATAATCTATTTTTTCCAACATCTTCTGTAATGCCACCCCTTTTATACGGGCGTCGGGATGTACTTCTTTTGCTCGAGCCAAAAGTTTTTCGTAAGAAACTCTCAGTTCCGATTCAGAAGTTATTCCTGTTATAACACCTCCGAAATCGGCTCTGTGAATAATGTCTGGAGAAGCCACCTTAATAACTAGGGGAAAACCTATCTCCCTCGAGTACATGATTGCTTCATCTACAGATCGGGCTACGTAAGTTCTGAGTGTGGGAATTCCGAAACATTCAAGGAACTTTTGAGACTCGTCATCCGTTAGTACGCTTATCCCATTTTTTAAAGACTTCCTAATAAACAGCTTCAAGTTGTAAGTTGGAGGTATTTCATCTAGAGAGAGATCCCTAGGAGTTTCATATAACGATCTCAGGTACCTCTCGTATTTATACATGTATAAATAAGTTTTTACTGCTTCCTCAGGCGTATCATACGCAGGTATGTTACTTTTGGTTAAAACATCCTTAATCTCTTTTTTTTCACCGCCAAAAAAACAAACTATCACCGGTTTAGAAGGATTCTTTAAACTTGCTACCAAAGTTTTGGCAAAATTTTCAGATGTCATCACGTCCTGAGGGGTATAAATTATAAGAATTCCATCCGCATTCTTTTCTTTGAGACAAACCTCTAAAGCATTTTTGTATCTGAGTTCGTCTGCATCTCGCAAAAGATCTATAAAAAAACCTTGCTGTACCCAAGGTCCCAAGGTCTCATTCAATCTTATATAGGTCTCATGAGAGATGCTAGCCGGTTCTCCACCCTGGTCCTTTAGGGCATTCAATGCCATAAGACCGGAACCAGGCGTATTTGTTAGTATTAACAACCTGGGTCCCAAAGGTAACTTTCTCCCATGTAAGACGGTTGCAAGATTAAAAAGATCTCTGGCATCTTTCACTCTAAGAATACCTAGTCTTTTAAACACCGCATCATATATTTTGTCCCTGTCGAGCATTGAAGCCGTGTATGTGGACGGATTGCCAGGTTTTTCTTCCTCCCTTCTCGGTTTTAAAACAATTATGGGCTTGTTTCTCGCAAAGCCTCTTGCAGCACTCACAAATCTTTTTACGTTTCCGACAGTTTCCTCCATGTACATAACAATACTTCGTGTGTAAACATCCTCCCCTAGAAAGTCGATCATTTCACCAAAATCTATGTCTACCATAGAGCCAAGAGAAGCAAACATTGAAAATCCTATGTTCGCCTCTATACCCCAATTTAAGAAAGCTCTTGACATACCCAGACTTTGCGAAATAAAAGCGACACCGCCCTTTTCGGGCATTGTATTAAAGATCGAAGCGTTATAATCTGTAACCGGTCTTATAATACCGAGACAGTTGGGACCTATTATCCTTATACCGTACCTTTTAGAAATCTCCTTAAGCTGATTCTCTATAAGCCTACCTTTCTCTTTTTCTCCATAATCGTAAGAAGATATTATAATGGCCCCGTCCACTGATGATTTACCGCACTCCTCAATCAACTTTAAAATCGTATCGAAAGACGTTGTAATTACTGCAAGATCAACGTGTTCTTTAACATCTGATATTTTTTTTACACAACTCAATCCAAATATCTCTTTTCTTTTTGGATTTACGGGAATGATCTTTCTATTTTTGGATTTTAAAAGATTTTTCAATATGATGAATCCAGGCGAATTTTCTCTTTCTGTAGCTCCAATGACAGCTATAGTTTTTGGCTCAATAATATTTCTGATGTTACCCATAATTATCCCCCCGAATTATGATACACTAAAAGTAAAACTCAGTGAATACTTTTTTCTTGACAAAGTGTTTCTTAGCGCACTATATATTGATACATATTTTGATTATATACTGTATTTAGTAATAGGGGGACATATGGAGACCACAGACATAAACCTTTTTGTAAGGACCTCGGAAGAGACGATCTCAGATTGGAACAGGGGAAAAATCGTCGAAGCCCTTCTAAAAGAAACGCTAATCGATGAGTCCACAGCTGACGAAATAAGTAGGGAAGTTGAGACGATAATCAAAAAGTCAGGCATAAAGTTCATCACCGCGCCTTTGATTCGAGAAATTGTAAATGCAAAACTTATAGAGAAAGGTTTAGAGACGGCAAGAAAGATGCACACAAGACTGGGGATGCCCATATACGATGTGGGAAACCTTATTCTCCATCCAAATAAGGAAAATGCAAATGTACCGCATGGGCCGGAGGCCACAAATCTAACGCTTGCAGAAAGAATCAAAAAAGAATATGCACTACTCGCTGTCTTCTCGCAAGAAGTATCCGACGCGCATATGAATGGCGATATTCACATACACGACCTTGGTTTTATAGATAGACCGTATTGCAGCGGACAATCAGTGGAATACATTAAAAAGTTTGGGCTTAACTTTCCACACACCCTTTCAATGGCGAAACCTGCAAAACACCCGGAGGTTTTACTTGCGCATCTTATAAAATTTTCGGCTGCCTTACAAAGTAATTTTGCGGGGGCAATTGGCTGGGATGCAGTGAACATATTTTTTGCGCCATATATAGTTGGGATGTCAGATAAAGAAGTAAAACAGCTTGCCCAGATGTTAGTATTTGAATTCTCTCAACAGGCGGTGGCAAGAGGAGGCCAAGCAATATTTTCAGATATAAACCTCTATTGGGAAGTCCCCAAACATTTTGAACATACGCCTGCTATAGGGCCAGGCGGGGAATATACTGGTAAGACTTATGGTGAATATGAAAAAGAGGCCCAGAGATTTGCATGGATGCTCTTTGAAGTGTATAAAGAAGGGGATGGTGCGGGAAGGCCATTTTTCTTTCCAAAGCCGATAGTCCACATAACTGAAAAGTTTTTTAAGACAGAAGGGCATCTCGACTTCCTTTACCACATATGCGACGTAGCCTCTGATAAAGGGAATACTTATTTTGTCTTCGATAGGGGTGATACCGCGAAGATATCTGAGTGCTGTAGGTTGAGTTTTAAATTAGAAGAGAGAGACTTAGAGGATGCAAAAAAACCTTGGAGAATGAGATACTGTGCCCTGCAAAATGTGTCCATAAATCTGCCTCGAATAGCTTATTTAGCTAAAGGAGATGATGCAAAACTTTTTAATCTTCTGACTGAAAGGTTCATTCTGGCGGTTAAGGCTCACAAAGAGAAAAGAAACTTCTTGGAAAAGCTTCTTTCACTTGGTGAAGATGGACCCCTTGCTTTGCTTACTATGAAAAAAGACGGGTTACCTTATTTGCGATTCAATATTGCATCACATCTCATCGGTATGGTGGGATTAAACGAAATGGTTCAGGTGCACCTAGGGGAAGAGCTCCACGAGTCAAAAAGAGCTTTGAAGTTTGGTCTAAAAGTGATAGCCCATATGAAACTTCTAGCCGAAAAGATGAGCAAGCAGGAAGGAATGAGGATCCTTCTTGAACAGACGCCAGCGGAAAGCACAAGCTACCGATTTGCCAGACTAGACCTTAGAGATTTTTCTCCGTTTTCAGGTAGAATAGTAAAAGGAAACATAGCGGATGGTAAGGTATATTATACGAATTCTACACATCTTAACGTTAGTATAAGACTCAACCCAATTGAAAGAGTGACCTCTGAAGGTATTTTCCACCCTTTGATAGAAGCCGGTTCTATATCTCATGTATGGTTGGGGGAATCACACCCTTCAAAGGAAGCTATCGCAGATTTTGTGGTAAAAACTTTCAGATACACTACAAATGATCAGATCGCATTTTCTCCTGAGTTCACAACCTGTAATACCTGTTTAAAAACATCAAGGGGGCTTAAAACCAGATGCGAGTATTGTGGCTCAGAAGACGTCGATGGAATAACAAGGATCACCGGATATTTCACAAAAATAAGTAGCTGGAATAAAGGTAAACTTGGAGAGCTTGCGGATAGATTCAGAAATGAGAACTTCTTTAGCTACTCGAAGGAAGTGGCAAACAGCTGATAAAGGAGGTTAAGATGGGAAAGGTTAAGATTTTTTTCAAAAGTGATTGTCCTCTTTGTGGTTCTGCCATCAAACTAAAAGACTCACTGGCTAAAGAAAAAGTACAGGTGGAATTTTACAATATTGAAACAGCAGAAGGATTGGCAGAAGCTACTTTTTACAGAGTTCTTTCAGTCCCAACAGTTATAGTGGAGGATAAAATGGAAAATGAAATAATAGACTGGAGGGGTAAAGTTCCATCGGTTTCTGAGGTATTAAATGCCGTCAAAAGCCTATAAGCTACCCATAAAAGGATTTTTAGAGACAAGCTTCGTTGACTGGAATGGTTACATCTCTTCTGTAATATTTCTTGGGGGTTGCAATTTCAGATGTCCTTTCTGCCACAACAGGGAACTCGTTTTATTTCCAGAAAGACTCGAAAATATCTCGCTTACTTATGTAATAAGACAGTTAAGAAAATATAGCTCGTGGGTGGAAAGAGTTGTCATAACAGGAGGGGAACCAACGATTCATTCCTCTCTACCGGAGCTTTTAAAAATCCTTCGAAAAGAAGGTTTTAAAATTAAAATCGACACTAATGGCTCTTCACCAGAAACAATAAAAATATTAGTTGGAGAAAGTCTTGTAGACTTTGTTTCTATGGATGTGAAAGGGCCAATAGACCGGTATGAAAAATGGTGTGGGCAAGATGTGGATAAAGGGAAAATTATAGAAACTATAAATTTTTTGCTAATGTCTGGTTTAGACTACGAGTTCAGAATGACCTTTGTTCCCTCCCTCCATACGGAAGAGGACGTCTATCAAACCGCCCGATTCCTCAGAGGGGCAAAAAGATTTGTGGTTCAGGAGTTTAGACCCAGAGATACTATAAATCCCAATTTTATGAACTTAAACCCCTATCCTTTAGAAATGTTGGATCGTGTAAGAAAGAAAGTGCAGGAAATAGTAACTACTTGATAAAAGTCGGTATTTTTTACTCTAAAAAACTCTCAAGACGTTTGCGTCTTGAAGGATGTTTGAGCTTCCTTAGAGCTTTAGCTTCTATTTGGCGAATACGTTCTCTCGTAAGGCCGAAAACTTCTCCAACTTCTTCAAGCGTGTAATCAGTCTTTTCACCTATTCCCAATCTCATCCGAATCACTTTTTCTTCCCTAGGTGTTAAAGTTGCGAGTACTTTATCTATCTCTTCCTTTAAAGATATTTTTACAAGCTCATTAAAAGGAGAGGGAGACTTGGGATCCGCAATAAAATCACCAAGTTTTGAGTCATCATCTCCTATTGGCGTCTCAATTGAAATAGGTTCATTAGAGACTCTTAAAATCTTTCTTACCTTTTCCACTGGTAAACCCGCTTTTTTCGATATTTCTTCAATAGTTGGTTCGCGTCCGAGCTCTTGAAAGAGGGATATCGTAACTTTTGTGATTTTGTTCATAGTCTCAAGCACATGTACGGGTACCCTTATAGTTCTTGCGTAATCTGCAATGGATCGAGTTATAGCCTGCCTGATCCACCATGTGGAATAAGTGGAAAATTTGTAACCTTTCTGGTAATCATACTTTTCAGCTGCCTTCATAAGACCCATGTTTCCTTCCTGAACTAGATCCAAAAAAGATAAACCCCTATTTAAGTATTTTTTCGCAATGTTTATAACTAGTCGCAAATTAGCTTGGATGAGCCTATTTTTGACCTCTTTTAATTCTTTCTCGATTTTGCTTATTTCTGAAAAAGTCTCTTTAATATTGTTTCTCTCATCTTCATCAAGAAATTCTGCCTGCTTTTCTACACGTTTCACTATTTCTTCTATAACCTTTCTTGTTAAATTTAGGTTAGTGAGACTTTCTTCAAATTTCGAGCTTAGCTGCTTTAGCCTTTTTTCGAGTTGTTTTCGATTCTGGATGTCTGACTGAGTTAACTCTTTTTCAAGAGTGAGTTTTTTCTCGTAAATATTTTTGATGTTGTTTATAAGGGCAATTGTTTTTTTTCTGTGTTTTTCCTCATCTTTTTTTGTATAGTTAAGTTCATCTATGTTCTTTACCACATCAATTATATTAACAGTTCCCTTTTTTAACTGGATTTGTAAATCCTGGAGCTCGCCGATAGCCTGAGGAAGTTTAAAAAGGAGATTTCTGATTTTTCTCTCCCCTTCTTCTATTTTTTTTGCAATATCATACTCCTCTTCAGGAGTTAATAAAGAAACCTTGCCAATATCCTTAAGGTAAGCCCATATGATGTTGTCCGTCTTTTCTGTCGAGAATTTCTCAATATCTTCCCACTCCTTTGTTTCCTCTGCTGGCTCCGTTTTTTCCTTGATAGTTTCCGTAATGTCTATATTTGCAGCTGTTAAATAGTCGAATATATCCTCTATTTCCTCAGGCGAATAAATGCTTTGAGGCAGATAATCGTTTATCTCGTCCGGGGTGAGATAACCCTTTTCTAGACCTATATCGATAAGCTGTTTTAGCTCGTCGTAACTCTTTAGTGCCATATTCTCTCTCCGCGGCATTAAAAAAGGCCCATGTTCGGGCTTTCGGGAATGAACCCCATAGTTTTTGTTTCTATATTTATAAATCAACGCCATGGATTTGTCAAGGGGACGGATTGAATTTATAGGCTTAAATATTTTAGTGGATAAATTAATAGCAGATATTTTTAGGGTTTTAGGAATATTATGAGGATATAATGTCAAACTTCCTTTCAAGTTATAAACGTTGTGTAAATAAACCGTTGTGAATATTTTTCTAGTAATTTTTGAAACTCTGTTTTTAGTACAGTCATTCAAGTTTTTCGACATGTTGTTTCGTCTAACTTTTTCTATAGTGGAAAACATTTTTTGATAATGGCTATCATCAATAATCTAAAGTGAAAAAAACCGAACAATGAAGGTTTGTTTTGATTTATTTTGGTACACTAAAACGGATACCTGTCATCGATGAGAATTACGACTTCCTCTTTTTATGACATGTTATATAAAACGTTTTTATAAACTGTTTTATCGTTACTCTTCCCTCCCGAAGAACAGTCTTTATTGTAATTTGCCATTTTTTAATCTATCTTTGCTCTAGGGATAGATGGTTGTTGATTGAGTATATACCACAGAATGTGCTTTTTGTTACCCTTGACAAGACAGCCAAAAATATTTTAGAAAATATGCGCATTATGGTGTGCATAGGCAAATTTGCAGTTTATTTTTACTTTTATTTTAGAATTGGGCACCCATGATTCATGTGCCTTCGGGCACTGAGCCATGGGTGCGAAACCC
>JAOADT010000049.1 GCA_026417175.1 Deltaproteobacteria bacterium | reverse complement strand
AGATTTGATGAACATTTCCATCACGGAAATCTGATCGATTGCTCTTGCATTCGTCGGAAAATAAACTAGGATTTTCATTTGGTATTCTTTTTGGCAACTGTTAAATGATTAAAGGACATATGCTCCGATGGTAAAACCTTTTCCAGAACCCAGCCGAAAACATTTACGATTAAGCAGAATAGTAAAAGAATAGGACGGAGAACTATACCAAAAGGATAAAGCCATTTAGTCCACATAAATCCAATCTCGAACCAATAGAGATTGAAAAGTAAAGCTAATGTTACTCCTGTTCCAGAAAGCGGTTTAATTTCTTCTACTTCCAACCCATTTTGTTTCATTAAACTAGATATTCCTTTGGGTGTATACCGAAAGAAGTCTAATTTATCATGAATAGGAAAGAAAAAAGGAGCGGTTATGATCAAGATTCCATTGGGGCGTAGGACTCTATAAAATTCAGCAATTGCTTCCCAAGGTCTCGGTAAATGTTCCAGAACTTCTGTACAAAGTATTGTGTCAATGGAGGCATCGGCAAAGGGCAGATTCATCGCGTCACCGAAAATATCTGCTTTGTGCCCGCGATAAACGGTTTTGGGTGAATACTCCAAGCCGATGTAGTGTTTTACATACGGTTGAAATGCTTTCTGGTATGGCTTAATTCCACAGCCAACATCAAGTAAAACACCGTGAGCTCTTGGGGCTACTTGACGGATTGCCTTGTCAATTCTGAATCTGTTCCAAAAGCCTGAATAGAATGGAGTTATGCTTATCTTTTCCATTAGCTCAATATCTTTTTCATGAAACTTTCTAAATAGGTTTTGCACTTTTCCCTCAACTCCCTTTTGCATTTTCTAATTTTAAAAATGCTTTCATTGCCTTCAGTTTTCTGTAGAGTTCAGGATGTTCTTTGTATAGCCATGATTTTAATGAAGTGCTGAAGAAACCGAGGTATCTTCTGTCTTTTGCTACTAGATATGTGGAAAGAAGTAAAAATAAGATAATTTTTACGGAAAGGCTTTTGGTTTTGTCGTACAGAATTAAAACTGTTTCTAAGCATTTCTTCTTTTTCCTAATAAGGCTTAGGTGAGAAGAATTGGCGAGTTTTTCTAGATCTTCTAGAAGTGAGCAGTGATCTTTGTAAAGTGCTTCTTGCTTTTGCGAGTGTTCTGTTTGAGTAAATCCTTGAGAATGTTTTCTATATATAGAGCTTTTGCATTTCAAAAATCTTATTGGTCCCTCGAGAAGGGCAAGAAAAACTGAAGGAGTATCTGCAAATTGGGAGTAAGTCAGTAGTAGATCGAAGGGAAATATCCTGTTTCTTATGATTAAAGTAGGTGTATAAACTATCCAAGGATAACCTAGAGGTTGATTCAAGAGCTTTTCAATAGTAATGTCCGTATCGGTGAGAAATTCAGGTCTTTCAAGCTTGATTTCTTTTCCTGTTTCGTCGATTACTACAACATCTGTGCAGGCGCCTGAGTATTTTGCATTGTTCTCCAAGAATTCGACCTGTTTTTGCAGTTTGTACTCATCTATCCAATAGTCGTCGCCTTCGCAGAAGGCAACATATTTTCCTTTACAGTTTTTCAAAGTATCAACAAAATTTGGAACCATCCCTATGTTTTTCTCTCTCTGAAGGAGTTTTATTATATTCGGATACCTCTTTTGGTATTCAAGACATATTTTCCTAGTTGAATCTGTAGAGAAATCTTCGCCTATTACAAGTTCGAACGGAAAGGTAGTTTTTTGCTTTAAGACTCCTTCTATCGCTTCTGCAATATACTTCTCGTGGTTATAGGTAATCATGTGAACGCTGACTAGCGGGTTATCATTCATAAACTCTCACTTTATCATAGGCTTTGCTGGGACGCCAACTACTGTTGTATAATCCTCTACATCTTTTGTAACAACTGCTCCAGCTCCTACAACGACATGATGTCCAATCCTAACCTTAGGAAGAATTACACTTGCCGTCCCTATTCTGCACATATCGCCTACTTTAACCTCGCCCAACAGGCTTGCTCTTGGTGATACTTCACAAAAATCGCCTATTTCTACATCATGACTTACAAAACTTCCTACGTGAATCAAGCTACCTCTTCCTATCTTGTTGTTTGACTCTATTACTGCATCGGTAAGGATTGTGCATCCTTCGCTAATTCTATTCATGTATCTTCCAATTTTGGCGTGTGGAGAAATTATTGTAACTACTTCACCTCCTATAGCTTTGAACTTTTCATAGAACATTCTTCTTGCTTTTGGATCTCCCACTCCCAGCGCAAACCTTCTATCCTTTCTGAAGTAAGATCTAGCCTCATTTTCGGTTCTAATTATCCTGTAGCGATCGAAAAGGAAATTAGGCAAGTCCTCGCTTACATCGTCATAAAAGACTACTTCCTCATCTGGATCAATCTGAACTATTGTCTCCAAAAGTTCTTTCGCAAACCCTTTAGCACCTGCAATCAGCATAACGCATCGTAGATTAGATTACATATGAATTCTACCTCGGAGTCTCCAAGCTCGGCTGACAAGGGTAAGCATAGTATGCGTTTGCTTATGTCCTCTGCTATCGGAAGTCTACAGTTGTTCAAGTATGGTAGCTTGTTTAGTGAAGGATAGAAGTATCTCCTCGGGAATATGTCATTTTCATTCAAATTCTTTTTTACTTTTAACAAACTATCTTCTGAGTCGAAGAGAACTGGGTAATAAGAAAAATTCCACTCAGTGCCTTCTCTTATTTTTAGTTTTTTGAGAGGTAAGTCTCTTAGGTTTTTATTATAACTTTCAAATACTCTCTTTCGTTCTGATAAAATTCTATCCATATATGGTAATAAGGCTAAGCCCATAGCAGCATTGAGTTCAGACATTTTTCCATTTATTCCTAGTCCCCAAAAATCTTCCTCGCCTTTGTGACCGAAGTTATGATGGTAGAAAATTTTATTTGCCAATTCGTCTTCTTTTGAAACTATAGCTCCGCCTTCACCTGTGTGGAAAAGTTTTGTTGCGTGAAAACTCAATGTAGATACATCTCCCCAATTTAGGATAGAGCTTCCTTCATACTTGACTCCAAAGCAATGGGCAGCATCGTAGATTACCTTCAAATTGTATTGTTTAGCTATTTTTTCTATTATCTTCACATTGCAAGGGTTTCCATATACATGGGTTGCTAGTATTGCACACGTGCTTTTTGTAATTTTTTCCTCGATCTTATTCTCGTCTATGGATAAGTATTCTTCCTCTATGTCAACGAAAACAGGTTTGCAGTTTTCCCATACTATACTACTAACGGTTGCTACGTAGGAAAAAGGAGTTGTGATAATTTCTCCCTTTAGTTCGAGAGACTTAATCGCTATTTGTAAAGCAATGGTTCCGTTATTTACTAGGAGTATATTTTTTACTCCGAGATAGTCTCTTAATTTTTGCTCGAGTTCCTTGACTAAAATCCCTCTATTTGTTATCCATCTTGATTCCCAGATTCTTTCCAGCTGGGCTTTGTATTCTTCAATGCTCGGTAAAAATGTTTTTGTAACGTATATTTTCATAAACTTTTTGCAACCTTTCCTTCATTTCTATTAGGCTTTCTAACTTTAGAAGATAGCCGATAGAGACATAAAAGCAAACAAACACTACTGAAGATGCTAGTAAATGATATACAGGCACATTGAGTGGAGAGGTTAGAAAGAAAGTTATCAAAGTGGAAAAAAAAGCTGTAAGGAAGTACTTGGAAAGTACTAAACATTGTTCTTTGAAGGAGATAGATATTTCTTTTTTTACAAAATGGATATTTGCTATGAGCGCTATTATGTAGGCTACTCCTAATGAGATTAGATAGATTTTAATATCCTTCGCAAAAAAAGCGAGGTATGTCAAAGACAAAAAGCACTTTTTTATAACATCAAGTTTTAAAAAGGCTAGCGAGTTACCTCTTGCTGATATTATTGTCACCATGAGGGCGCTTACAGGATAAACGAACCCAGTTATTGACATTATTCTGAAAAATTCTCCAGAGGGCAACCATCTTTCGCCAAAGACGATGAGTATTATATCGTAACAGGTAATAAAAGTTATACCGACTAGACAAAAGGAAACTAGACATATGTAATTTAGATATCTACGATATAGTGTTTTTGCCATTTCTTCTTCGGTTTTTGAAATCAACGGAAAAGACACGGAAGTTATAGTACTAGCGAAAAAAGTTTTGATGAAATAATCGAAATGTTGGGCTCGATTGTAGTATCCCAACGTTTCAAGAGGAAAAACTCTACCTATTATGAAGACATCAAGTCTAGTATGGGCGGTTTCCAAAAGACCTGCTAGAAAAATTTTCGAACCATAATTCCAAAGCTCTTTGACAGAGGAAATTTCAAGGCTAATCGAAGGTAGCCATTTTGTGCTTGCGTAGAATCCGATTAAAGAGATTCCGTTTAGAGTGAGATTTTGAAAAACAAGTGACCATATTCGAAAGTCAGCATACGCTAAGAGTATGGCTACGGTTGCAGAGATAAGAGCTGAAATTGAATTTACAAGAGAAATTCTTTTGAATTGTAGGTTCCGATGTAGAAGGCTGCTTGGAACGATTGATAAGGCGCTGAGAATAAAGGACATTGAGGAGACGGATAGATACTTACCTAGCGAATCTATTCCGTAAAAATCTTCCAAAAAGATACCCAAGAGAGAAGCACTGGTAAATAGCAAAATTGATGAAAAAAGGGTCAAAAAGAAGATGGTGGAAAGCTGTTTCTGTGTTATCTCTTTTCTCTGAACAATCGAGGGACGAAATCCAAAGTCAATGAACACAGAAGAAAGAACTATGACAGCCAAAACAATGCTGAAGGCTCCAAATTCCGACGGTGATAGCAACCTAGTGAGAATTATGCTAGTTATAAGAGTTGAGGAATTAGTTATTATTCTTCCAGATAAATCCCAAAATGCGAGTTTAAGAGTGCTCAATATGAACCTCAGAAAACGAAAGTAAGAAGTAAATTATAAAAGAAACCTTTAATTCTACAAAGCTTTCTTTTAGTGAAATCACTTGAAGATTTAGTAGGTTTTTGATAACTTTGATGCGAGATGAGAGAGATTATAAGGAATATACTCGTGTTTAGGATTTTGGCGAGAGTTAAGAGAAGGATTTCTCTGAAGAGAAAACTAAGAAGTTTCGAACCTCCGTACAAGGTTGCATCTAGGTTGCGGGAAAGTGAGATTGAGCGGTTGGATAAATCTCGATGCTAACTCGATACCTGGTGTTACAGACGGAGTGTGGGACTTAAAGGAGGGGATACCGTTTGAGAATGGCTCTTGCAAGTTGATATACTGTGAGCACTTGCTTGAACATTTCAGTGTTGAAGAAGGACTCTTCTTTTTAAAGGAATGCCATCGTGTTCTTACTGATGACGGAGTGGTGCGCATAGCTATGCCTTCTCTAGATGTTTTGATTAGGAAATCCTGTGAGGGTAACTGGAGGGAACAAGAGTGGCTAAGCTGGCCAGAATACAGTTTTATACAGACAAGAGCGGAGATGCTAAACATTGCTTTTCGGTGGTGGGGACATCAATGGTTATATGACCTAGAAGAGTTAGAAAGAAGACTAAGGGAAGCTGGCTTCCGTCAAGTTTATAGCGTTGGACATGGTGAAAGTGATATTCCTGAATTGAGAAACTTAGAAACTAGAGGTGATTCTCTTTTAATTTGTGAGGCAAGAAAGTAGTCTTGCCTTACCTGCTTTACTAGAAGTTTTCATTGTGTAGGAGAGAAGAGATCAGTGGATTTGCCAAAATTCATGAAAATTAAAAGAGGTTCGTTATGGTAACTTTTTCGAGTAGGGTTATTCGGTAGAATCTATAAAAAATCAATTTTACCACATCTCCGCGCCTGTTTTGCGTTTCAGAAGGTAATTTCATCCGAGAGCTTTGTGTAAGGA
>JAOADT010000048.1 GCA_026417175.1 Deltaproteobacteria bacterium | reverse complement strand
ATCTTAAACCTGGAGGGTTAACCTGATATCTACAATAGACGCCGTTTTCTCCCTGACTATCAGGAAAAACACTCCATAGATCAAACGACGCTGAAAAACACTGCGTAAAAAATCCAAAAACAAATTGAAAGGACTGTCAATACAAAAGCAACCTGTTTTTGTGAGACCCCCTTAATTCTCTTTTAACATATAGTCTGTAAAATTAATGCTGTCAAGGAGTAAAAAGTTTGACTTTGGTATGCAAAAGTATGAAAACTAAGTTTTAAATCTAAAGTTTGAATCATGGCTTGGCCATTCGGTCTTGCGCTCTCATTGTCCAATGTGAGCGATTGGCTTTTTGTAAGGAAAGTTGTCTTATTGTTTAAAAACCCTATCTTGCCAATTTAGCAATTAAAAAAAAGAAATGCACATGATAAGATTTTAGCCCCAAGTACCCTAAAACGCAATCCAAGATAGCAAAGGGCTGGTATTCTTCGGACATAGTCAACTTCCGACTGAAAGAACTCACCATGTCTATCTTCCGGCGCACTAGGAATATCTAAAAGCCATTGAGTTTGCCCATTAGATAAGGCAAATTTCGAGCTACCTGTCCTGCCAGTATTCCCAGCACGGCTGGATCCCACTGACCCGACCTCTGAGGGGTAAATTGCTCCATTTTAATCTGTCCCTAAAGCATTTTCCAGTCGGCGTAAGTTACAAAGAAACAAGTAAAACGTCAGATGTGGTCCGAGCCTTTTACTCAAGGGCTGGTTTTGAGCCCTTTTTGAAAGGGTTTTTGAAACTCTCTGTGGAGTACTTTAGTTTTAAAGCTTGGTCTTAATACCTTTTTCATTATGGATCAAACCTCAGTTATCTTGACAGAAACTACACTAGGTGCTAATAGGTACGTATCACTGTGCTGATGGAGATTTGTTTCTTGGGCGACCACGACGAGCCTTAATAATTCACTTTCACGCCTTAAACAAATTCCCATCTTAGAAGGAAGGGAGGAGATTATGATAATTTTCCGCAGCAACTTAATATGTGTATTAAATTTATTAATTCTAATCGTGGCAACAGCTACTTTTTGCCACGGTTTTCCGTACTGGAGTTACACTGCAGCATCTGCTCCTTTGTATTACCAGGACAAACCATTCGATACACAAGCCGAGTATCAATGGGGTCCACTCACAACCTGGGTTGAGGATCCTTCTTGTTCAGCCCCTGTGTGCTATTACTATAACTTGGTGGCTAGCGGCTTCGCTCAGGCGTATGCAAACCCTCAAAGCAACAAGTTGAAGCTCTATGCGAGTTACTCACATACCGGTGTCAAAGTAGGTTGGAATACCTCTTGGGGGCGATTCGAGCCTTATTCATTTGGTTCTGGGGGAAGAGCATATACGAGAAGTGTTTGGGAAGTAAAATCTGATAGTCTCCCCACGGGAACTCCTATAGAGATGGAACTATCTATATTCCTTGAAGGAAAATTTTCCTCTTCCGGGCAGTATTCCGGTATTGGCGATGGAAAAGCAGAAGTGAGGATGCATGCTTGGCTTTCTACTCCAGAAATTATAGCGAACCTTATGAAGGTTTCGACTGAGAACATCCTTGAGTCTCTGTACAATGATGACTACAACGCAGTTATAGGATGGTGGCAAGATAAAGGATTTGGACCCGTTCTTGAAATCAGGGGAGACAACATAATGTACCCTGAAACGTTCTCTCAAGCTATAAGCGTAAAATTTCCGTATGCTGGGCCCGGTGGAGGCAGCACGGTGCCTGTTCCTATTTCCTTTGGAAATTCCTTCGGAGATTCAGCAGAAGAAGAAAGCTCGGGCTTGGCGAATCGTTTAACCCAAGTAAAAGTAGGTGATATTCTCATTCTTGAAGTAGAACTCTGGGGAGGTGTAGTCCTTTGGAACACTGACGATGGGACTTATACCTATCTAAAAGCTGATTTTTATGACACCGGAAGTGCGGGATTCAATGTCCTCACGCAAGGGGTATATCTCGAACCTGCTTCTTCTCCAGTACCTATTGTACCGTCGTTTATACTTTTTGGTACAGGGATGTCATTATTTGCCATAACAAGGAGGAGAGGAAAAGGGCAAACAATTAAATAGATAAAGTCTTCGGTATCAAGTTTGGCAGTAGGTTACCCCCAAAATTGATTCATCGCAAGTCTCGTTCAATCTTTTCCTTATTGCTGCCTTAAGGTAATCTACTCTTTTGCCGACTAAGTAATACAGGCTAGTAGACAGCTATATGGGCATAAAAATAGCCGTTTTTGCTCTTTTATTCATAATTGCTCATCAACTTACATTTTCGGGATGTTTTTTTGACAAAAAGATAGAGATTAAGATCGATCTTTCTTTTCTTTTTGGTTCTCCTAGCTTCCGTGCTGTCACTTTATCCTACGGATATGAAGATAAAACTGGCATGCATGAGTTAAGCCGCAAAGATAAATTTGAAGACGTGAAAGGCTTCAAAATGTCAGTAAAAGCAGACGGACAATTAACAGCATCTTTAGATCCTCATCTAAGTTCTATTTTTATTGATGTGTTTCAGCCCAAAAAGACGTGGTGGGTAAAATTGGATGGCAAACTAGAAGATAGAGAACTTAAATTAAAGATCCCTTCCTTTTGTGAGACAGGAGGGTATCCATGTCAGATAATTCTTATGATAAATGGTGAACCAAAGGATGCGCTTGAATGTCCTTCTGGTTCTTGTTCAAAATATCTTTACACTGAGGTGCAGGGACCGGCATCTCTTTCCATAGAGATCCGGGCAAATGGTCCGCTTTATTTCCCCTTAGTTCCTTCAGATAGGTAAGTCGGAGGCGCAAAAGAAGCTTCAAAATTGAGAGGGGATAAACCCCTCTCTTTATAACCTATCGTGCCATCTTTCTTCTTATCCCGAATATCCCCAAAAGACCAGATAGAAGTAATAAAACTGAAGGAGGTAGGGGAACCGGCGGGGAAGGATTCGGATTAGGAATCAAGAAATCCTGGTAGTTTTTCCCAGAACTGTCGCCACCTGCAGGATGGACCGCAAGAAGAAACATGTTATAAGAACCGAGCTTTGAATAGTTATTTAGAGCATCCTCTATGACGGAGTTTGTTTGCGATTTCCAGGATGTTGATTTTAGAACAAAATTTCCATTATCCAGATTGATATTTCCCCAATCGAACACAATCTCCCAGACAGCGATCTGGTTAGCAACTTTGTTGGAATAGGTTTGGTTACCTAAATTCTGTTGATAAAGTACATAGGCTGCAGCTTTGTGTCTATTCTCAATAATTTCCTTCAATTCATAGGTAAAGTACTTATTCTTTTCCGGAGCCCATGCCATATCCACACAGAAACTCCGAAAGCTTCCAAGCAATTTATTTTGAGAGTCTTTTAAATCCACCAGATAGTTGCCCGCAAGCACCCACCCTGTGTAAAAATTACCCAACTTTACGTTGACCGCTTCCCCAGGATCTACTCCCGTATATGCGAGCTGCACAGTGGCTGCATGGGAAGAAAAAGAGTAAAGACATAGCAAAATAAGTGAGACTGCTAAAACCAATTTTTTCATGTAAGGCACCTCCTTTAGTCGATCTTGGACATGTTAAGATTGCTTTTTATAACCTGTAAGTCCTTGATAATCAAGGAGAAAAAAGTTTGATGCCCAGGGAAAAGGTTTTAAAACTCTGGGTTAATTACAACGCCAAAATATTAGATCGGACGAGACCTTAGACGCGTGGTATCATACTTTAGTTTTAAAACTATATTCTTATAGTTAAAACTAAAATCTTTCTTGAAATGGTAATCTCTAAAGGCGAAAGTTTAGGTCTAAAAACTTATGATCTGTTTTTCATGAGGAGTTCAGGTTTTTTGAGATATACCTCGGTGTTTGGGGGGACGCTTTCTGTGAGCCACACGTTTCCGCCTATTATTGAGCCTCTTCCTATAACTGTGTTTCCACCAAGTATTGTCGCATTTGCGTAGATGATCACGTCGTCCTCGATGGTAGGATGTCTTTTTTTGTTTCTTAAAGACTCACATTCCTCTTTACTTAATGAGAGTGCCCCTAATGTGACGCCCTGATAAATCCTCACTCTGTTTCCTATTTCTGTGGTTTCTCCTATCACGACACCTGTTCCGTGGTCTATGAAGAAGCTTTCTCCGATCTTTGCACCTGGATGGATGTCTATGCCAGTTCTACTGTGCGCGTATTCTGTCATTATCCTCGGTATAAGGGGAACTCCGTTTATGTGAAGAAAATGAGCAATCCTGTAAACTGTAATGGCAAACAAGCCCGGGTAGCAGAATATGACCTCATCGTAATGCTTGGAGGCTGGATCTCCTTCGTATGCCGCTTTTACGTCCTTTGCAAGAATCTCTTGCAAGCGAGGGATCTCATCTAAAAATTTCAAAGCAACTTCTCGGCCAAATTCCTCGCAGTCTATGCAAGGTTTTCCATATCTTACGCACTCGTGTCTATATGCAAATGTTATCTGTTCCGAAAGCAAATCAAAAAGTTCTATAGATTTTTGTCCAAAGTAATATCTTATTGAGTTTTCATCTAACGTTTCGAGTGTGTGATAGCCGGGATATATAAGGTCGATCGCCCGATAGATTATATCGATCACCTTCACCCTTGAGGGAATGGGCTCTGGTTCTATATGGGTGAATCGTTCACCTTTTTTGTAATTGTTGACCATCCGCTCAACACATAAATTTATTTCCCTGCCATAGTCTACTTTTTGTATAGTTTTCCTGCATCTCTCTCTTTCGTTTTTTTTCTTTTTTTTGAGCTGTCTTTTCATAGTCTAAATTTTAACTCATTTCTCCTAAAATACAAATACTAGCAAATATCACTGGTCTAATTCACACCAATTTTCCTATTGACAAAGTTTGTCTTTTCCAAGTATCATGCAAGAAAAAAAAGGAGGTTATTTATGGCTTGCAAAGCAAAGACAACGAAGAAATCTCAAACCGAAAAGAAGACAACCTCGAAAAAGGCTACTGGCAAAAAGAAGTAGTTTAAACCCTCAACAAAAAAATTATGGACTCAGACAAACTCATTGAGTTTTCAAGGGAGTTTCTTCGTTTAAATTCGGCGAACCCTCCCGGATGCGAGGAAGAATCTATTCTTTTTCTCGAATCTTTCTTAAAAAAGGAAGGAATCGAGTGTGAGATATTCTCTCCTTGCGAAAACAGAGCCAATCTTTTTGCAAGAATTGAAGGTAGACGATCGGACATGCCACTTGTTGTGTTAAGTCATGTGGATACTGTGCCAGCCAAGCCTGATGAATGGGAAGTGGATCCATTCAAAGGCGAGATCAAAGACGGTTATCTTTATGGAAGGGGCGCCATAGACATGAAAATCCAGGCGCTGTGCCAATTATTCGCATTTATAGACATAAAGAAAGACGGGTTGGTTCCTGAAAGAGACATCATTTATCTTGCCACATGCGACGAAGAAACAGGTGGAAAACTGGGTGTGAAATTCATGATGGAAAAAAAAGAGATTCTCCAAGATGCGGACTTTGTAATAAGTGAAGGGGGGTTTATTATCCAAGATGGAAACTCAGTTCATGCCCAAATATCGGTTACTGAAAAAAAGGTTAGCCAGTTTTACATAAGGGCAAAGGGGAAAGGAGGGCATGGCTCGACTCCACACAAAGATAACCCTAACGAAAAAGTGATCGAGGCAGCCCACAAAATCCTCTCTTACAAATGGCCCATTAAGCTTTACCCTGTTGCGTTAAAATACATAGATGGGATTTTGAAAGGCAAAACGATTCAAGATTTCATATACACAGACTTAAAAACTGCGCTTCGGAGAAAGGCCTTTCTTAATTTTGTTGAGGAAAATCCTGTTATAAACGCACTTTTAAGAAACACTGTTACCTGTACAATTCTTAAAGGCGGAGAAAAGGTCAACATGATACCCGTTGAAGCAGAGGCTGCATTTGATGCTAGGATTTTACCCTCTGAAAGGCAAAATAAGTTTTACACAAAGATAAAAAGGATAGCCGGCAAAAATGTTGAGGTTGTGCCCTCTGGAGAAAACTTGGAGAGGGCCTACTACTCAAATTACAAGACGAAGTATTTTGAGGCAATAGAGAACGTGATAAGAGAATCCTTTGGTCCCATTAAAGTTCTTCCGTACATGACTACTGGTGCAACTGATTTGAGGTATTTTAGATCAAAAGGCGTTCCCTCGTACGGGTTTTTCCCGATCGTTCTCACAAAAGATGAGATAATGAGGATGCACGGCGTTAATGAAAGAATTTCATTGGAAAATATCGTTAGAGGATACGAGGGCACAAGACGTATAATTAGAGCCCTAGCAACTTTAAAATAATAGAGGTTTCCTTGAAGGTTGAGCTTCTCTTTATTACGCCAGATGCTGAGAAACTCATTGAGCAGGCAGGAAGGACTGCCTATCAGTCGTTCCATAAGGTGAAGGAAGGGTCAGAAAGGGAATTCGTAAGGATGATCAGAAAAAGTGGACATCATTCAGTATTAGAGCTGTCTCTTATACACATCT
>JAOADT010000047.1 GCA_026417175.1 Deltaproteobacteria bacterium | reverse complement strand
TCAGATGTGTATAAGAGACAGCCTATACCATAGGTGTTGCTCGTCCAATCTCGGTGATGATAGATACTTATGGAACCGCAAAGATAGATCCAGAAAAGATCCTAAAGATAGTTAACGAACTTTTCGATTTAAGGCCGAAAAAGATAATAGAGTATCTCGATCTTTTGAGACCGATATACAAAAAGACTGCTTGGGGAGGCCATTTTGGTAGAGAGGAACCAGAATTTACATGGGAAAGACTTGACATGGTTGAAACCATAAGAAGAGAAGCTGGTATCTGAGGCTCAAAAGGAGGAACGGATGGATTTTCACATAAAAGATCTCTCCCTGGCAGAAGATGGGAAAGAGAAGATTGAATGGGCAGAAAGGAGAATGCCCGTACTTGGAAGGATAAGAGAAAGATTTAGGAAAGAAAAGCCTCTTTCTGGGGTACGGATAGCCTGTTGTCTCCACATCACGACTGAGACTGCAAACCTAGCAAGGACATTAAAAGAGGGTGGTGCTCAAGTTGTACTTTGTGCATCCAACCCCTTAAGTACGCAGGATGATGTGGCGGCCTCCATAGTCAAACATTTCGACATTCCGGTCTTTTCAATAAAGGGAGAGGATGAGGATACCTACTATACTCACATAATGAAGGCTTTGAGTTTCTTCCCAAATATAACCATGGATGACGGTGCGGATCTTGTGAGTTCATTACACATGATAGCCCACAAGAAGTTTGACATTCTTCACAGGCGTTTAAAAGAATGGGCAGAAGGGCTCAAAGAGAAAGAGAGAAGGAGCCTATTTGAAAATGTGATAGGCGGAACAGAGGAGACTACAACAGGAGTGATTAGGTTAAAAAGTATGGAAAAAAATGGGATACTCCTCTTCCCAATCATAGCGGTAAATGATGCTTACACAAAGCACATGTTTGACAATAGATACGGAACAGGCCAAAGCACAATAGATGGAATTTTGCGTGCAACAAATATCCTTCTTTCCGGTTCCAAAGTAGTAGTTTCAGGTTACGGATGGTGTGGGAAAGGTGTGGCTATGAGAGCTAAAGGGATGGGTGCCCATGTGATCATCACGGAGGTTGACCCTATAAGAGCACTTGAGGCACATCTTGACGGGTATGAAGTTATGGAGATGAAAAAAGCTGCCAGGATAGGAGACGTTTTTATCACCACAACCGGAGATATAAATGTTATACGGAAGGAGCATTTTGAAGTAATGAAGGACGGAGCTATAGTAGGAAATTCTGGACATTTCAACGTGGAGATCGACATAGGAGCCCTGGAGGAGATGAAGACCGAAAAAAGGAAACTACGTGGTCATCTGGAAGAATACGTTTTAAAGGATGGAAGAAGGATATATCTTGTAGGCGAGGGGAGGCTTGTAAATCTTGCCTGTGCCGAAGGACACCCTTCTGAAGTTATGGATATGAGTTTTTCCAATCAGGCACTTTGCGTCGAATATATGTGGAAAAATGGAGAAAAACTGGAAAAAAAAGTGTATAGCGTACCTAAAGAGATTGACGAAGAGATCGCTTATCTAAAACTCTCCTCCTATGGAATCAAAATTGATAAATTGACAAAGGAGCAGAAAGTCTATCTTTCCTCATGGGAACTGGGAACTTAGTATCTCTGGCTGTCATTGGGACAATAGCATTTGACTCTATTAAGACCCCATTCGGAGAAGAGAGAAATATCATTGGCGGATCAGCTTTACATTTTGCTAGTTCCGCGAGTTTCTTTACGGACGTAGGTATAGTTGCGCCGATTGGTGAAGATTTCGATGCAAAGGAACTCGATTTTTTGAAGGAGAGGAATGTTGATCTAAGTGGTATAAAAGTTTTAGACGGAAAAACCTTCAGGTGGGCTGGAAAATACGGCTATGATCTTAATTTAGCGATAACATTGAGCACAGAGTTAAACGTTTTGGAGGACTTTGAACCTCATTTGCCTGAGACGTATAAATATGCAAACTTTATATTTCTGGCAAACATAGACCCTGATTTACAAGCCAAAGTGATTGACCAAGTAAAAAACAGGGATGCCTATGTGGCGCTCGATACGATGAATTTTTGGATAGAGAACAAGAGAGAGGCGCTTCTCGATGTCATAAGAAGGGTAGACATGATAGTTGTGAATGAAGCTGAACTTAGAGAGATCAGTATGGAATACAATTTAATAAAAGGTGCAAAAAAACTAATCTCCATGGGTCCCAAAACGATTGTCATAAAGAGAGGAGAATACGGAGTTTTCATGGTCAATCCAGATGAAGTATTTCTATGTCCGGCTTATCCATTGGAAGAGGTTTTCGATCCAACTGGTGCAGGTGACACCTTCGCAGGTGGTCTAATGGGTTATCTTTCTAACGTTGGAACTGTATCCTACGATGCTTTAAAACAAGCGGTCATTTTGGGTTGTGTAATGGCTTCATTCAACGTGGAAGACTTTGGTCCGAAAAGGATGAAATCCCTAACCCATAGGGAAATAAAAGAAAGATATTCGAGTTTTAGGAAATGTATCGAATTTGGAGATCTTAAGTTATAGTTTTTAGCCAGGCTTTAAGCCTTTTGGTTCCTTCTTCTATTTTGTCCATCTTTTGAGCGTATGAAAATCTCACATGAGTTTGAGCCTGATAATCTCCAAAATCGTACCCCGGGGTTATGGCAACGTGTGCTTCCGAAAGGGCTCTTCTGCAGAAATCCATACTGTCCATTTTCCATTTTTCGATTCCTGCATAAATATAAAATGCCCCTTGTGGCAAATAAGGTATAGAAAAACCTAGCGATAAAAGCTCTTTTACGAGAAAGTCCCTTCTTCTTTTAAACTCCTTTTTCACAGCCAAAAGCTGTTCCTTCGATGAAAAGGCACAAAGAGCTGCATATTGAGATATTGACGGTGGACATATGAATACATTCTGAGAACACTTTTGAATGGGCTTCACAAGATGCGAAGGAACAACCATCCATCCTACCCTGAAACCTGTCATAGCGTGTGTTTTTGAAAATCCGTTCACAACTATTATTTCGTCCGAAATGGAGAGAGCAGTTTTTATCTCACAATCATAAATCAGATCTTTGTATATCTCGTCGACAATTAAAATACCACCTCCTTCTTTTAAATATTCGTAAACTTCTCTTATTATCTCTTCCGTGTAAACGGTGCCCGTGGGATTTGATGGAGATGCTAAAACCAACACGTCTGGTTTTGCCCCAAATGCTTCAAGACTTTCAGGAGTTATCATGTAATTTGTCTTTTCATCCACGGGGATTGGTAGGATTTTCGAACCACAGAGGATAGCCAGATTCCTATAACAGGGATAACCTGGATCAGAAAAAACTAAAGTTTTGGTTTGGTCAAGAAGACAAAGGAAGAGTAATAGAAAGGCGCCCGATGTGCCACTTGTGATTATTATCCTTTCGGGTGAAACATAAAGTCCTTCCACATTTCTATAATACTCAGAAATTGCCTCTCTAAGCTCAACCATACCGAGGCTATGCGTGTAATGAAAAATGTTCTTTTCTATTCCTTCATGTGCCTTTTCTTTTATCTCTTTGGACACATCGAAATCGGGTTCTCCAACCTCCATGTGTATAATATCAATCCCTTCTTTTTCTTTTGCCTTTGCTATTTCCAAAAATTCCATTACGTAGAAAGGTTTGATCCTTTCAACCCTTTCAACCACACGCATAGTTTTCGCCTCAAAATAAGGATAATCTTCTTAAAGCATTTATCTTTTCCTTGTCTCCTAGCTTTGCCTTATCGATTGCATTTTTTAGAAACTCTATAGTCTCATCGTATACTTTTCTGTTCACAGGATAAGGATGTCCATCCTTTCCCCCATGTGCGAAACTGAACCTTGCAGGATCTCTGAAACTAGGTGGACTCTTGTAAACAAGTTCTGAAACTAAAGAAAGAGCAGCCATTGTTTTTTTACCCACGCCCTGTATATTCACCATATGGATGTATCTTTTTGGATCCGCCTCGTGGATTACGGTTAGTATTCTTTTTAATCTCTGTTCGTCGATATCATTTTTCGTTATGTAATGCCTTTTGGGCATTGTCATAGTCACTTTTTTTAAGGTCTCCATCATGGTTTCTGGATCGTGCTTCACAAAGTCGAGCATGGCGTCTTGGGCAGGTTTACTTTCCTTAGATGCAAGATTGAGTATAAGACCGGTACGATCGCAGGTGACCCCTGTGTGGGGATCCTGGGTAAGATCGAGACCTTCCACGGATAGCCACTGATACCTACGAGCGGTCTTTGAAGCTTCGTTCATACCTTGCTGAATTACTGCCCATTCACCCTTCTTTGTGAATATAAACGTGTGGTGGTAGAGATCATATCCATCCTGAAGTAAGACGTTGTCTATTTTTGCACATAATCTACTCTTTTCTATGAGGGCTTGAACATCAATCCCCCACCTTTCTCCGTATGAAAGTATATCTTTCGGTGTATCCAATGCTTTTTTTGCTTTTCCTCCACATATGGCAATAGGAATTTCTTTACTTAAACGTAAAAGCCCCTCTCTCAAAGCCCCACACACCGTGGTTGTGAGTCCGCTACTGTGCCAATCGAAACCTGCCGCACAGCCGAAAGCCTGAAACCATATTGGATCAGCTATTCTTCTCAAAAACTCATAAGGTCCAAATTCATACACGATTATCTCCGTGACGGCTGATACGAATTTGACCATCCTTTCGAAAAGCCAACGGGGTGCGAATCCAGTATGGAGCGGTAAAACAGTAACTTTCCTTTGCATACTAATATGTTTTATAATTTGTTCAAATTGTCATCAAGGAAAAAAATGGATGAAATAGTTAAACTGGGTCATCTGGACATCTTTACTTTAGAGAATGTGATGCGGATGGAATATGTTACCCAGGCGGAAAGGATAGTTCGTTTATCGGAAATCTTTGTTGGAATCCCGTATAAGGCAAATACGCTTTCTTTTAAAAGCTCCTGTGAAGAGGTTCTCGTTATAAACTTTGAAGGCTTGGATTGCATGACTCTCATAGAATACACAGAAGCGCTTCGACTCTCTTCTTCATTTGATGAGTTCAAAGATGCGTTAAAAAGGGTAAGGTATAGAAACGGCATAGTCAGTTACTCTGAGCGGAAACATTTTTTTACGGACTGGATCTATTGGAATGAGGGACTACTAGAACTCACACGGTATTTGAAAGAGGGGGCATTAAAATACGTTAAAAAGAACCTGAACGTTAAAAACGATGGGACACTTATACTTCCTGGGATTGAGCCTCAAAAAAGGGAACTCGCGTATTTACCCACGGAGATGATAGACGATCAAATTTTAAAAAAGCTTAGCTCGGGATGCTACGTGGGCTTTTACACATCAAATGATGGGCTTGATTGTTCTCATGCAGGGATTCTCGTGAGAAAGAAAGGGCAGTTGTACCTAAGACACGCATCTTCACTTAAGGGCAAGGTTCTGGATGAGGATTTTCTCTCTTACGTTTTACAAAAAGAAGGGATAATGGTTCTCGGGCCTGGATAAGATGATAGTTCCCATTTTTCTTCCTCATATGGGGTGTAAGAAGAGATGCATCTTTTGCGACCAAAAGTACATAACCGAGAAAGATGACTATGATCTCAAAGAACACATAGAAAAATCTCTAGGAAGCATCCACTCCACTTTCGAGATCGGACTTTATGGAGGAGACATCTTTGGATTACAGAAAGAGAAGTTAAAGAGCATACTAGAACATTTTGAACCGTTTTTGGAAAAGATAGAACGTATAAGGGTATCAGCAAAGCCAGCCCGTATAAACGATGAGCTCATTGATATAATCGATCTTTTGAAGACTTACAAGGTTCAGGTGGTAGAACTGGGGATCCCCACATTCAATGACCTGATACTCGATCTACTCAACAGAGGTCATACGGTAAAAGATCTTGAAGAAATTTATGTATATCTGAGAAGAGAAGGTTTTAAGGTTGCTTTGCAAGTAATGGTTGGTCTTCCTCATGAGACAGACTCTGATATAAGGAATACTGTTAGGTACATATTGAAACTTAAGCCGGATTACATAAGGATCTATCCTCTTGTGATCATAAAAGGTACGCCAATTGCCTCAATGATAAGTGAAGGGATGATAAAACTTGTTGAGTTTGACGAGGCAGTGAAGAGAGCAGCTTTCATTTACGTAAACGCGGTCAATCATGAAATAGACGTGATAAAGATCGGACTCACTGACAACAAAACCTTGAGGGAAAATGTGGTAGGAGGGTTCTTCCATCCATCTTTCGGGTATTTAGTGAGATGTCACATTTTTTTCGTAGCTTTAAGAGATGCGCTTGTACCAGATTACATTGGAAAGCTGGTTACACTTCAGATCTATGAAAAGGACCTGCCTTACATATCCGGTTATAGGGGAGAAAACCTCAGGTACTTTAAGGAGAAAGGAATCCAGATAAAAATCCTGCCAACTGACCTTAAACCCTGGGAGTTTGTAGTCTCGGACGAGAAAGGATCGGAAAACAAAAAAAACGCTATCAAGGTTTTTTCTTCTCTATGTTTAACCGAATAAGGGTTGTTATTGCTTCGTCTTATAACCTGATGTTCGCTTTGTGATGAAAGAATCCTTCCTCTAAATACGTTATTAAAGAAAAAAGGAACAAGGGAATTTAAATTCAATGGCCTTGTTCCACAATAAGTGAATTTATTTCCCCATTTTTCTTTATGTGG
>JAOADT010000046.1 GCA_026417175.1 Deltaproteobacteria bacterium | reverse complement strand
CTAAGTCCGAAAAAATCATTCGTCATAAACTTAATAATTAACACCTTTTCAACAAACATTATTGCTCCTTCTAAAGCTGTTTACAGATACTTGGTTGAAGTTGAAAAAGTCTCACCCAAGAAGCTTCACTTAATCAATTATGGATACAACTTCGACATGTACAAGGTTGACAAGATAGGAATTGCAAGTGAAATTCGTCAAAAATACCAGTGCAAAATGCTTATACTTTCCGTTTGCCGTCTGATTTCAGTAAAGCGCCACAACCTAATGCTAGAAGTCGTCGAAAGCCTTCTGAAAAAAGGTCTTGATGTAAAGTGGATTTGTCTCGGAACCGGCGACTTACTACAGCATTACCAAAGATTAGTAAAAGAAAAAGGTCTGTCAGACAGAATATACTTTCTTGGTTTTCAGAAAAATGTTGCTGATTTTATGGAAGCAGCAGACGTTTTTCTCCACCTTTCAGAAACCGAGGCAAGTAACAGCGCTGTCAAAGAAGCTGGACTAGAAAAGCTAGCTGTGATTGTCTGCGAAAAAGTAGGAGACTTCGAAGACTACATAGAAACAGGAAAAAATGGTTTCTTAGTTAACAAAGAAAACCCAGTCCCTGAAGCTATCAGCTGTTTGGAAGAGTTGTATCAAAACCCTGACAAAACAAAGACCATAGGTGAGAACCTTTACAGAAAAGTTTTAGAAGAATTCAGCATAGAAAAAGTAAAGCCAAAATACGAAGAACTACTCAAAAAGGTTATATGACATACTTCTCAGTTATTATCCCAACATATAACCGTGCAAATTTTATCAAAACCACGGTCAAATCCGTGTTAAATCGTGCGGTTTCGGGCGTTTCTGAAAATTTCAACCCACTGATTTTGCTTCTTGGATTTTCAAAAACTATAATCCTCTATAAAAACTATAAATAAATGTATGAAGGTAAGAAGAAAGCTTTTCCATAAGAAGAACTTATCAAAAACTTCCATTTACTTAAAAACTCTAAAAAAGGAGAGCTCATTGATCCTTAAAAAATTCACACACCACTCTACTGTAACGACTTTTTACTCTGAGGGAAATTTTACACAGTGAAAGTGAATGATAGTAAAAGTTCCAAAGTAATGTGCCATGGCAGAAACTATATCGAGAAACAACTGTTTGGAAAGGATTGCTTAACAAGTGGAAAAGAGTGACCTTTGTTCTTATGGAACAAATTATGCGAGGTCTTATCTAACATAAGAGTAAACATGAGTGTTGTTTTCTTAGTTGCAAAAACTGATAATCCGCTTATAAAGGTCTGCTTTTTCGAATTGGTTATAACTACTCACTACCTAAACAGCACATCCTTTTGTACTCCCTGAGGGAAAGATATGACTTCTTACTTAAGCCGTCAAAATCTAGGACTTTTATCGAATTTTTGTTTTTACTTTCTTAATACTTTCTTAAGCATTGCTTTCACACCTATTTACCTAAGTCAAATAGGAAACGAAGGATACGGAGTTATCGGCTTTTTCAACTCTGCTACTGCTATGCTTTCTCTTCTAGATTTTGGTATACCAGTTGCTATCAGTCGTGAGTTTGCAAAATCTTCTTTAATAGCGGTTGAAAGAACAAGAAAAGAAAATCTCTTACGGACCGCAGAAGTTGTGTTTTTGTTTATCTTTCTAGCTTCATTGCTTATTTCTTATTTCACTTCTATCTTCTTTGCAAATTTCTGGGTAACTCCTAAGGATCTCACAGTCGATCAGATTATGGTTTGCTTTCTTCTGATGAGTATATCATTCTCTCTGCAACTTTTTGGTACGATATATTCAAGCAGTCTACTTGGACTAAGTGAACATCTCGCTTTGAATTCCATATTGATTATCCATCTCATATTTCGTCACGTAGGCAGTTTAGTTGTTCTAGCGGCGAGTGACCAAAAGCTTTACTCTTTTCTAGCATGGCAGATCCTTATAGTTGCACTACAAAACTTTACACTTTCTTTTTTTACATGGAGGAAAGTAGGAGGCTTTTTCTCATCAAGAGTAGAGCTGAGTCTCTTGAAACCATTTCATCGCTTTTCCTCAGGTGTATTTATAGTAACATTTTTAAACCTCTTAGGCATGAACTTAGACAAGCTGCTGGTTGGTAAGATTGTAGACCTGGAAAGCTTGTCATATTATACATTCTCTGCCGGGATTATAAGTTTAATTTTCAATATTCTGGTCTCGCCTTTTTACAACGTTTCTTACCCCACCTTTTCTAGCCTTAGTACGAGCGGGGATCACAAGAATCTTTGTAAAGAATACCATGGCTTTTGTCAGAAGGTCGCCTTACTAGTCATTCCCGTAGGCATATTTGTCAGCACTTTTTCAGAAGACTTACTAATTGTTTGGCTCAGAAACAACTCCTTTGCTGAAAACGCTTCCCCTATACTTTCAGTTTTGAGCATTACGTGGATATTCCTCAGTTTAAAGGTTATTCCATATAGACTGAGACTTGCGTATGGTTGGATAAGATTAGATGTAATTGAAAACCTCTTTTTCATTCTTTATCTGATTATAATTCTTCCTCTTTTAATCTCTTATTACGGTAGCCTAGGCGCTGCTTATAGCTTGCTAATTTTTGGTTTTATCTCTTGCTTTTTCACAGTTTTTCTAACTCATACCAAAATCTTAAAGGGAGAATACAAAAATTGGCTTATACTTATAATCCCCTTTTTCTTAATATCAGTTATAATCTTTTTCTTGTCAAAGCTCGCTTGTTCTAGCGTTGAAAGTCCATTAACTAAGATTGGCATAGCTTTCATTTTCCTAGTTTTTAACATAATTCTTCTTTTTACACTAGCGAAGTCTCTAAAAAAGAATGTTAATCTTCTTCCGCGGTTATGGAGATAAGAAGTCTAAAAAATTCAGTCGTGATGTCCATGGGACCAGGCCAGCAGGTAGAAACCTTGAAAAGAATCCTAGTAGAAAAGCAACTGCTAAAACAATTTCTTCAAACTTATCCAGACTTAATAGTTGAGAGCTACGAAAATGGGCGAAAAGTAAAAGATAAGAAGATAAAACTCTTCAAAACTCTTCAGTTCTTCACACTTGCTGTGACAAACAGACTTTCGTATAGTAGCTTTCTAAAATCACGAGATCTTCTACAAGTTATAAAAGACAGAGTAGTAGCTAACCATATTGAACCTAGTAAGGTTTATATCGCTTGGAGTTTTATAGGTCTAGAATCTATAAAAAGAGCAAAAAAACTGGGAACCAAGGTAATTTTAGAATGTCAAACTACCCACATAGACCAATGGATCGAAATAATAAAAGAGGAAAAAAAAATAATGGGCATAGAAAATTGTTACAGCGACTTCTCAGAATTTCTAGTGAGAAGAGTTAGAGAAGAGTATGAAATGGCCGATCTAGTGAAGGTCCTATCAAGTTACTCTAAAGAAAGTTTTGTGAAGCAAGGCTTAGATCCAAAAAAAGTAAGAGTTATTCCCTTCGGAATCGAAAAACATTTTGCAATACCGGATAAAGTAGACAAAGAAAAACAAATAGAGAAAACAGTAATCCTTTACGTAGGCAGAGTGGAAATTTTGAAAGGTATTCAATACCTTTTAAAGTCTTTCAGCCAGATAAAGGGTAAAGATATTGAGCTACACTTAGTTGGTCAGGTGTTGCCTGAGGCCAAGGTTTTTCTAAAGAATTACCAAGAAGACAAAAGAATTAAAATCTTCGGTGGCGTCTCAAAGGAAAAGCTAAAGGAATTTTATAAAAATGCGGACATCTTTGTTTTTCCCTCCTTGAACGATGCTTTCGGTCTGGTGGTACTAGAAGCTATGTCTTTTAAGCTACCTATAATAACTACGGAACATAGCTGTTCGAAGGATGTAATAAGTGACTGGGAAGAAGGTTTCGTTGTTCCTATAAGAGATTCTTCAGCAATTAAAGAAAAATTAGAGTTGTTGATAGAGAACAAAAACCTACGCCAAGAAATGGGGGAGAGAGCAAGACAAAAAGTTGTAACGAACTTTTCCATAGAACGCTACGAGAATGAAACACTGTCACTTCTCGAAGAGTTGGATGAAGACTTGAAATAAGAGGTTATATTATCTACACTATAGTCGCATGAGCACAAGGTGTATCTGCTGTGGTAAGGAAGGACTATTAGCTATAACAGGTCAGGAGGATTTTTTCTGTAATACAAGAGGAAGTTATGATTACTTAAAATGTCCGAACTGTGAGCTATATTGGGTATCACCTCAACCATCTTTTGAGGAATTAGTTTGTTTATATAACAAGTACTACGACCAAACGCTTATAGTTCCTGTGTTTGATGATCAAAAAAGTAAAAATAAATTAAAAAAAGCTATAAGACAGGCAATTCTCTGGTACTATAAAGGTTACCCTCTAAAAAACGAAAGCCATACTCTCAAAGCAACCACCTATTTGCTGGGAATGCTTCTTGGTTTAATTCCTTTTGTTTATGATAGAGCAATTTACGGTCTAGGAAAATGCTTTCCACCATACAAAAATAATGGAAGTCTTTTAGAAGTAGGTTGTGGGAGAGGCTGGTACTTAAAGATCATGAGGGAACTAGGATGGAAAGTTCTAGGATTGGAGCTGAATCAGGAATCAGCAAGAAAAGGATCAGAAACGTACGGAGTAGAAATAAAAGAAGGTTACAATTTAAAAGAAATTCCCAGCAGCTCCTTCGATGTAGTCACAATGATTCATGTTTTTGAACACCTACATAATCCTGAAGAAGTCGTTAGCGATATTCACCGAATTTTGAAACCTGGAGGTATATTACTGCTTGCAATGCCAAACGGAACAAGTCTTTCGGAAAAGCTCTTTGGAGCAAATTACAGAGCTCTAGCACCTCCGTGGCACTTATACATATACAATCCAAAATCAATAACATTATTCCTGGAAAAGTTTGGATTTAATGTTAAAGCAACTTCTAGAGCAAGAAATGCGGGGTATGTTTACAATGCAAACAAATCAATCTTGAAGAGGAAGTTTCGAAGAGAAGAAGAAGCATTTTGTCTCTGGTTTCAAATCTTAGAGTCTTTTCTAAATTTTTTTAACCCTAATATAGGAGAAGAGTTAGAAGTAGTAGCAATTAAAAAGTATGAAGAAAGTGAACCTTGATGAACTGCTTTGTTGCCCTGAGTGTGGAGGTCTCTTGTTGGAGTCAAAAGAAAGACTTAAGTGTGAAGCTTGTGATAAGGCTTATGCTGTGGTGAATGGAATCCCCAGATTTGTAGAGACCGAACTTTACGTAGAAAACTTCGGTTTTCAATGGAATAAGCATAAGAGAACGCAATTTGATAATGAAAAGAAAACCCCTTCTGAATCTTTCTTAAGAACGATAGGACTATCTCCTGAAGTTGTCAAAGATAAGCTAGTTTTGGACGCGGGATGTGGTTCTGGTAGATACTCTGATGTGATAAACCGTTGGGGAGGAAAGGTAATTGCCATGGACTTAAGTAGTGCTGTGGAAGCTTGCTACGAAAACCTAGGGAACAGAGGGGTTATGGTAGTCCAAGGAGATATTCTAAAACCACCGCTGAAAAAAGAAAGTTTTGATGTTGTCTTTAGTATAGGTGTGCTTCACCACACTCCTAATACAAAGCAAGCTTTTAAGTCAATTTTAACCCTCCTAAAACCTGGTGGGCACATTGTCATCTGGCTTTATCACTCCTATAATGATGATTGTCTTAGAATGAAATTATCGAAATTTTACAGAAAGGTGACTTGGAGATTGCCAAAGAGGTTTCTTTATGCTGTTTCTCATCTAGCCATACCTTACTATTACCTGAATAAAATACCCTTTTTAAGATCTATTACAGGAAGAATTTGGCACATCGCAGAACACGAGGATTGGAGATGGAGAGTTCTTGACACTTTTGACTGGTATTCACCTAGATACCAATGGCACCACACCTATACAGAAGTATGGAAATGGTTTGAAGAAGAAGGCTTAGTTAATATTAGGATATCTGAACCACCAGTCTCAATAAGTGCAGTTAAACCTTCGAATAAAATATGAGAAATGCAAGGCTTGTCTACGTACACGGTAGCGGAATTCACCCAAATCGCAAGGTTCTTTTCCAGGCAATAGGATCGGAATTTGTTCCTGCCGATCCAATCATACGTTGGCTTCACCTACCGAACCCGTCATATACAAGAAAAATCCCAAGTTTAATCCTAAGTTCCCTTTTTTTTCCAAAAAAGAGAAAGTGGGATTTCATAATCGGTGACGGACCACAATTTCTGCCAGTCGTGATGAAGAAGTTGAAACAGCTAAGACCCTCTCAAAAAATAATTCCCTACTTAGCAGGAGAAGCCGCTTACTTCATGGCAAATGGCATTTATGGAAAAAAAACGAATCTTCTAGTTAGGGTATTTTCGCAGTGGGACGCATACCTTTGCTCTGGCAAAATGACAGAAGAGTTAGTAAAAAAGATACTACCAGAAGAAAGACATAAAGACATATTCACGATACAGAACTTTGTTAGAGACGAAAAGGTAGAAGAGCTTTCCTCTCTACAACCTAGACTTGAATCGCAAAACATGCTTTTCATAGGTAATGGACCGTCAGGATTTAGAGTTTTTTACAAAGGGCTAGACCTAATGTTCGAGGCTTTTTGTCAGGCAAAAAGATCTTTACCAAACCTTTCCTGGACAATAGTTGGGGAGTGGAGCGAGGACATCAAAAGGAATTTTTCAGAGAAATACAAAATAAGCGGAGTTAACTGGGTTGGAAAAACGAACAAACTTGATAAACTCGTAGAGAAAAGTGCCCTGTACTTTCATTGTTCCAGAGGTGATGCATTCCCCAATTCCGTTATGGAGGCGATGGTATCAGGTCTTCCGGCATTAAACTCGGATTATACAGGAACAAGAGAAATAGTAAAAGCAGTAGAAGAGAAACTAGTTTCTCCAATAGACCCAGCTGAAATAGCAAATAGAATAAGGTGGTACTTTTCGCTTCCTGTTGAAAAAAGGAGAGAAATAGGGGAAAAATCTAGAAAGATAATACTCAGCAACTATAGAAAGGAAAATGCCATAAAAGACTTGAAAGCAAGATTTCAAGAAATTCTTGAACGCTTCAGCATGAAAGAAATTACAGTAGAATAAATAATCCAAGAGTAAGTAGAAACAGTGAAAATCCTAGTTTATTTTCCGACGAATGCAAGAGCAATCGATCAGATTTCCGTGATGGAAATGTTCATCAAATCTGGACATGAAGTTTACCTGCTAACACAAACAGAAAAAGGCAACCTTCACTACTTATCAGAAAAGTTAGGAGTGAAAACTTATTCTTACTCAATCAGAAAAACAAATCCCTTCTCCTTCTACATTAAGCATGCCTTCTTTCTCATAAAGTTCTGTCACCATCATAGAATTGACATAATTTTTTCTCACCTTCACGACACTGGAATCACCTGTGTTCTAGCTAAACCATTCCTAAAAGCAAGAACTTTTTTTGTTAGACACAATACTGACGAAGGAAAATTGCTAAGTCCGAAAAAATCATTCGTCATAAACTTAATAATTAACACCTTTTCAACAAACATTATTGCTCCTTCTAAAGC
>JAOADT010000045.1 GCA_026417175.1 Deltaproteobacteria bacterium | reverse complement strand
TGCTAGAGCGGACTTACCCCGTGCGAGACCGTCTGGGATTGCGCAGACATACTATTTACAAGCTTATAGACTCCGCGACAAAACTTGCTCGCATGTTATCTAAAAAACTATAAAGTGCCGGTTTTCCCTTCCCTCTTGACCACATCGCTCAAACCTTGACTATTCCTCACCCACATATGACTCGTTTAAGGATTGCCATAAGTGCCGAGCTGCTTCCAGGCGGCATATACGGTGGTATCGAACAATTTGTAATTAGCCTGGTCAAATCGCTCGGGCAACTTAATGACGGTAGCGAAGAGTACGTTATTATCGGGCACTATCACAAAGCGGGCTGGCTAAAGCCTTTTTTGGGATTAAATCAAAAACTTGTTAAAGCTCCTCCACCGACTAGAATGGAGCCGTTTAAAAGACTTCTGGGACCCCTACGTGGTCCGGTCGGCAAAGTTTGGCGATATTCAAAAAGATTCTTTTGCCACTCTCAGCAGGTAAATCTCTTAAGCGTCCCCGAGTCAAACGGTTTTTACGAATCCTTAGGAGTAGATTTGATTCACTTTCCCCACCAGCAATTTGTAAAGTGCAAGCTCCCGACAGTCTATAACCCGCATGACTTACAACACCTTCACTATCCTCAATTTTTTAGAAGTGAGGACATTGAGTTACGTAATATGATTTACAAGACTGGGTGTGCTTACGCTTATGCGGTCATCGCAGAATCACAATGGGTAAAGAACGATATCATATCCAATTACGGAATAAATCCGGAAAAAGTAACTGTAATTATGAGGGGAGCTCCTACACAACTTTACGAGCCGGTAAGTGAAAAGATTCTTTTAAAACTAAAGAAAAAATTTAAACTACCTGAAACTTTTGTTTTGTATCCAGCCCAGACTTGGCCACACAAGAATCACATTCGTTTGTTAGAAGCAATTTCCTTACTGCACACTAAAGAAGCTTTAAGTATAAAACTTGTTTGTACAGGCAAAAAAAATGAATTCTGGCCCGTTATTAAAAAACGAATCAGGGAACTTAGGTTGGAGGAGCAAGTGCGCTTCTTGGGATTTGTCAGTCCGGTTGAAATACGTGCTCTATATCGTATTGCTCAGTTTGTCATCTTTCCAAGCCTTTTTGAGGGTGGGGGTTTTCCAGTGGTAGAGGCCTTTTCCGAGGGTGTGCCTTGCGCTTGCTCTTCTGTCACCTCATTACCTGAATACGGTGGGGATGCGGTTCTCTATTTCGATCCGACTTCAGTCGAAAGTATCGCACACGCACTATACCTGATGAGTACGGATTCCCATCTACGCAAGACTCTAAAGGAAAAGGGCAAGGAACGAAGTAAGCTTTTTGACTGGCACAAAACGGCCAAAACGTATAGAGCGCTTTATCGCAAGATAGCTGGTCTGACCTTGTCGGAAGAGGAAGAGCAATTATTGGCGGCATGCTCATCTAACGCTTAAGTATAAATTCTTTAGGACATAAGGCTATAACACGAGCAAAATGACCTCGCGAGAAATGAATTAGGCAAAGCATACATGAGTTCATCCATTAAAATAAAATGGGAATAATTTCCAATTTCTTGCCCTCTGACTCTTTAGAGACGCCTGTATTGTTCCTGATATATAACAGGCTCAGCACAACAAAAGAGGTTTTCCAAATCATATCTCGGGCTAAGCCAGCCAGGCTTTATGTTGCTGGCGACGGGCCCAAAGAAATCGTGTCCGAAGACAGAGAAAAAGTAAGTGCTGTGCGCCAGTATGTGCTAAATAACATAAATTGGGATTGTAGCGTAAAAACCTTTTTAAGGGAAAGAAACGTAGGATGTGGTAAGGCAGTAAGTGATGCTATAACTTGGTTCTTTGAAAATGAAGAGATGGGTATCATCCTGGAAGACGATACATTACCAAGCCTCAGCTTTTTTTGGTTCTGTCAAGAGCTGTTAAGGCGGTATAAAGACAACAAGAAGATAGGCATGATTAGTGGTTGCAATTTCCAAAACGGAAAAAAGAGAGGGGATGGGGACTATTATTTTTCTTTGTACAGCCATATCTGGGGCTGGGCAAGCTGGCGAGATAGATGGCAAAATTATGAATTCTCTCTAGATAGCTTTAAAGACATAAGCTTCATTGAGGAGATCTTTACTGACAGGAATATTAGAGAATACTGGAAAATGATATTTCATAAAATGAAGAGGCATGAAATTGATACATGGGATTATCAGTGGACCTTTACCCTGTGGAAGAATAAACAGTTATCAATCCTCCCAAATGTAAACTTGGTTACCAACATAGGATTTGGGGACGATGGAACACATTTGAAAAGGGCTTCTAAAGCACTAGTTCTTAAGCGGTACGAAATGGTTATAGAAAGACATCCCACCAAAATAATGCCCGATATAGAAGCAGACAAATATACATTCAAACACCATTACAGCCCGCGACCATCAATCCTGAATTTTCTTGGCAGAATCAAATATGCAGTGCAGAATATGTGGTTCAAAAACAGATCCAGTTTTTAGGGCGCCTGTTCTCAGTAAATATGAGATTGATTATTACGAGTGCCGGTTGTGCGGTTTTCTTCAGACAGAGGATCCTTTCTGGCTTGACGAAGCATACGAATACCCAGTAAGCCCTTATGATACAGGTTACGTGGCAAGAAATATTTCCTTAGCAAATAAGCTAACGGCTCTTTTGTGGCTCTTTTGCAGACCGGATGGAAGGTTTGTCGATTTTGCTGGAGGATGCGGCATTTTCGTTAGGCTTATGAGAGACATTGGATTTGACTTTTATTGGTATGATAAGTATGCGAAAAATGTATTCGCAAAAGGATTTGAATGGGACTTCTCCAGTAGAGCCGAAGCTGTGACATGCTTTGAAGCTTTCGAACATTTTGTAGAGCCACTGCAAGAACTGAGAAAGATGCTAGATGTTTCTGAGAACATATTTTTTACGACTGAACTCCTTCCGAATCCCGTACCTAAACCCGGAGAGTGGTGGTACTATGGTCTAGAACATGGCCAGCACATTTCCTTTTATTCTGATAAAACTCTCAAATTTCTCGCTGCGAAATATAGATTGAATTATACACGAGTAGGGAGCTTGCACATATTTTCGCCCAAAAGATTCAATGGTCTCCTATTAAAGTTTTTACAACTTACCCAATTCAAGATTCACCATCTAATCAGGTTCATGCTTAGGAGTAAAACCTGGGATGATCATATCTTTCAAGTCGAAAAGCTAAAAAAACAAAATGAAGATTGTATTTGACCATCAGATATTCACGGTACAGAAGTTCGGGGGTATATCTAGGTACTTCTCAGAGCTTGTAAAGGAGCTCAGCTTACTACCAGATACCCATATAGGTGTCTACCTAATCTTTTCCAACAACGAATACATTGGTGATACGGCGCATATCAAACACATGGGTTTTCTCAAAAGATACAATTTCAGGGGAAAGGCTAGGGTTATGAATTTTTTCAACAAAGTATACTCCATACTTAAGTTAAGTTCGACCCAGTATAACGTCTTTCACCCCACTTACTATGATCCATATTTTTTATCGTACATCGATAAAAAACCCTTTGTACTGACCATCCACGATATGATCCATGAAAAATTCCCACAATTCTTCTCGCCAAGAGATAAGACTCCGATGCAAAAGCGAGCTCTCGCAAAAAGATGTTCCAGGATTATTGTACCCTCAAATAGCACAAAACGGGATGTAGTAAAAATTCTAGGGATCGATGAATCAAAAATTGAGGTCATCTATCATGGTGTTGTGATGGAAGAAAGAAAAGTCGGTGATTTAACACCTAACTCTCCACCGGACTTGCCCGAAAAGTACATTCTGTACGTTGGATCGAGGAAGGGTTATAAGAACTTCACCAGGTTTCTCACTGCGACATCTTATGTAATCAGACAATTAAAGGACATTTTTGTCATATGCATTGGTGGCGGGAAGTTTACAAACTTGGAAAGGAAATTGATGCAACAGTTGAACGTGGCAGACAGAGTCATACATTTGGAAGTAAAAAGCGATGATCTTTGGATCTATTACAAAAATGCGCTTATGTTCGTCTTTCCTTCTCTGTACGAAGGGTTCGGGCTTCCAATTCTGGAAGCATTTGCTTGTGGGTGTCCCGTGGTTTTGAGCGACATACAGCCCTTCAGAGAGATTGCCGTTGACGCAGCTTGTTATTTTGATCCAGAAAGCGAGGAATCCATTAAATCTGCCGTCTTAAGAGTTCTTGAAGACGCACAATTAAAAGCATCGCTTATTCAAGCCGGAAAGGACAGAGTCAAAAATTTTTCTTGGAAACAAACAGCCGTAAAGACAAGGGAAGTTTACGAGAAAGTAATTTGAGTGTACTTTCCAAGCAGGGCATGTTTATCATGTTTTGACCTTTTTATCTAACTACAGAGCAAAAGCTAAACACTGCCCAAAACATAAAGGATACAAAGAAATCTGACCCGAGATTGATAAAACGAAGTGATGTCACCTCTGTATAATGAAATATGCTCCTTAAACTAGGCAGCGTAGGGGACGAAGTAAAAAGAGTTCAGAGCAAATTGAAGAAACTTGCGCTTTACTCTGGGCCCATCGATGGAATTTTCGGTGGAGCAACAGAATCTGCAGTAAGGAAATTCCAAAAGAAAAACGGCTTAAAAGTTGATGGAATAGTTGGCCCGAAGACATATTCTCTTCTTCTTTCCGAAGAAGAGTCCTCAAGGACAGAGATCCTTCCCCTTGACTTAAGGTGCCTTACGCTTACGGGAACTTTTGAGACTGGAAGGCCTCCTCCTGAGTGTTTTAGCGCTATAACTGGTAATTTCGATGGCCAAGGTATAAGTTTTGGGGCCCTCCAGTGGAATTTTGGTCAAGGATCGCTCCAGGTCTTACTTAAGGACATGCTTAGTGATTACAGAGATGTGATGGAGGAAATATTCGGAGAGCACATAACGGTTATCGAGGAGGTTCTAAAAGACAAAGAGAGCGCAATGGAGTTTGCCAATTCCATTCAGCATCCCATAAGGCATTTCATATACGAACCATGGCGTGGCATGTTTAAAGAACTTGGAAGAACAAGGGAGTTTCAGAACGTACAGTTGCGGCACGCGAATAAAATATACAACAGAGCTCAAAATCTTTCCCGTGAATATGGACTCAAAACAGAAAGGGCCATAGCTTTAATGTTCGACATCATCGTTCAGTGTGGAGGAATAAAAAAAGCTACTGAGGCTTATTTGAGGTCTGAACTTAAAGATCAAGAGGAGGCAATTAAGCTCGAACTTATCGCAAAAAGGGTATCAGAACAGGTAAATCCAAGGTGGCAAACTGATGTTTATGACAGAAAGATGTGCATTGCAAGGGGAAGAGGGTTTGTACACGGTGTATGGTACGATTTGGAAGAACAGTTCATGATACGTCTGGTGGAGGTGTAAAATGGGCATATTAGGTCTCTTACCCATTCTTGGACCGATAATTGAAAAGGTTTTAAAGGTCGTCGAAGAGGTTGTTCCGATTTGCTCCTCTTTTTAGGCTTCCCTCTCTTGAGATCCCTCCTGATATGTGGACACTTCTCGAAATTGGAATAGGTGGCTACGTTGTGGGAAGATCTGCTGAGAAAATTGTAAAGACACTCAAAAAGGCAGGGTAAAGAGGTTTGCTGGTTACAACTGAAAAACCGGTCATCGTCGACAAACCAGACTGTAAACTACCTACAAGCTTATTCCTTCCCCCGAATCCGGAAAGGAAAGGGGAAGGGGGTTTAAGAACAAAAGGGTATTTTAAGCACAGCTATAAAAGGGTTGGTAAAAACTGGCACATCTGCGATACTGAAGGAAATCCTGTCTTCCCATGTCCCCTGGAGGTTAATGCAAAAATACTGGAATACCTACAAGGATTAAACGAGGTAGACACCACTTTTGGCTCAGGTAGTATCACTGAGCTTCCACTTATTACTGTGGTGACCGTGGTGAAAAATGCAGAAAGATGGATTGAGAAAACGATCGCGAGCGTCGTCACTCAAAGTTATCCCAACGTAGAATACATAATCATTGACGGCGAGTCCGTAGACGAAACTCGAGAGATTTTAAAAAAATATGACTCCTTCGTTGATTACTGGGTGAGTGAGCCGGATACGGGCATCTATGACGCTATGAATAAAGGAACCGTTTTATCTACAGGCCAGTGGATTTTATATCTTAATGCTGGAGATTTTTTGTACGCGGATAATGTGATTGAAAGGATCTTTGTGTCCTATTTTGCGAGGCGGAAAGAAAACGAAAACGATGTGGCTCTTATTTACGGAGACTGGGTATCTTTTTTTTCAGATTATTCATTTGCTTTTAAGCCTCTGCCCCTAAAACATCTCAGAACCAGAATGTGCTTTGCTCATAACGCATGTTTGTTTAAAGTTGATGTGGTAAAAAAATACGGGTACCGGACCGAGCACGCAATTTCAGCCGATTACGAGCTGCTTCGCTGGCTCTACGTAAAGGGCCTATCGTTTTATTACTTACAGGGACTAATTTCTTGTGTCAACTGTGAGGAAGGAAAAAGCCAAACCCATCTTTGGACGAGTTTTAAGGAAAGAATCATAATAGCAAGTCATCAGGACGGAAAGCATTGGATATTAATTTTTTTTCAGAACTTCCTTCGCGAGTTTCTTATTGCCGTCTTAGGAAAGTTTTTTAGAATCGATTTTTTTGGCGTTAAGATGAGCGAGAAGGTTAGGTACTGGGTGCGAAGATTGAGATACGGTAGCATCTTATGGGCTTCTGAGAGAGGCAAGTGGCCAAACCAGGTAAACTCCGCGCAGGTTCAATCGAAAAATACTAGAAAAGTTTTATGCCAAAGATAAGTGTAATAATGGCAGCATATAACTGTGCGGATTCTGTTTCCACCTCATTGGAATCCATCGCTAACCAGACATTTGAAGACTGGGAATGTATAGTGTGTGATGACGGATCAATTGACGGAACATGGGAAACGATATGCGCGTTCCAAAAAGCAAATCCTACAAAATTCAAATGTATAAGGAACCAGGAGAACATGGGGCCTGCTTACTCCAGGAACCGCTGTATAGACTTGGCAACCGGTGAATACGTAGCTATCCAGGATGCAGACGATTTTTCGTATTCACAGAGGCTCGAAAAGCAGGTCAGGTTTCTCGACTCTAACCCTGAAGTAGCTGTAGTCGGTACGTATGCAGAAATATTCGATAGGCAAGGAAACATATGGGGAATCGCGAAGCCGCCGCTTTCCCCCACAGTGACTCAGTGGATCAGAGGTTCATGCGTAGTGCATGCTTCTGTTCTTATGAGAAAAACTGCCTTACAGGATGTGGGGCTTTATAACGCTGGTGCAAAAAGAGACGAAGATTACGAATTGTTTATAAAGATGCTACTGAAAGGCTATAAGATTGTCACAATTCCGGAAATCCTATATAGATACAAAATGGATTTTAGCGATTACAAGAAGAGAAAGTTCAAATATAGGTTAAAAGAGGCGGCTTTGATTTTGAAAACTGCCAAGGAAACAGGGATTCCTTTTTTTTACTATGCTTACGCATTAAGACCTCTAATTTGCGGACTTGTTCCCTCTTTCTTTCTGTATAAATATCATCGCAAAAAATTTAGAAACACTTGAGGGAATGAAAAAAGCGTCATTTGTAACATCTACGTTTATGACGGCAGAAGTCTTTTTGAAGGAGTATATTGGTGCTTTGACGACAATTGCTGATGTCTATCTGTTTACAAATGTTGACAACGAGACTCAGACGGAAAGGAGGGAATTTCTGGCTAGGATTATTCCCGTCCCGATAAAAAGAGAAATTTCTCCATCCCAAGATCTGGTCTGCCTATCTAGATTTTATAAATTGTTTAAATCTATGGAATTAGAGAGTTGCCATTCCGTGACTCCAAAGGCTGGTTTTCTCTCAATGGTTGCTTCCTACC
>JAOADT010000044.1 GCA_026417175.1 Deltaproteobacteria bacterium | reverse complement strand
GGAAATGTGGTATAAGATACTGAGTATCAAGGCTTCCGAGAACCTACAAATTTTCAAACAGCGGTTCAAACAAAAATCTCTTAGCATACTCCATAAAAAAGTTCAAGAATAAAAATATCCCTTTTCCCCACATAAAGAAAAATGGGGAAATAAATTCACTTATTGTGGAACAAGGCCATTGAATTTAAATTCCCTTGTTCCTTTCTATAAAATAATAACGGACATATGGAAAATATTCTCTCAACTTGAGAGACTCTACAATCAATTACCTCAAATGATCACGGAAAATACAAAATGTGAAAACAAAAAGAAGTTTAGAAGAAAAAGATTGGTGTGAGTCAAGATTAAAGCGGGGGAAAAGAGCTTTCCCCTTCAGAAAAGCCCTGCTATCTGGTCCGCGACTTTTCCTGCTATTTCCCTTTTTACCTCTTCCAGATCTATGTTTGTCCTTGTAGCTTCGATTCTCATTAAAGTTCTATAAGTCTGATACTCACTTTCCACATCTCTTTCTGTGGTATACGTTGTTGATGTACCTTGTTTTACTTCTGATTTCATCTTTCCTTTTACCATTTGTGTGAGTCTTTCCTGAATCTGAAGATCTACAAGACCAGCGTAGGACTCAACTTTCACAAGAGATCCAGCAACTGCTCCAACGATGTTTCCAGCAATGCTACCAGCTGCTGCTCCAATCCAAGAATCCCTGCCTGAACCTGGAATAAGAGCACCTGCTATTCCACCTATAACCGCTCCCACTTGAGATGCCTCTTGTCCCATAGAACCGACTTTTTGGTATACGAGAGAAGTTACGTTTACTTGTACTATCCAGTGGGCTTCAGCGGGATCAGAGACGATTACGACATTCTTTTTGGAAAGTCTGTCTCTTAAAGCGTCCTCTAAAGGGATACCTTGTACATCAGAAGTGTTGGTGACCTTGACGAAAGCTGTTCTCTTGGGTGCCGCTACGTTCAAAAATATAGGCTCGACCAAGGTAACTTTCGTCTGGAGATTTGCATGTTCAATGATTTTTGATGTGGATGCACAGGATGTAAGAAAAAGCACAGACACCAATAAAAAGAGTCCAAAATATCTTCTCATTGACTCCTCCTTAACTGTCTTTTTGTCTAATGTATAAAACGATAAAGGGACAAAAATTCTTTCAAAGAATTATGAAAGATGCAGAAATTCACTTTTTATAACTTTAACTCTGTCTTGCCAAGATTTGGCAAATCTCGGTTCTTTTACCTGGATAAGCTTCGCTTTTACTCTCCCTGTACGCACGAGGTCTATAAATACTACATGCATCTGTGGCGTTCCAGAAGAAACTGAGATGAAGACTTTTTGGTCTTCAAAAGAGTGCCTTACACTCTCTAAGGCCGCAAGTATTGCAATATATACCTTATCATAGTCCGTTGGATCATCGATATCGAGCTTACGGATAGTACAGATATCCTTACTTGTAAATCTTTCTATTTCCTCTTTCGTTTTCTGAGCGTTTATCAGTGTGTCCCGTGTGGGTAGAAGAATAACCAGGTTAGGCTCGAGTGCTCTAAATGCCGTAAGAACCGGACCTTCTGTGAATTCCGGGAGTGCATCAGGATCATATGATGTGCCGTAAGGATCTCTTCTACCGATCGTTGAAATAAGTACGCTTTTGCCCTTCTCAGTATAAAGAGAAGTCTCATCGGTTAGAGGATCAGTCTTATTATTGAGATAAGTTACGAGCTCATCAATAGCTTTTTTGTCAAAAACTGATTCGAGAACCTCGCCAAGCGAGCGTACTGGAACAACAAGGTCTGAAAATTTCACATCCACTTCTGGATAATTATGAGCAGGTATATAAACCTTCTTTATATCTTTTGTATAGGCAATCTCGAGCTTATTGTTTAAGCCTTTAACCCCTTCTATAGAACCGTCTATGGAGATTTTTCCAGTGAAAGCAAATTCTTTTGGCACTGGAATGTTTGAAAGAGAAGAAAAAATAGAAACTGCGAAAGGAAGACCTATTGACCCTCCATCATAGATGAACTCAAATTTTCCCATCTCGACAGTGATACCGTAATCTGCAAGTCTTTTTTGTCCTGGAGCTAAAAGACCTTTCTTCCCAAGAAAATACCTGATCGCCTCACACGCGGCGTAAAAAGAAAGTGACACCTCGCGCGTAAGCTCATTGACTAGTATCCGTCTTTCCCCTTTGCCATCGTGCACAGCCGTAGAAATTACGGGATGAATACACCCGAATGATCCGGACCGCGTCTCTACGACGAGAAGGCTTATGCACCTCCCTATCTTTTCTCCCTCTACATATTCCTTTTTCTCAGAACGTTTCAGCTCTTTAAGGATTTTCCGTACTGGTTTGAAGTATCTTTGATTTTCTGTAATCAGGGTTTCGATAATCTCTCTTTCTTTCTCCTTTAGTTGAGACGTAGAAACTTTTTTTAGGATCTCCCGTAGAGTCCTTTTTTTTAATTCTTCTGGAAGTGAGGATGATAATATAGTTTTCAGTGCGAACACACTGTTTCCCAGCTCTACGGCTAATAGAGCAGAAGCTAGTTCCTCTTGCCTAATCAACTTTTTCCTTTAAATTTGAAAGAATGACCGCGTAGCCTTTTTTTGAACTCACTCGAGGTAGTGTCGCTATGTTCCCAAGATCTGCAACCCCATCCGAATTGGTAATTGCCTCTCGAATCTTTTCGAAGCCGGTTTTCTTTCGGTCCGCAAGCGCTATTTTCACCCCTGAGATCAGATGTCTGTCCGAGCTCATGTAAGCTTTTATGTTGCCCCCCTTATCTATGACTAAAACGACAACAATCCCTTTTTTAGACAAGGAAATAACGTTTCTTATCTCAGACTTTTCTTCTGTCTTCCCTTCAATCACAAATGCGGGTAGCCTGAGAAAATCTTGAATTTTAAATATCTCAGAGAGATCTTTAGCATGGCCTATAAGGACAGAAATAAATCCTTCTTCTTTTGTCTTCACAAATTCTGCATATCGTAGGGCACATTTATCACATAACTTTATATGTGCGTCCCAAAACTTTACCTCTTCTTCGGTTAGCGAGTTCTTGTAAGCCTTCAAGAACAGTCCTCCAATTTTTTTACATGCTTCCATCTTTCGGTGTAATAGTTCCGTAACCTTTGCCATACATTCTTCACACTCGGAAATGTGGAGGTCCACCTCTATCTTAGTCTTTTCCGGCAACATTCCGTATATGTATCTATAGATGTCTTTTTCTCCTACATGAGTCTGCATTGACATCTGCACCCTTTAGGTCTTGACCTATTAATCAAAGTAGTTCTCATCTATGCCCTTTTTCTTTAGATGTTGTCTCAGTTTATCTTTGTACCTTTGAATCCAAGTATTTATTGTTGATTCCTTCTTTCCCAACTCCTCTGCTATCTCTTTGGTAGTGTACCCGTATACATAGTGAAGAATGTTCGTTTTTTGTATATCAGCATCTCCGAATTCTTTTATAGCCTCAATAACTTCTTTTAATTTCAGTTTTAGCTCCGGATCGTTCTGAGCTTTTTTTATGCCGTATGGATCCTGCGACAATACTCCTTCAATCTTGTCATCAAAATCGGCTGAATCCGACTGAATTCCAAGGGATAAAACGTATTCTTCAACAGGTATTTCTCTTTCCTCACGCTTTTTTTTGTCGTGCCAATGAAGAAACTCCAGCCTCACAGTTTCATTTATCCACTGCACAAAGTTTGCCTCCACCTCGCCTTTACCCCTATCAGGATCAAATAGGTTTATCTGCTCGAGTAGCTTTACGATTGTCATAGATATGATTTCTTCTTGCAACTCCTTATCTTCCTTTACGTATCTTCTCACCGCTTCCTCGCACCTATTTTTTATTTCCGTCCACGCGTATTCCTTTTTTTCTTTTGCATCATTTATGAAGTCACGATCGATACGTGCTCTTTTTTTCAAAGGTTTGATAGAACTATATCTATCACTTCCTCTATTTTTAATTTTGTTCCATTTCTCGGAGAGCCTATTATCGTCTCTCTCCCACCCCATCCAGGCTCAATATTATCAAAATATTTAAGCAAATTCACCAGTTTTGTCTTCTTACTAGCAATTGTAAATTTTCTTATAGCCGGTTCACCGTAACAGGGATTGAAAAGTATCCCAATCTCACACCCGAGCCCATAAAGTGCAGAAATTCCCCCAATAGCCTCTGATTCCAAAAACCCAACCAATAGCCCCTTAGTTGATCGAAATATTTGGACTGAATATAAACTGTTTTTCAGCTTTTCTGCGTTCTTTTTTTTTGCCTCTATGTACAACTTCCATTCGGGCAAGCTAGGCATGCTTGAAAATGGGTCGAGACCACATGATACCACTTGTCTCAAAATCTTAATTCCTTCTAGCAATTGTCTTACGGGCGTACGTTCCACAATAAGCATGCCCGAGAACACATTCGAGAGGGAAGGGAATGGGATAAGTGGCATAAAGAAAGAACCTTCATCAACACAGGAAACGTATTCCACTAATCTCTGAAGAAAAGGATCCTTTTTGCCAATAACTTCGTATGCCTGTTTTGCCGCAGGTGGAAAGTACTTCTCGGGATCATGGTGGTCAAAATTATTAAACTCAACAAGTCCACTTCCCCCAACCTCTATACACAAAGTGTTTTTATCCATGAGTAGAGAAACAGGGGCCCGGTCTTTCACAACGATGATTTCATCGCTTTCCTTTACGTCCAAAAGAAAACCCACTGTAGCTGTATCAAGGTCAACTTTGTGGATAAGTACCTTCATAACCTTGCTCCCATACTTGTAATAACTTTTAAGTCCACAAAATAAGCTCAAAAATTTTCTCTTTTGATGAAAGAAAAAAGTCATGCCAAAAGTTATATCCTAAAGAGTCTGCACATGGGATAAAAAGCCATATGTCAAAAAACCTAAGCCTAAAGAAGATAGATCAATTGAAGAAAAACCTTCTTGACATGTACATAATAGACGGTGTCATTGTGGGAAAAAGCCGCGAGGAGATCGAAACGTTGATAGAGGAAATGGCAAAATATCTGTGTGATAGGACTCAGACGTTTAGTGAATTACTTGAAGAACCGGTAAAGGTAAATGACGACGCAGTCCTGCCTATAATCATCACTAATCCAGCAAATGGTGAAAAGTTAGCACTAACCCCAATAGAAGAGCGAATAGGACATCTACCTAAAAGGTACCTACTCTGTCTAGAACTAAAAACTGAAGAATTTCTAATTGAGATTTTCAAAAATCCTTATCTAATGTCATAATCAAAAAGCTATCCGGCCATATCTTGTACCCTTCTGAGCCAGAGAGAACAAAGCTCAATAACCGATACAAAATTTTTTAAGCTCGTCTCCGGCTCAGAAGCCATTTACATGAGGCCTAAGGATGCACCCGATCAAAACTGGGCGCCTCCACATCCCGTATTGGTTGGAATCCTCCTCTTCCAGGTAATCCCTGGACGCCATTATACCTTTGACGATCACACGCAGAGCTAAGGTTCTTAAAGAGCAAATGCCCTTCATCACACCTATACCTATCTCTCCCCATTTGTCAAAGGCAACAATTACGGGACAGGCCATCGAAGATTTACATAACATTGATCTTGCTTAAGGTCAATATCTTTCTCTAGCTTTTCCTCTCGCGCTTTCCCTTGCGGATCTGAGAAGAGCTGACATCTTATCCTTGTAGGTAAACGTTCTAAAGCCAAACATATAAACCCCGTTTACCCTTCTGGGATTTTCGTCATGGTAGAACAGACTTGCAATTAATGGTATTGTAAACCTTCCAAAAAGCTTAGATGTTGCAGATATCTCTACCGAGGCTTCATTTTTCTCAAAATCTCCAGCTTTACATGAAATAGCATAATATGTGGATTTGAATCTAGCCACCACATCTATTTCTGTAAGTGTGCTGGCTTGCTTCTCCCTATCTGTAAGTACTCTTACCCTTACTGCATCAGCGCCCTGTAGCAACATAACGTAACCTATTAAATTTTCAAACCACTGATTGTTTTGAGTCGAAAACTCTAAAACTCTATTGTGCTGTTTCAAAAATATTTTTATCCTTTGTTCTTCTGGAAAAACCTCAATTCTCGCTCCGGGAATCTCTCCGCCATGTCGTATAAGTCGCCTTACGGAGCTTGAAGGAGGAATCATTCTAATGAAAGTGAGAATACCTTCATAGTGATCTCTGTCTTTTAGAAGCTCATCTTTCCCCACACCATAACCTCTCGGAGGAACATTCATTCCCCGCAAAATGAGAAGTTCCACCGGGTCAGGACCTGTAAGTTCTTTTTTTTCGCCAGCTGGGATTTCTTCTACGGTTTCATCATCTGTTCTAATCGAACATATTGGAAATTTATTACTTTTAGCGAAGAGAGAAAGAAAAGCGGCATGTGCTTTAGTTCCAGAGGTTACGTTGGCAAACTTTGGCTCCTTTTCTTCACAAACTTCCCTGTATGTAAGAATAGATTCTCCAATAATTGATGTTTTCACGAATGATATCTTTTCTACTGGAATAAGGTGGGCATTCTTTATAAGTGAGTTCTTATACCTTTCGATTACCTGATCAAAAGGGGTGTAAAAAAGCACAGCTTTTCTCGGTCTGTGTGTCCATAAAGCAATTAAAGTTGGTAGGACGTCAGTTCCAAGAGCCAAATAAAGGATCCCGTTTTTTCCTGAATTTCCGGTGTTGTATACCATTTCTTCCGGAGAAAGAGCAGTTTCGTATTTTTCAACAGAATCCCCCTCTGAAATCTCTCTTATATCTGAGATCACCTTTATCTTTCCTTTGGATTCCTCTTTAAGCCGCTCAGCAAGAGATGGGATATCTGTGAGGACAAATATGAGTCTATGAAAAAGTTCTCCAGAACCACTTCTTGTTTCCGAAAATGAGAGAATCTTTCTTGCTTCGTTGAGAAGGTTCCGCTTTGATTTTCTATGTAAGGAATCCATAAAAATCTTAAGGAAAGAAAGCGTGTTTCCCGAGTTCCACACGTAATCAAATAAAATATTGCCTATTTCAACAGAAAAGGTACCCGGGGGCAAAACGTGCTTGGAAGTCTCTAATACATGTTGGAGTGCCTTACTCTTTTTATTGCGTTGAACATGAGAGACACCCTGAAGATCAAGCACACTAAGCGCATTAGGTAGGGGGAGTTTCTCTCGATATTTGAGGGTTCCGTTCTCTATACCGAATAGATGTATCCCTTTTTGCTCTGGATATAGGATCTCGAAGGATTTTGTCTCTGGCAAAAGATAAAGGCAGGAGGCAACCTGAAAGTTCATCCCTCCAGCTATATTAAAAATTATGAAATTCTCTTCTTCAGCTATGCTTCTTAGGACCGCATGTGCGGGGGGCAAGTCATTCTCTTCACAAAGTGTCTCAGATATCTGGACTAAGTTTACCTTTTTTAGTCGCGAAGGTGGATATAGAGAAAGAATACCTCTTATCTTCTGTGCATATGCTTTTGATTCATTCCGTTGGGTATGAAGCAAACTGATAACATAGGGGCTATCTATCTCTTTTGCTTTATACTCAAGAAGGGAAAGTATAGGATTCAAAACGGCCATTATCTGAGTGCCTACAATGGAGACGACGTGGCAAATGCCCACGTTTCTTTTTTACCAGCAAAATTGCAAAAAGTAAATCTCTGGCCGAACCATAGTAACTAAGACAGCTAAGACACTCAGACGGATCGTAACCCTTCCAGATCTGGAAGCCATTTCAAGAGAAAATATCTTTGTAACTTCCCGGGATTGCTGTGGGTCGTAACCCTTCCAGATCTGGAAGCCATTTCAAGTCAAAATATCAGGTCCAAGGATTGGAATGTAAAAAAGTCGTAACCCTTCCAGATCTGGAAGCCATTTCAAGCCTGTAGAGAAACCTAGACAGCTTGAACTTGAAAAAGGTCGTAACCCTTCCAGATCTGGAAGCCATTTCAAGGTGGTAACTATTTTTAAACCAAAAAAGGTAGACGAGAAGTCGTAACCCTTCCAGATCTGGAAGCCATTTCAAGTTTGCTGGAATCAGGGGATTTTCCCCTGATTTAACTCGTCGTAACCCTTCCAGATCTGGAAGCCATTTCAAGAAGACGATGGCTGTTTCAACAACAGCCGTGCTGAGTGTCGTAACCCTTCCAGATCTGGAAGCCATTTCAAGCCGAACAGATTGTTAGGGCATTACCAGAATTAAAGTCGTAACCCTTCCAGATCTGGAAGCCATTTCAAGTTCAGGAGGGTACAATGTGTAGAATTGCCGGTTATGTGTCGTAACCC
>JAOADT010000043.1 GCA_026417175.1 Deltaproteobacteria bacterium | reverse complement strand
GTTTTTAAATAATAAACATAGGCCTCTGTAGAAATGAGATTCCCAATAGGAAATAATTTTTGAGATCTCCTCTTCTATAACTAATCTTTCCACCAGACCATATTCCTTTAGACACAATAGGTGTTGGAAAAGCCATGTTACAGCTTCCTTAACTCCAGTGCCAAACTTTATCGCTTCTTTAAGGGCTTCACGAGCTTCTAGGAATTTTCCCATACGATAAAAAGTTACCGATCTTCTAAGAGATACTTCCCATTCTGACACTTCAGGGATAGTAGGGAGGGATCCCAAAATATAAGGGGCACGAAGTGTTTGATCAAATGCACGGATCGCTCGAGTCAGTTCTCCTAAGCTTTCGTAGGCACATCCTAATCTGTACCATTCGATTTTGCCTTCTACCCCAATCGCTTCTGCCTTTACTAACCACCTGAGGGCATCAGATCTGTTGCCTTTTAGGATTTCTATGTAAGCCAATAGAGAATAGATTTCTATTAATGCCCTTCTTGGGCATCCATGGGCATTTTCACTTCTTAAATAATCGTTGAGAATCCCTGAGGCCCTTTCATATTGCTCGAAGTATAGATATGAGTTCGCAAGGGAAAGAGTATAATTTACATCGTCCTTTCTAATAGCAAAATCTTCCAAAAGGAGCCTTAAATTTCTCTTCATCTTTTCTCTGAGAGTATCTGGATCTTGATACCCATGGTGCCTTATGACAATATTAGTATTTACTTCCCTACATCCTGCTTCTCTTAGGGATGAAATAAGCTCTTCATGGACTTTATATCGAAAACGTATATTCCTTCTTAGAGGAGCACATCGGACTTGGTAGCATCTGGATTGAACAGATCCTCCCTTTAGGTCTTCTAAAATGAATGAAAAGAATTTTTCTCCGTCAAAGTAATCTTTAAGGGCTGCAATTTTTTTGACACTTTCTTCCGGTAAACGATCGTCGGCGTCAAGCCATAGGAAATAGTCTCCTCTGGCCCTATCTAAAGCGAAATTTCTGGCAGCCGAGAAGTCGTTCTGCCATGGAAAGTGAAAAACTAGGGAGGTATAATGTTTTGCTATTTCTAAAGTTCCATCTTCAGAGCCAGTATCGACTATGACTATTTCATCTACCACTTCTTTAACCTGCCGAAGAAGCTCTTCTAGCTGATGAGCTTCATTTTTTACAATCATGCATAAGGAAAGGGTTTTTTTATCCATCTTTGTATCTCTGACAATCTACGAACCATTGAAAATATAGTCTTAGGAATCTCTTCAGGGCATCCACTATAGATACTAAGCTTTGCAAAATCCACAAGAAGACCCGATAGGCCTTTTAATGAAGGGTTATCGACGACATATTTCTTTTCTTGAATTAAGAGTAAAAGACCTTCTAAAGCTACGCTAATTTTGGTAAGCCAAGAAAGTATATTATGGGGAGATTCATCATAGATGATAGAAAAGTCTGAGGGGATCTCTAGGACTCCTTCCCATAGTAACCTTAATAACCTTTGTTTAAGTTTTTTATCCACTAAAGCCGACGGTATCTTAGACGGGACGTTTAACAACTTATAAAATAATGTGCCGTTTGAGAGAAAACGCGACGAAAGAACGATTGAATCGACGCTATTTGTTTCTTCCTCTCTTTCTGTATTCTCAATTATCCGAGATGATAACTTAAAAACATCCTGGGGCGAAACGGTTTGGCGGCATGGGAGACCACAGGGGAATCCCAAGGGTTCATCCAAACATGGATAGCAGGCTATCGATGGGTGTATTACATAATGCCCTTCCCCATAGGGAGCCGTCTCACTGGGATAGGCTGTAGAGAGATAGATTCCAACGGTTGGAGTTCCAACAGCTGCAGCTATGTGAATTGGTCCCGTGTCGTTACTGATCAGTAGATTGCAACATTTTAGCAGAGCAATAAGATCCCTTAATTTTGTTTTCCCAATAAGATTAATCACCTGATTAGTCTCAATATAATCTAAGGGCATTTTAGATGCAAATTCGTAAAATAGTGGCTCCTCCTGCTGAGAGCCTGTAAGAACTATGCGTGCTTCGTAATGTTTTATAAGCTCCTTAGCTAAGTAGGCGAAGTTTTCTATTGGCCAGGTTCTGTGGAATCTATTTGCCCCCATGTGAAAGGCTATAATAGGGGATTTTTTAGAACCAACAAGTGATCTAATAAAGCCCTTTATGTTTTCTTCAACTCTTTTTTCCGTAAAAAGATATTTAACTACTGGCCTGTGGCTCACCTTCCCCATCCCTATGTGGATGTCCACTAGGTTAAAGGAGTTCTCTTCTCTATTCTCTACACAGGAGAAAATATACCGTGTCCATCTATCCTTTAGGATTAATCTGTCTCCTTCAGCTATCGCTCCAGTCTTTTCTAGAGCTTTTATCCGATCGGATATTATAGCTGAGGGGAAATCGTGGGTAAGGTTTATTAATAGATCGTAGGCTTCTTTGAGGAAGGGATGTTGAAGTAGGATCTCGATGTTTGAATTATCTAATTTTAAAAGCTTTAGGGCTTTATCGGTGGAAATTTTAACGTATCGATTTATAAGGGGGGTAACTTTTAAGATTTCAGAAAACCGATCGATGCAAAGAAAGGTTATGTGAATGTTTGGTATCTCTTCCCGTAATCTTATAAGGAGGGGAAGCGTTTGGACAATGTCTCCCATCCGGGCTAGCTGAATTATTAATACCCTAAAGGGATTCATAAGTTATGCCTGATGTTCTCGAGTCTTCTTTTAATAAATAGGGCTTCCTGCTTTTTACCCCTTTGAAAGAGAAGCCCCATGTAGAGCTTTATCGTGTCAATTTCCTCTTCTGAAAGATCTTTTCTCGATAAAAGCTTTTTAAATAAGATAGATCCCCTTTTTATTATACTTTCAGGGTCTTCTTTTCTGATGGAAAGAATAATCTCTAACCTGGCTTGCATAATGTCAGAAACCATTGTTTCGCGGAGTAGCCATGCATCCTTTTCTTGGGAGATTAGAAGATCCAAGAAGGGGATTAACACATCCTTCCAGTCTCTTCGAGCGGCTAGTATTTTTAGAAAATCTTTTAAAGAATCGGTCTCTATCGAGGATGGATCCGTCATTAAAGAAATTGAGTGATGGAAAAGGCTCAACATGTTCTGAAGGGGAAGTTGGTTAACTCTTAGTGAGATAGATCTAAGGTAAAAAAATACCCCCTTTAAGTCTTGGTTTTCTAAGGATGCGGCCGCTAGAATTAAAAGATAGTGAGAGTCTACGTTATCATTTAAAATAGAAAGAGCCTTTTCATGGTGACCTATTCTAGCGTAACAACCAGCAAGAGTTCTCTTTAGTTCTGAGATGGAAATGGAGAATTCCATACTTAACATGGAGAGATTACTAAAGGGGTCTGTTTCATGCAAAGTAAATTTGAGAGCCTCTTCTAGCCATGGGATTGCTTCGTCCCATTTTTGTTGAGACATCAGGGCTAGACCTTTTATCAATCTAGCACTTTTTTGCTGTGGAATAAGTGTAAGCGATCGATTGGCGACCTCGATTGCTTCATCATATGCCTTCTGGTCGAGAAACAACTTAGATCTAAGATTTAGGATGAAACAACTTAGCTGTAGTTTCGATCTATCCTCTGATATGTTTATAAGTTGACAGGCTCTATTTAGTAGGCGAGAAGCCGTATTAACTTTTCCTAAAAGATATGCCGTAAGGGCAAGATGATATAGGGTGTAGATGTCTTTAGGATCCTTCCTTATTTGTTTAAGGGCGATACGGAAATTTCGCTCAATTTTCGATTGCCACTTATCGTCCTTTAGGGAGTAACCGAAATGATCAATAATAAAAGGAGCTCTTTTAATAATCGCTCCTCTACGTAACAGATAGGGTTCAACGCTTTCGTGTATCATGCCGCTAAACTCGATGTCAGGAAAGCGCCTGAAAAATCTAACCGCCCAATCGAAGGAAGCAGAGATTTCGTCGTTCTCCATGCGAAAACTTCTTATTCCAACGAAGTAGGCATCAGCCTTTCCCTCCCGAGCTATCAATCTAAGGATGTCGCGTCTTCCCAAAGGATTGAAACGTTCATCTGCGTCAATAAAAATTACCCAATCTCCGCGAGCTTCACTAAGAGAAGCATTTCGAGCTGCGGCAAAGTCATCTTTCCAATCAAAATGGAAAATCCGGACCTTAGGATCAAATGTTGAGGCTATTTCCAAAGTCTTATCCGTAGAGCCTGTATCTACAAGTATGATTTCATCAACTTCCGACACTATGCTACTAAGACATCCTTTAATACGGACCTCTTCATTCTTTACTATCATGCAGCAAGAGACTTCGACCTTGCTCATCAGGTCTGTTCCTCTAGGATCTTCGTAAAGAGAAGCATTCTATGTAAATATGTATGTTCCTTTAAGACCCTTCTGTAGGCTCTATCGGCTATTTCCTCCCTCCATGATGGATCGTTCAAAGCTTTTTTAATAAGCCGATTCATTTCATCAAGCGTTCTGCAAACGACTATTTCTTCCCCTTCGATAAAAAGTTCACATAAAAGTGTTCTAAAGTCAACTATCTGAAAGGCTCGACATGAGGCGATTTCAAAGGTCCGGGGATTTACAAAATCCCCTAGGCCAATCTCATTTGGGATTAAAGATGAATGAAGGTTTAGGTTAATCGAGGAGGCATTAAAAATTTTTATGTATTCCTCTACCGATACTCTAGAACCCCTTCTTTGAAGAGCTCTGTGAAGCTTAGACCAAGGAGGAAGGGTCCAGTCGGAGCCCCAGAGTTTGAAATCATCTACTTCAAGTTTTTCAAAAAGGGCTACTCTATTGGGATATCCTGCTCCTACGAAAGAAACCGAAGAACCATACTCTAGCTTCTCTTCCTCCGAAAGACTAACAGGACGGTGAATAGAAGGATCTGCAGCAAGAGGAAGGTAAAAGGAGCGGGATCCCAATCTTCTTATCATGCCCATGAGAGGATCCCTTTGAATGACGAAGAAAAAATCATAAAATCTAACTATTTTCTTCCAGTATTCAAACCTCCAAAAGTCTTCAACAAACCAAAAGGCTGTAACGATATTATGTTTTTTGCAGAAGTGAATAACAGGAGAAAAAATTGGACTCTGGGCGATACCGAACAATACATCTGGCTTTACATCATAGAGTGTCTCTATTATGGTCTTTGTAGCCTTTTCTCTAAACGATTGAAAACAGTTTTTGCTCATCTTTATGTGCTGGAAAATAGGTTGGAGTGGTGAGAAGTCGACAACGGTAATTTCATGACCAAGTTGATGAAGAGCACTAAGGGTGTATTCCATAACTGGGAGGCTACCGCCGTAGATTGGTTTTACTCCAACTATTTTCATTGATTACTACCTTGGTTATTTCCTAATCTCTAGATCATGAATTATGGCTAAAAGACGACGCTCCAAAGTATGTTCCCGTAACACTCGCTCTCGGCCCTGTTTTGCAATCTCCCTTCGCTCCCTTTCATGTCGTAAATAGTAGGAACATATTTCCGGAATTTGAGAAAGCTTTCGATAGGATACTATCTCGTAGCCTTTTTTAAAAAATCTTCCGAGCTCCCGTGAATCATCGGCAAGAACAAAGGCTTCGCAGGCTAGAATATCGAAAACTCTAAGGGGGACAATATCCTTTTGATAGATACGATTTATGTCTAGATTTATGGAGCTTGCGTTGTAAATAATTGGTACTTCGTGAAAATGGCCTGCAGGACCTGAATAGATTATTGCTGGATCAAGACCTTCTTTCCACCCTTCGTCTCCCCATACTCTTATGGTTTTTTTTCTGGCCATACCAGAAAGGGTGTTGATCGCTTGAAATCGCCTAACGGAAGCAATCTCTTCACTTAGGCATCCGACAATATCAACGATTCTTCCTTTTTCATCTTTAAAGAATCTTGGACACTCAAAGCGAGAAAGTATCATTTCCAAAAGATTAGGAAGAACAAATCTATCGATGTTTCTCATCTGCCGCCTAACCATTTGGAATAGGAGCTTTTCTAGTTGCCTCGGGTATCCATGTTGCTCCAATAGCTTAAAGGCCTTTTTAATACCCCACTTGCCCTGGTCATACATTGAGCTTCCTACGTATGATACATCTGCTCCATACCTTTCCATGAGAAGGGCATCTATATCGATTGGGTGGTATTTTTCTGGGTTTGTCCCAAGAGGCAAAAAGGATACATGAGAAAATCCTAGGTTTTTGAAGTATTCAACACGACTTAAGCGATAAGTGTATAATAGGACATTATCCTGAAGGCCCTTTGGACCAACAGAGGATGGCGAAAGTATTTCTATTGTAGGATCAATCTCCCATATTACACATGGAATACCTAGGCGGTAGCATATTTCAGGAAGTCCCTTTACGTAGTTTATAGTCATTACAAAGTGGGGCGATATTTTTTTTATTTGGTATGAAATTTCCTCCTCCGAGAGATGCAAGAGATCTATTGGGTAGGCCATGATCCCCATATTTAGGAGGGTATAAATAATATCTCTTGCAAGAAGGCCCTGAGAGTTTATAAGACCTACGGTGTGAGTTGAAGGGATTTTACGGTGTTTTTCCCACCAAAGGTGTTCCTCCTCATAAATGTGACCAAGCACAGGATGTAAAATCATGGTAGGAATATCACTTGAACTTAACCTTGAGATCATATCCGTTCCTAAAAGGAAAGTAATTTTTTTAGTAAGGATTTCTTTAGAATAATCCCTAAGGGATAGGGCAAATCTTAAAATCTCTGGGTAACGTTCATAAGCGAAAATCTTTTCTAAGTTGTTAAATTTCGTAAGAATTGCAGCCAACTCGTATCCTAATCCTACTCCCGATAATACAAAAGCTTTCCTTTTCTTTGGTATTGTCTCAACCTTCTTAAGGATGATACTAATATACTCTTTGTCGTGAACCGTAGTTCTATTCCACTCGGTTAAGCGAAGGTTAAGTAGGCCGCTTTTGGATTTAAAGATTTCTAGGGGAGCCCTTGTTTGAGAGGTCTTTAAACGAATTACCAAATCCTCTTCCCCTACGGCGGAAAGGGCACATAAATTTTTCTCAAAAATAGCCGATGAAGGATTAGACCGGAGCATAGCGAAGGAAAAAGTAAAAAAGATGGGAAGTTGTTTCCTTCCCATCTTAATCGACTCTTATCCCTGGAGTAACCTGAGCACCTGTTGTGGAGCCATATTAGCTTGAGCAAGCATTGCAATACCAGATTGCTGAAGAATCTGAAGTTTTGTAAAGTTAGTAGCTTCGTAGGCCATATCCACGTCTCTTATGGTAGATTCGGAAGATGAGAAGTTTTCGATACTTACTTCGAGGTTTTCCATTGTGTATTGGAGCCTATTCTGGTAAGCTCCGACGTTACTCATGTATTGGTTTATACTGGAGATAGCAGTGTCGATGGCGTCCATAGCTGATCTAGCGTTTGTAGCATCGTTAATATTGATAGTGCCGCTGCCAACACCAAGAGCTTCAGCTGTAGCAGTAGCTAGTAAGATGCCTAATTGGAAATCAGCGCCATTTGTCTGTCCAATCTGGAATGTGAGGGGATTATTTGCGAAGGTGCCTCCAATGAGCAGCTGATCGGTTCTATAATACTTCGTGGAGTTAGCGATCCGGGTAATTTCCGCTTGAAGTCTTTGAAATTCTGTAGTGAGCTGGGTCTGATCAGTTTGACCGGAAGCTGCCTGTGTTGCCAGTTCCTTCATTCTTACAAGGATGTCATAGATCTTGTTATAGGCTCCATCGGCGATCTGAAGCATTGATTGAGCCTCAGAAGCGTTCTGATGGGCTACCTTTAGGGATGCGATGTTTGCCTTTAATGTGTTGGATACTGCAAACCCCGAAGCATCATCTTTTGCTGATGTAATTCTGTAACCCGAGGAGAGCTTTCTCATGGAATCAGCAAGGTTCCTACTGGTTTTTACAAGACTTTTGTGAACATTTATTGCTTCTACATTGGTGTTAATTCTAAGACCCATAATCCTACCTCCTTGTTTGTGGTGATAGCAGTGACGTCCCTGTCACCTACTTAATCACTTTATGGTTTTCGCCTGTTAATATCGGATATATCCTGAATAAACTTTAGTGGTTTTTTTAGTCTTATTGGTGTTATTTTGAAAGGAATCTACAATCAATTTTGAAAAAAGCATGGTTAAACGATCCTCTCTTTTAGTTATTAGGGATTTTAAAAGGGGATCTATCGAATTCGCTAATGCCCTAAAGTTTGTTGGATTTTCAACTAGTTCTTTATCTCCTTTTGGTATAGCCTTTACAAAAGTATCCATCAAGTGGCCATTTAGCATAACACTTGAGAGGAGTCCTCCCATTATAATATCCTTCTCCTTAAGTCCCTCCAGAATGAGATTTCGGTAAAGCCTAATAGCTCTATTATATCTTTCCAGAGTAAAGAAGCTTACTGCAATAGCCCTCTGAACCTCTTTTCGCAAGCTGGACTCTCTAAGAGCTATGTAAAAGTGTTTTAGCGCTATTTCTGGGTAGTTTTTAAATAATAAACATAGGCCTCTGTAGAAATGAGATTCCCAATAGGAAATAATTTTTGAGATCTCCTCTTCTA
>JAOADT010000042.1 GCA_026417175.1 Deltaproteobacteria bacterium | reverse complement strand
AGGGAATACTTGCTCTTCTTTTTCCATCTTTCTTTTTATCTTTTCAATGAGCTTATCAAATACTGGTATAATCTCTTTTCTAGTTCTTCTGAGACGAGCACATAATTATCTAGTTGCCCACTTTTCCCCTTCGTTTATCCAAACCTTTATTTGAAATATCTTATTTTCACTTTTTAATTTTAATTCCTGTGTAGTTTATTCCAATTTTTTAAGATCAAAACTTAACCTCATGCTAATATTCTTTCCCATTACTTTTGATATACCGAGTACAACGCCATTTTGATGAGAGTCGTGCCCACATTTTCGGACCATTGAGTTGTTTTTTTGGTTTTTACCCAGTGTTCTTTTGTATATCTTCCCTTTTCTTCCTAAGGTAAACCATCCTTGTTGGATAAGGTATGGTTATACCTTCTTCTCTATACCTTCTGTGCAGTCTCTTTAAGAATTCATGTCGTATAAGATGTTGATCCACAAATTCCTTTGCTCTAAGAATAACGTTAAAATTTATACTCGAATCCGAAAATGTGTGATATCGCACAAAAGGTTCAAACGACGGTACCCCACCTTCGACCTCCCTCATCACTTCTTTTGCAACCTCGATTGTGATTTTTTCAACCCTGTCTAAGTCACTACTGTAACCCACACCGAGGCTAATTGTAATTGCCAGCTCCGTATCAGGGAAATAATAATTTTTGATTACGGCTTTAGAAATTTTTGCATTTGGGACAATTATGTAGTTATTTGGCAGTTCTTTTATGACTGTATTGCGCCAAGTAATATCTACCACGTATCCTTCCTCTCCCGACTCAAGTTTTACATAGTCACCTGGCCTTATCTGCTTCGACATAAGTAAATGTAACCCAGAAAAAAAATTAGAAAGCGTATCCTGTAAAGCAAGCGCGACGGCAAGACCTCCAATTCCAAAACCTGTCAGCACAGGTCCAATGGGGATACCTAATGAATAAAGTATTACGAGTATCCCAAGTACAACAACGAGCCACTTCGTGAAGTGTTCAAAAATAGAAACTTGCGGAATGTCGACCTCTGCTTTTCTCACATAGGACTTTATAAAATCTCCGACAACTTCGGCTATGAAGAACATGAAAGATATAAGTAAGGATACAAGTAATATTCTCTCGATGACACTAAAATGTTTCAGCTCAAATTCCAGATACCTTAAACCCCCCATAAGTCCAATAAGCAAAAACCAAAGAATGATCCATCTCGACATCCTTCGGACAATAGCCTTATCTATAAGCCAAGGCGTTTTGGAAGTATAGACTTCAAGTCTTGGTAAAAAAATCTTTCTTATTAAAAATCCACTGATGAAAAAAGACAAAAATAATATTAAGCCCTCTGTTAGATTATTAACCATGTCAATTTTTTAACATCCCTTATGTGGTTTTTCAATATGAAAGACCTGTTCTTTACACAGCGCAACGACATCCTTTTTGCTTTAGAATATTTATTTGACTTTCAATCGAATCTAAAAATTCATGTTGAGTTGGAGACCCTATGGCAAAGCTCTCGTCCAGGGGACTCCTATGACTGTACCCTCTTATCTTCATTTGTTCCACCAAAGCTTCATGACGTAAAAACAGAGCTTTAAGTCTACCCCTCCATCTTTTAACTTCAGGATGATTGGAGTACCCCCTTTTGTTTTTGGTAAGAATGCTCCAGATGGCGTGTAGTTCTCTGTGTTCACCTAGTAAATGTTCTCTACAAAGTTTACTCGGGGGTAAGTCCCATATACGCATTAAAATAACCTTAGAGTAAAATTTTACTATGAGTGTCATTGGTTTGCGCAATGATACGGAGAGTATATTAAGCTCAATTGTGTCAAATTTAAGCAAAAAATTGTTGACGTTACATCTTGCACCAATATATGTTCTTTCTAAATATGTTATTAAGTTTTTAACTTAGGAAAATCACCATTTAAGGAAGGAAGGGTCATGAAAAGTGATAAAAACACGAAACATACCATATGCTATATGTGCACAGCACATTGTCCAATGCTAGTGTACATTTCGCAGAAAAAAGTTGTGAAAGTTAAACCAGCAACAAAACAGGCAGGTCGAGGATGCCTAAGATGGAAAGCTCAGATTGATTTCGTTTATCATCCTGATCGTATAAAATATCCTTTGGTTCGCGTAGGTAAAAGAGGCGAAGGCAAATTCGAACGGATAACCTGGGATGAAGCGTTCGATATAGTTAGCTCTAATCTCGATAGAATCAAAAAAAATTTCGGCCCTCACGCAGTTGTATTTTGGATTTCGTATACTAAGGAGCCGAGACCTTACTTTCAAAGATTTGCTCATGCTTTTGGTTCACCTAATTATTGCACAGAAAGCAGTAGCTGCGCTTCAAGTGCCATGCTAGCTGTATTTGTGACTTACGGAAATCCCTATGGTTTCATACCTCAGTTTAGAAAGTCTGAGTATAAATGTAAATTAATTTGGGGAAGCAGTATAAAAAACTCTAACCCCCTTCAGTGGCCTTCCTATTTAGAATACAGACGAAAAGGCGGTAAAATAATAGTAGTAGACCCGCTAGTCACGACACTTGCCAAAATGGCTGACATTCACTTGCAACTACGTCCCGGAACAGATGGGGCACTCGCACTCGGAATGATGAATGTTATATTTAGAGAGAAACTCCACGATGCTCAATTTTTGGAAGAATGGACGGTAGGATTCAAAGAGCTTACGAGCATCTTGGAATGTTATACTCCGGACGTGGTGGAAAAAATAACTGGGGTTTCTGCTTTAAAAATCCGTGATGCAGCTTTAACATATGCCTTGAACAAGCCTTCTCAAATAGTCCTTAGCCCCAGCAGCACTACTCACCATACAAACGGGTTTCAAAATCAAAGAGCCATTATTTTACTTCCAGTTCTTACAGGAAACATTGATCCATTACAGCCACCTCCAGGAAATCCAAAACTAAACGATATAACTCTCTTTGAGAAGACAAGTAATATGGCACCAGGGATCGGGTCTCAGAGGTTTCCTCTCTGGACTAATTTCTGGAAAGAGATGCAATCCAATGCCATTAAAGATCAAATAGATTCTGGTAATCCCTACGAAATAAAAGCCCTCTTTGGTGCAGGTCTCGATATACAGTTTTTTCCAAATAGTCTCAAATTTGTTGAGAGTTTGAAAAAGCTCGACTTTATAGTTGTCACAGAATACTTTCATACACATGGCACGTCTTTAGCCGATGTAGTACTTCCAATCGCTTCTTGGTGGGAAAGGACTGGCCTTTTCATAGACAAGTTTCGGAACAAAATGATAATCGTAGAACCAGTGATCGAACCTATAGGTGAATGTCTGTCAGAGTGGCACATATACTCTGAGATCGCAAAAAGACTAGGGTTCGGGTCTCTTTTCTGGAACGGGGATTTTAAGGCTTGTGTCAATTACATTCTGGAGCCTACCGGTATTGACTACGAGCATCTTAAAAAATACAAGGAAGGGATCCCGATTCCTCGTTACGAGCCTGCCAGGGGGTTCCCCACACCTTCCGGAAAGATAGAGATTTTCTCATCTATTCTCCAAAGATACGGCTATGAACCTTTGCCTAGTTATACGGAGCCACAAGAAAGCCCTTTTACAAGACCAGATCTTATAGAGAACTATCCTTTAGTTTTAACCTCTGGTGCAAGGGTACCATTTTATACTCACTCTCAGTTTAGAAATATAAAACTCCTAAGAATGCGTATGCCTGATCCACTTGTTGATATCCATCCTTTAGATGCAAAAGCACGAAACATCAAATCGGGGGATATCGTGAGAATAGTCTCTCCCCGGGGTAGCATAAAGATGAAGGCTCGTGTGACAGACAGAATTATGAAAGGGGTGGTCTCTCTTCCCCATGGATGGCCGGGAGATGCAAATGTTAATATTCTTGTGGATGACAATACGCTTGATCCAATTTCTGGATTTCCACCTTTCAAGTCGCAAATGTGTAACGTAATAAAGGTATCTTAAAAGGAAATAACGACTATCTATAAGAAAATTAGGCGGTATTTTATAGGCATCTTTCTATTTTTTTTGATTTTAAGGTATCTTTAAAGCGAATGTTTTATGTTCTTTAATTTAAACCCTTCTAAGTTTACATCCCCTAAATTTTTTTTCTGAATCATCACTCTATGAGTTTCTCCAAATCCTTCCGGGATGAGAAGCATTTTTAGCTTAAAAATATCTGGCGGCTCAATATATCTTTTCATAGCTTCGATTACTCTGTCTATCCCCAATGAGACAAGGTATGGAGCCAAAGGACAGAAACCAACAGTTTGGAAATCTCTTTCCTCCCCCCAGATGTGAAGAGCCGAGAAGTTTACATGAGCAGTTATGTCTTGTTCTCCCACGTTAATATAAGGATTGTCGTGGAACCTATGTTTGAAATAACAAACAAGCGTCCCCCCGGATCTCTCCTTGCTATAATACTCTTTGGATGTGAATCCATAGTCAACTGTAAATATAAATCCTTCTTCTAATTTAACAGAAAGCTCGTCTAAAAACTCTTTTAACTTTAAACATACCTCCGTTATGAACCCTTTTGGAAGACCCTCAGTGAATCGATCAATGTAAGTTTTTAAATCGCTACTTGCGTTCTCTAAAAACTCTACAAAGTCACCTTCTTTGAAAGTGACATATATTTCCTTCAAATCTTCTTCCATCTTTACCCTTCTTACAGGAAAAGAGTCGAAAAGTTCATTTGAAATAAATACTCCGCAAAAAAGGGGGATGTCTCTTAGGTCTTCAGACCAAATCACGTTCTCAAACTGGTTAAGTTTATCTTTCTGTAAAATCTGAAAAAACGGGTTTTTCTCAAGAAGGACATAGCACAAAGACCTAAATAGGTCCTTTTCATACTCTGATAAGTAACTTAGAACGCTCCTTGCTAAGCTTCCATCGCCAGGTCCTCCTTCTATAACAGTAAATCTTTTTGGTTTCCCCATAACTTCCCAAAACTCCTTTAGTTGGATTCCGGCCATAATTCCAAAAATTTTGTGTAATTGAGGGGCTGTGTAATAGTCACCTTCTTTACCCCAAGGTAGGCGATTACTCATATAGTAACCGTAACCTGGGAAATATAGAGCAAGCTCCATGAACCTCTCAAAACTTATAACACCCTCTTTTTCAATTTCCCTTCTTATTATCTCGCGTATTAATGACAACTTTCTTACTTTCAAAAAAAATTAGACGTAAAGCCGCCGCACAAGAAAATTAATTTCCTTTTACTCCAGACTTTGCATACCTCCGAAAGGTAATTTGGCTTGCCTATCTATTGCCTCCGGAGGTTCAATTTCTGTGTTTAAACCGCATAGCTCTCTGAACCTTTTTGCCGTAGGAAGCAACCTACTTTCTAATGAACCCAAAGCCTCGTTATAAGATTTAATGGCATTATTCAACGATACCCCTATTTTTCCTATATGTTCTACGAACTTTGAAAATCTTTCATAAAGTTCCCTACCCTGTTTTGCAACTTGAAGAGCATTTTCTGCTACTTTATGCTGTTGCCATCCGTAGGCACAAGCCCTAAGTAAAGCAAGAAGACTCAGAGGAGTGGCAGGAAATACCCTGTGCTGTATAGCAAAATCAAAAAGTTCCGGTTCTCTTTCAAAGGCAGCGCTCAGAGATGCATCATTTGGAACAAACATGATCACAAATTCAGGAGTCCTTCCGAGCTGCTGCCAGTACTGCCTCTGCCCCAACTGTTTTATTCTTTCTTTCACCGATTTGGCATGTTCGGCAAGCTTCATTGCCCGAGTCTGATCATCCCTTGCCTCCACTGCCTCAAGGTAAGCTTGCATAGGAGTTTTTGCGTCCACAGGCAAAAAACCGCCGTTTGGTAGGAATATTATCATGTCGGGTCTTCCCCTTTCAATCCCGTCTTGCTCTTCAAAATCTACATGTTCAAGCATGCCAGCCATTTCCACAACTCGTCGCAATTGGTACTCGCCCCACCTCCCCCTAATTGGAGGAGATTTAAGAGCCCTCAAGAGATCAACAGTTGTCTCATGAAGTTGATAGTGTGTTTGTGCGAGTTGATACAGTTGTTCTTTTATACCCTGATACGCGCCTTCTCTCTTTTGCTCTAGTTCCCTTATCTGAGTATCCAGTGCCTTTAAAGTGCCTTCTATTGGCTCTATTAAACCCTTAAATTCTGCCTTATGTATGTGCAAATCACTTCGCATCTGAGATAAAATTCCTTCAAGCTGGGTTTTAGCCTGTTTTAAAAACTCTTGTGCATTTATTTGAAGTACTTGAGATGCCAGAGCTTGAAATGATTCTTTTAGCTGTCTTTGAGCTTCGTCAACCCATTGAATCTTTTCCTTCTGAACTTCATTCAATTTTCTTACTTCTGCAATTTCGGTTCTCAAATTTGTGTTCTCAATTCTCAAACTGCGAAGCTCTTCTTCCAACTCAGGAATTCTTTTAGCATCTTGCTCAGCCCGGGCTTTTCCATCTAAGGCATCTTGTAGTTTAAATTCCATTTGACGAAGGAGTTGGGTTCTTTCCTCCTGGGCTTGCTCTGATATCCTAAGTGCTGTCTGTAAGCTTAGAAATTTGGAACGAAAATAAAGATAAACCAACAAAATCCCAAGAGTTAATCCGCAGATGAAAGCTACCAAAATCACCCGATATTCCGTAATTAGAAAAATATCTCCCTACAAACTTTAAGGTTTTTTTATTCCAATTCGTTTCTAATAGAGATATTCTTTTTTTCAATTTCGAGCCTTTTAGCAACTTTCACAAGATACTCTGTTAATGCCTCCATTAGCCTTAAAATGAGAAGTGCCTTTTCCTCGGTAATTTCTTGGGACAGGTACTGCAACCTTTTTAGCATCTCCAAGACAGTCTCAACTAACTCATCATCGGATTGAGTCAAAAGACCTTCGCTCGGAACAAAGCCAGAAAGAAGGGAAGAAACAGCCTGACGGCAGTTCTCAATGCACAGATGCAAGCCAGACAGATTTTTTACATTCAGTGCCTCTTTGGCTTTCTCGAGGTATGTGAGTACTTCAGATATCCCAAGTCTATCGGTTAGGCTTTGTGTGTTTTTTATGTCCTCAACTATCTCTCTGGAGATACGCTCAAACTCTTTAAGTTTTAACTCCTCTGACGCATTTAAAATCTCCCGACTGAACATAAGGTACGTCATGTTTTTCCAACCCAAATCCCGGGCTGCAGATTTCATCAAATTACTTAATTCAATTGTACCCCTTTTAGAAAAATCGAAATACCTGTCAGTACTTGAAACTTCCGTAGATGTATCCTTTGATGCAATTACGAACAAAAAGGTCCTATCAATGGCAATTATCACATCGTGCGACCAACCAAAAGGACTTGATTTTAAAGAAACGCCGCTTTCCTCAAGATGTTTCTTATGGACCTTTAAAAATGAGTCGTAGAACTTAGCCAATCTCTCCTGTAAAGCTTCACTTACGGACTCACTTCTTATTGTTGTAACCACCGTGGTGTTAGCCATTTCGGACCTTAAGCCTCTTAAGTCTCATTTTTCGTTTTTAATTCTTAAAATGTGACTATATCTTATCTTTATCCATTTGCTCCTGCAAGAGTTTTTCTGGTGATGGAAAAAAGATTAAGAAACCGTCCTAGAATACCTCTGTTGAACAATTAGATCAAGCCGGATATAATATTTAAACAAAGAACAGCGTTGGGTTAAAGTGCAGGTGTGCATTTTAACGGTCTCAAAGACTCTAAAATTTCTTCTCAGTATATTATCAATAGGTATCGTTTTAGCTTCTTGCGCGCCCACAACTCGGTATCCAGTTGTTCCAAAAGAAAAGGCCCAAGAAGAGGCGGAGAGACAGAGAGAACTCGTAGTTGAGAAAACTTTTAAAATGCTTTCTGCTCTCTCTAATGTAGGTTATAGACTAAACGTGGCAAATAAAGATCTCTGCACAAATCATTCTTACAGTGCAGGATTTGTTGCAATATCCTTAAATGATATTTCTTTTGATTTTAGACCTGCGTGGAAGAAACTTCTTTCTGTTTCTGAGAAACCAACTCTGATCCATGTAATCCCTGACTCCCCTGCTCAAAGAGCAGGACTAAAAATGGGTGATGTAATTTTGGAATTAGACGACTCAAAAACACCGCTCACAGCGAAAGATTTGCAAAAATACATTGAAGAAAAAGGGCAGAATTCTATCAAGATGACCATTTTACGTGATTCTGGCACTTTTCATTTTATTATTCATCCGGAAAAAGTTTGCAGGATTAACACTCAGCTTGTTTTTAGTGAACAAGTGAATGCCTTCACTGACGGAAAAACCGTTTTTGTTACAACGGCCATGATGAATTTTGTTAAAGATGAAAACGAACTCGCTCTTGTTGTAGGTCACGAAATGGCACATTGCTTAATGGGACACATCACTAAAAGAATTGGTAACATGATTTTGGGTACAATCCTTGGAGGTATCGTAACAGGAATTACAGGCATAAATGTGGTGGATTTAGGCTCACAGGTAGGAGCCCAAATGTTCAGTCAGGAATTTGAAGCAGAAGCCGATTATGTTGGGTGTTACCTAGCGTACAAGGCAGGATACACACTCTCAGGAGCTGAAGAATTGTGGAGAAGAATGGCCACATTTCATCCAGGGGCTATAAATCTTCTAGGATCAACCCATCCATCGACTGCCTCGAGGTACGTTGCAATAAAAAAGGCATACGAAGAAATAAGGGAAAAAGAATTGAAAGGACTCCCGCTTGTCCCGGAAAAAAGGTGAATACATAATTAGAGGAGAGATCTACCCAACTAATTTTTACAATTTCCTGTTTGAAAACGGTTCCATAATTTTTAGTTGTTTGAATTCTTATTTAGAGATTTTACCTTACACTATCTGTATTCCCTTGTGGGTAAAAAAAGATTGTTGAGTTTATATTATAGAGTTAGTGAAATAGAGAAGCTATTTAATGTGTCACAGCTAGTTTTTTTTCGTTTTTGATTACTTGGAGTCAAAAGAAAGCGGACGGACGGTCTAAGAGAGGCGAGGGACAAGTTCTGGCTTGATATACAGTAACATGTTCAGGATTAAAAACGATTGCTTGTTAGGACACACAGGATAAACTTAGTTGGATGAGATTCTATATAAAAATACTTAGCTATTGTATAAATCTTTCATGTCAATCAGAGAAAATGGTAAGCCATTTCTCATCTTAACACAATAAATCTATCTGCACACGGTCTACCATTTTTTAACAAATACATCAGCTTTTTTCTTGAGGGTCATCAAGAAGAACATCACCGTAAATTCGGATGCACCTAAAATCATAGCATTTATACGAGCATTCTTTTTTCAAAATCAAATTGTCGGTCTTTATTGTCTATCTGTCCCATAACTCAAACGCTTACCGATCCGGGAAGTCAATCAGTTGCTAGAATTACTTCACAGTCTTCCATAAGGCTAATTTATTTCGACATCATTTGGAGAGCTA
>JAOADT010000041.1 GCA_026417175.1 Deltaproteobacteria bacterium | reverse complement strand
GGTCTCATTGTCAAAACCTCAGGTGTAAGCTGGGAAAAAAGAGCATCGAATTTCTTGGCCATTTCTGCATCGTAAGAGAAAACTGGCTTTATTGTAAAAGATATAAAGATTATGGATATTAGCAAGCGCTTCATATCGGACCCTCCTAATTCTTTTTGATTTAAATCATTTTATAACAAATTTAAATTAGAAACAATTGTGAGCAATTATAAAAGGTATCGGAATAAATAACCTGGGAACCTGATTAGTAGCTTAAGTTCTCTAGGAAATAACGATTAAGCAAGGTACCTTAAGAGATGTAGCTGGGTAGGGCTACTAAATTTATTTTTCAAACCCATACCAAATTTCGAAAAACTATGCGGGACTCACTTAAAAAATAGCAAAAGACATTCACGCGCAATAGAAAGTTATGAATTATTTTATAATTTGAATCGATTCGTTTATCCAGAGAAAAACGCCTATTTGTAAACCCCGTACTCTCTTGTAAACTCTATCATTGCGCGAAGATTATCTGCGTTTCCTTCATCCAGCGCGGTACCATGTGTAAGGATATATCCACCGTCTCTACCTACTGTATCAATGAGTTTTTTACAGTACGCTTTTACCTCCTCAGGTGTTCCCTTAAGTAAAAGTCCTGCCGGTATATTTCCCGCGATACAGACCTTATCTTTTAGCAACTTCTTTGCCTTCTCCATATCCGTCCTATCAAAATGACACATACATGCTCCCCTGGGAAGTTCTTTCAAGTATTCCAGCCTGGTGTTGTACCCACCCTCAACAAACAAATAAACGATTATACCCTCTTCAACAAGACCGGTAACAGTAGCCAGTAAAGAGGGCCAGTAGAATTTTCTGAATTGCTCATCTGACATAAAACCATCTGCTCCCTTGTGAAGCGGTATAAAGATAACCGGCACACCGCTCGTATTTGCTCCTCTTACACCTTGCTTTATCGCTAGTGGTGTAAGTCTTTCAATTGCCTTCAAGACAAGTTCTGGTCTTCTATAAATATCTAACATCACCTTTCTTGTCCCCCGTAATGTATCACCCAAAATATCAAAGGGAGCCTTTGTTGCTCCGCCGATCAGACCGGGAAAACCTAAGGATGCGGCTTCCATTCCATATGCACCTATCTTATGGATCCATGCTAGTGCCTCGTTTCCTGCTTCCATTAATTTTTTGAGAGCTTCCTGGACTGGTGGAATTCCAAAAGGGATCATCTGCGGTGCAACAACAACAATCTCCCACATCTCTGTAAAGGGGGAAAGATTTTTAAATGGCTCAAGGATGCCACAAATCCGAGGAAGAAATATGCGCAACCAGAAGTCAGACGGATCATCTATAAGGTAATCATATTCATCTTCTGTCATGTACTCAGCCTCCACATACTGATATCCAACGTTAGGAGAAACACCATGCCCTGGCCACCTGTATTGTTTGTAGTCTAAAATTTCCAAAACTCTTCCCGATCCCACAAAAAACGGGGTAACATCGTAATCGGGCATATAATCCAGAAGAAACCGCTTGTGAGCCTCAATAATTTTGTCATAGTCGTACATTGCCTCATAAGGTGTGAGTCCATAAAGATTAGCCACAAGAAAAGTGCCGGTTATGAAAATTGGTACTCTGTCAGGCAAACTTTCAAGCTGAATGGCATCTAAAAACCTCTTAAGTGCCTTCTTATATCTTTCCTCCGCCTCCGCATTCTTAAATTGAATACCTTCTGCCGATAGCCATTTTTGGCATCTTGTGTTCATTTTTTCTTTAGGACTCATGTTTTTCCATGACTTATCCACTTTGGCTTCCATTGATGAACCCTCCCCCCTTTTAAATTACACGCGCAATATTACAATTAAAAAGATTCTCCTGTCAATGCAAATTTTTTTTTGGAGTCCGCTGCCTTAACACAAAGAATAAAGTGACAGTGTTTCCTCTTTTCAAAGGCCGGTTGATATCTGTAAGGTCAGAAAATGTTAATCGCAGAATACTTTATTTACTTTTTAGTCACCTCAATTAAATGGTGTCTTCATATTTTAATAACAAGGCATTTACAGGATCGGTTTCTCTGCATTTTGACTTAGATCTCGGCGAGTGACAATTATTCTTTATTTGTTAATCTTAATTTCTTCTGAATCAAAAATGGTTACATTTTGTTTTTTGAACTTTTTATATTCCACGTGGCTTTTTATTTTAACTATTTCCATGTTTTTCTTTTATTGCTGGCTGTACTAATGGGAAAGCAGCAGGCAACTTGGATTTTTATAGAGTATCAGCAAATCCTTGTCACAAGTGGCGTTAAATGTCAAAGTAAAGAAAATAGTTGACTTTCATTTTGTTTAATATTAATTTAAAATCATTCCAATCTTCTAAATTCTATGGATTATTCTATTAGAATAGGTGGAGAAGCGGGACAGGGTATTCAGACAATAGGAGATACGCTTGCACATATTTTTGCTGAGGCTGGATATTACGTTTTCACAAGTCAAGATTACGAATCTAGAATAAGGGGCGGACACAACTCTTTCTACATACGAATATCAGACAAGCCAAAGGAAGCAATGAAGGCTAGGTTAGAGATTCTTTTGGCATTAGACAAGGATAGTATAACACTTCATGGACCGGAATTATCCGAGAATGGTCAGATTTTATATGACCCCTCACTTTTTAAGCAAACTCTAGAGGGGCCCCGTGTTTTATCAATTCCTTTTCTGGATCTTGCATTAAAGCATGGTGGTAGCAAGATCATGATGAATTCGGTTGCGATAGGCTCGATAGTTGGAATGCTGAAAATGCAACCCGAGCCAATGATTGAGACTATTCAAAAAACCTTTGGAAAGAAAGATACTGAAGTTCTAGAGGCAAATGTAAAATGTGCTAAGCTAGGTTATGAGTTCGCATTGAAGGAGTGCTTAAAGTGTTCTTTTTCAGTATCCCAAGTACTAAAACCAAATACTTTAATCTCGGGAAACGAGGCTATCGGAATAGGCGCATGTGCGTCAGGTCTCAAATTTTACTCAGGCTATCCCATGACTCCTTCAACAGGAATCTTTAATTTTATCGCAGAGTATGCGAGAGATCTAGGAATTGTGGTTGAGCAGGCCGAAGATGAGATATCTGCTATAAATATGATAATTGGAGCTTCATTCGCTGGAGTAAGGGCTATGACGGCAACATCTGGTGGTGGTTTTTGTCTTATGGTTGAAGGGTTATCTTTGGCGGCTATGACCGAAACCCCTCTCGTTGTAGTTCTTGCCCAAAGACCTGGTCCCGCAACAGGGCTTCCAACTCGAACCGAGGCCGCCGAATTGCTTTTTGCTACTTTTGCTGGCCACGGAGAATTTCCCAGGGTTATATTTGCACCCGGATCGCCCAAGCAAGCTCTTTATCTTACGAACAAAGCATTTGATCTCTCCGAAAAATATCAGATTTTAGTTTTAATCCTTACTGATCAGTATCTTGCCGACTCGCAGTGGACATATGATAGTTTAGATATGGAAAGATTAAAATACGTAGATTATCGATTGCGAGGTAAAAATTTTAGGAATATTTTAAGTTATAATCGTCACAGTTTTACAGAAAGCGGTGTGTCTCCATTAGGTGTACCAGGGGATGCACATCATCTAATTGTTACAGATAGCGATGAGCACGACGAAGAGGGTCACATAACTGAGGATCCGCAAATTAGAACGAGAATGGTTGAGAAGAGATTATTTAAAAAAATTCCATACATTAAAAGAGAAATTTCTCCTCCCATCTTTTTTGGCGAGAATCCTCCTGACACTCTTGTTGTATGTTGGGGATCAATGTACGGTGTAGTGAAAGAGGTGGTTGAAGAGTTAAAACAGGATTTAAAACTAGGTATGCTTCATTTTAGCGAAATTTATCCTTTTCCTGAGGAGGATGGGTATTTACGGTATTTTGAAAAAGCGAAAAAAGTGGTAGGTGTAGAACAAAATGCATTAAGTCAGTTTGAAAAGCTTTTGGGTATGGAAAAAGGGATAAGTTTCGATGCGCGAATCAATAAATTTGATGGAAGACCGTTTACTGTAGAGGAGCTTAAGGAGAGATTAATTGCTGTCGCTAAATGATTTTATAGGTAGACAACCTGCATGGTGCCCCGGATGCGGAAATTTTTCAATCCTCAACGCGTTTCGTGAAGTAATGGTAGAGTTACAAATTGCTCCACACGAGATTGTGATAGTTTCTGGAATAGGGCAGGCAGGGAAGTTTCCCCATTACACACGCTGCAATACGTTCAATGGACTTCACGGGAGAACGTTACCGGTTGCTACTGGCATTAAATTAGCAAACCACCACCTTAAGGTATTTGCGGTAGCTGGCGATGGTGATTGCTATGGCGAAGGTGGTAACCATCTAATACATGCTATCAGGAGGAATCCTGACATAAAACTCTTTGTCCACAACAATCAGGTGTATGGACTCACAAAAGGTCAGGCCTCTCCTACTACTATGAGAGGGGTCAAAACTAAGAATCAGCCGTTTGGTACGGTCTCTGAACCATTAAATCCACTAGCCCTTGCTATTGCTCTTGATTGTAGTTTTGTAGCAAGAGGGTTCGCTGGAGATCCAGAGCACTTGAAAATGGTTATGAAAGAGGCGATAAAACACAAAGGGTTTTCACTGATAGATATCCTACAGCCTTGTGTCACTTATAATAAGTTTAATACCTACAAGTGGTATCGAGAAAGGGTGTATCATTTGGAAATCAATTACGATCCACGGGACAGGATTGGCGCTTTTGGTAAAGCACTCGAGTGGGGAGAAAAAATCCCTATTGGAATACTTTATAAACACGAGAAGACCACACTGGAAGAGCAATTTCCTATAATCAAGGGGGAGCCACTTGCGGAACAAAAGGTAGATATGGACAAAATACGTGAAATCTTCTCTAAAATTCTCGTAAAAGAAAAGTGATGAATTCTCTACGTAAATGTGTGCTCTACGTGTTTCTCTCATTGGTTTTTATTGTTTTGATCGAATCCAGCCTGCATGCGAATGTGTTTAAAGATTCATTTTCCGAGGGTATTCCCCAGATGAGATGGATGTTTTTCCCGCATTACTTCGGTGACAATATAGGTGGGGAAGTAGATCATTTGTCGATAGATGGAGATGGGGGGAGCGGAGTTCTACGAAACTCAAATGCTGGGGGTTTCGCAGCTCTTTCTTATATGGTTACCCCTATGGCTACTGATTTTTTTGTGGAAGCACACGTGTTCTGTAATCCAAACCAAGGAGAAAGGGGGCCAATTTCAGGTCTAGCTTTTCTCGTTGATCCCTATGAAGGTAAATTTTATAGGTTCGTCTGTAACTTTAACAGTAAGAATCCTTCCTTTAATGTAGCTTATGTGGGCTCAGATACAAGACACTTCCCAGTTTATCTAAGATTCTGGCCTGCTATTGAGGTTTTAGGAGAATTCCCCAAAAAAGGCAGTTTTTATAAGTTTGGGATTCTTGTAAAAAAAGGAAAAGCCCGGTTCTTTTTAAATGGAATGAAACTTGTTGGAGAAGTAGACACTTCCCGTGTGAAAAAGGGCTTTGTAGGAGTGTATGCCAACTTCGTCGGTGGACTCGGAAATGCTGAAACCAAGGTTGATGCTTTTACATTAAGAATAGATCGGTGATTAAAGAACTGCAGTGAGTAACCGTCTTTTAGGATCAAAAAGCCCATACCTAAAACAAGCTGCGAATCAACCAGTAGATTGGTATCCCTGGTCCGAGGAGGCGTTTGAAGCGGCAAAAAGGAAAAGGGCACCAATATTTCTTTCGATTGGTGCAATATGGTGTCATTGGTGCCACGTAATGGCGAAAGAATGCTTTGAGAACGAAGAATTAGCAAAAATAATAAACGATAATTTTATACCGATTAAAGTGGATCGGGACGAAAGGCCTGATATAGATCGAAGATATCAGGAAGCGGTTCTGGCGATGACCGGAACTGGTGGTTGGCCTCTTACGGTCTTTTTGACGCCGCAAGGGAAAGCCTTTTTTGGAGGAACTTACTTTCCATCCGAGTCAAAATTTGGGATTCCCTCTTTAAGATCAATTCTAGAAGGAGTCCTAAAAATTTGGCATGAAAGACAGGAAGAAGTAGAGGAATTAGCAGATTTAGTATTTCGAAGGTTCATAATCTATCATTCACAAACCTTTTCTGAAGACATAAATTGGGATCTCTTAAATCAAGGGATGGAGACTCTTTTGAAGTCAATAGATTACGTAAATGGGGGAATTGGTCCACCTCCCAAATTCCATAATGCGAGAGGTATTGAACTCTTAATTTATCACTACTTTTTTAAGAAATCGGAGGTGGCAAAAAAAGCTGCCACTCTCTGGCTTGACAAGATGGCTCAGGGGGGGATTTACGATCATCTTCTTGGTGGTTTTTTCAGGTACTCTACCGACGAAAAATGGATGATACCCCACTTTGAGAAAATTCTTTCGGATAACGCAGAGCTTCTTCGGGTTTATACCGTGGCACACCGTGTTTTTGGAATGGATCTGTATAAGAGAATCGCAGAGGGGATTGTCAATTATTATAAGAAATACGGACATCTTGAAGATGGTGGATTTTATGAATCTCAGGATGCAGATGTTGAAGGATTAGAAGAAGGAGCTTACTACATATTTACCTTTGATGAAATCAAAAGTGTCCTTGCAGAAGATGAAGTTGAACTGGCAAATTCATATTTTAATTTTCAAACTGAGACCAAAAAAACTTCGAATCCTGATAGATACGTATTGGCTCTAAGACCAGGTAGTGGACTGGATGATTCCATAGAGGCTATCAAAAAGATAAAGGAGAAGCTACTTTTATTTCGGGAAAAGAGGTACACGCAACCATATTTAGATATGACCATATACACCAGTTCGAATGCCTTAATGGTTGCATCTTTGTGTGAATATTGGAAGGCTTTTCATGATCAATGGGCAAAAGAACAAGCGGAAAAAACTATCATTAAATTGTTGAGGGAATACGTTAACGAACATGGGGTCTTCCACACTTTTGGTGTGAATGGTTTTTCCGATGACTACATATTTTTGTGCATGGCGTTAATTTGCATTTTTGAAGTGACTCAGAAAAACGATTACGTAGAACTGGCGGTAAAAATTGCGGATAAGGCCTTGGAGCTATTTTGGGATGATGAAAACTTTGGATTTTTTGACAGAGATCTAAAAGAGCCAAATGGTTATCTGGCTATGGGGATAAAAAATATTCAAGATTCCCCGATAGTTTCAGCTAACGGGATTGCACCATATGTGTTTTTACTTTTGGGTCAAATAAAAAACAGGCCAGATTTTATTGATTGTGCCGAGAAAACATTAAAAGCGTTTGCTGGGCTGACCAAACGGACCCCAATGGTATCGTTTTCATATTTCATTAGCCTATACGCCTACTTAGAAGGAATATGTAAAGTAGAGACTGAAAAGTTCTTTAAAGATGTTCTTTTTGCTTACAGGCCTTTTAAAATAACTTTAAACATTCCTCGCGAAGATCTTCTGGTTTGCCAAGGTACAAGCTGTCAAGTTTTCAATGATTTGTCCTTTATAAATTCAAGATCTTTTTCTGCCAAGAATGAATAGGATGTGTTACATCCACGCTTTGTGAAAAGTTTCCTTATCTAGATTTTTTATTGACAAAGAACTTTTATTATTATAAGAAGACAGAGGCCTTAGAATGGAGGAGGTGATGATAGTGGGTAACGAGAAATTGAACATAATAGGGTTTGCTGGCAGTTTAAGGAAAGCGTCATATAATAAGTTTCTTCTTAATGCTTGTCTTGAACTTTTGCCTGAAGAAATGAATATTGAGATATTTGATCTTGACGGCATTCCGCCATTTAACCAGGATTTCGAGTCAGACCCACCAGAAAGAGTAAAGGTTTTCAAGGAAAAGATTAGGTTGTCAGACGGCGTCCTCGTTGCCACTCCCGAATATAATTACTCAATACCTGGAGTCCTGAAAAACGCGATAGATTGGGCTTCAAGGCCATATGGAGATAATGTTTTTTTTGGAAAGCCGGCGGCGATTATTGGAGCATCTATAGGGATGTTAGGGACCGCAAGGGCCCAATATCATTTGAGACAGGTTTTTGTCTGTTTGAACGTATATGTTCTTAATCAGCCCGAGGTTATGGTACCCCTCGCAGAAAAGAAATTTGACAAAAATGGGAGACTAGTTGATGATTCAACGAGGGAAAGATTAAAGGACCTATTGAGCACATTTAGTGAATGGGTATCCAAATTCAAAGTATAAAAGGAGGTAATAATGATAGAAGTTGGTAATATCCTTGGAGATTTTGAATTAAGAGATCAGAGGGACCAGCTTTTTAGAAGTATCGACCATAGGGATAAAAAACTACTTCTTTCGTTTCATCCTCTTGCGTGGACTCCGGTGTGTAGGGATCAAATGATATCGTTGGAAAAAAATTATGATAGATTCTTGGAGAAGGATACAATTCCCTTAGGGATAAGTGTAGATAGTGTATTCTGTAAGAGAGCGTGGGCAGAAGCAATAGGTATAAAAAGGCTAAGTCTTCTTTGTGACTTTTGGCCCCATGGGGGATTTGCCTCAAGACTTGGGATTTTTAGATTAACTGATGGATTTTCAGAAAGGGCAAATGTTATCGTAGACGAAAATGGTAGGGTGACATTTGTAAAAATTTACCCCATAAGGGAAGTTCCTGATGTGGAAGAGATACTAAATTTTTTGAAGTAGGTGCGTGCTAATTTAGCCTCCGTCCCTCATGCTTCGTTCTTTGAGGAGAAGAAATGATTCTGGGTTCGTGAGGAATTCCACAGCATCAAAAAGCTTAAGATAGTGTCCTCTTTCCTCGAAAGCAAGAGTAAGAAAGAAACGTTTCACATAAGGATTATCAGTAGTGTCTTTAAGCTCCTCATAATATTTTATGCTTTTCTCCTCCATCTCCATCCCAAACTTCAAGGCGTCTATGTCTTCTTCTGCTTTTATTGCTTCTTTTAGAAGTTCCTTTCTAAATGGATTCAATATTTCGCTTTTATTTTCCCTGGTTCCGGTTATCCACTCCTCGATTTTCGATTCTTCTTTTATTCTAGAATAAATTGTTTCAATAACATTAATATGGATATCTTCTTCTTCTGCCAGTTGACGAAATACCATCTTTGCAAGTTCCGTTCTTGATTTTTCAGCTGCCTCCAAGTAAAAAGACTTGCCTTGAATTTCCATGTCGATTGCCTTTCTCAAAGAATCTTCTAGTTGACCGTCCATGTAAACACTCCTTTTTTGGGAATTATTTACTTATTGTAAATAACTTATCGGATCAAATAAATATCATACTCAATAAAAAGTATCAAATTTTATAACGAAAAAAGAACGCTTTTTAGGATTCCTGAAATATTTATATAGATACACATAAACCTTTTACTATATAAAAGGAAGCAGTTGTATCAAAAACCACATTTTCCTTATTAAAAAAAGGCAAATTATGTTACAATACTTACCAACTACGACGTTGGAGGTAGGTATGAT
>JAOADT010000040.1 GCA_026417175.1 Deltaproteobacteria bacterium | reverse complement strand
CCGCCGCTACGAGGTTCTTTGCAATGTATCTCGCCATGTACGCACTACTTCTGTCCACCTTTGTAGGATCTTTTCCCGAGAATGCCCCGCCCCCGTGACTTGCAACACCACCGTAAGTATCTGCTATTATCTTGCGGCCGGTCATCCCACAATCAGCTCTCGGGCCGCCTATAACGAACCTTCCGGTGGTATTTATGTATATTTTGGTCTCCTTGTCCATAAGAGATGGAGGTATAACCTTCTTTATAACCTCTTCGATTATCCCTTCCCTCAACGTGGACGTATCCACATCAGGTGTATGCTGAGCAGCAATCACCACTGCATCGACCCTCACTGGCTTTCTGTCTAAGTACTCCACAGTAACCTGACTTTTGCCATCGGGTCTTAAGAATGTGAGAATGTTTTTTTTTCGGACTTCAGACAGTCTCATTACCAGCTTGTGAGCAAGCATTATAGGCATTGGCATAAGTTCAGGAGTCTCTGTGCAAGCATAACCGAACATCATTCCCTGATCTCCCGCACCCATCTCATGATCCTCTCTCTCATTCACACCCATCGCTATATCTGGTGATTGTTCATCTATAGCTGTAATTACAGCACATGTCTCCCAGTCAAACCCCATGGAAGAGTTGTTATAACCAATCTCCCGGATAGTTTCCCTCGCTATCTTTGGGATGTCTGCGTAGCCCTTTGTGGTTATCTCTCCACCCACAAAAACCAGTCCTGTAGTAACAAGTGTCTCACAAGCCACCCTGCTTGTTTTGTCCTGCTCTATCAATGAATCAAGGACCGCGTCCGAGATTTGGTCAGCAATCTTATCCGGATGACCTTCAGCTACTGATTCTGAAGTAAAAAGAAACCTTTTTGTTGCCATCTAATCCTCCTTAAGATCAAATCCGACCTTTAAGCAAATCGTATCTATTATCCATTAAAATCCAATCGTCTTTCAATACTTCTTTTAGTTCACCTTTTAAAAACCTTTCGGCCTCTCGGCCCGATTTCATGCTTAATATATGGTTAGCGAGGTCTCTGCAGTAATCCTGGTCAAGTTTTCTTATGATACTTTTCGCTTGGGGGATTGAGTATGGGTTCATGCTCAGTTCATCTATGCCAAGACCTAAGAGGACTGGTATGTAAAGGGGTTCTGATGACATCTCACCACAAAGGGCTACCTCTATCCCCTCTTTATGAGCAGCATCTATAGTGTTCTTTATGAGTCTTAATACACCTGGATGAAGTGGTTCATACAGGTAGGATACGTACTCGTTCACCCTGTCTATGGCCAAAGTATACTGGATTAAGTCGTTTGTCCCTATGCTGAAGAAATCCACTTCTTTTGCAAGTATCTCGCTTATCATACAAGATGAAGGGACCTCTATCATGACTCCAACTTCTATATCCTTGTTATAGCTTATCTTCCTTTCTTCTAGCTCAGCCATGCACTCTCTAATAATCTCCTTTGTTTTTATTACTTCGTCTATGCCCGAGATCATAGGTATTAGAATTTTCAAAGGACCATAAGCGCTTGCCCTTAAGATTCCTTTAAGCTGAGATTTGAAAAGCTGGGTCTCTTTTATACATAATCTTATCGCCCTAAGCCCCATAGCCGGGTTAAGTTCTTTAGCCAGGTCCAAATTCGACACAAATTTGTCTCCACCGATGTCAAGAGTTCTTATGGTTACGTAACTGAAAGATTTTCTCTCAGCGAGTTTTTTATAAACCTGAAAATGATCTTCTTCGGTTGGGATGGCTTTCCTCGATAGATAAAGGTACTCAGTTCTGTACAAGCCAATTCCTTCGCCCCCGTACTTCTCCACAATTTCCATTTCCGGTATGAGTTCTATGTTGGCCCCAATCTTAACTTTGAATCCGTCTTTAGTTTCAGGTTTTAACTTTGCGATCCTCAAATGCTCATTCTTTTTTTCCTTAAGGAGTTTTTGTTTTCTCACATAGTACTTTACATCTTCCTCACTGGGATTTACTATGGCTATGCCTTCATCACCGTCTATTATTATTCTCTCGAAGTTCTTTACAGTACTCGATGCTACCTGTGTGCCGACCACAGCCGGAATCTCTAACGCTCTTGCAACTATAGAGGTATGAGAAGTCCTTCCCCCTATATCGGTCACGAATCCAGAGATCTTCTTTAGATTCAGATGGATTGTATCTGCTGGGGAAAGATCATGAGCTACAATGATTGTCTTTGCACTTAGATGTAAGCTATCGATATCCAGTTTGACCTTTTTTACCATTATTCTCATTAGCCTTTTGTACACGTACTCAATGTCCTGGGCTCTCTCTCTCAGATACGGGTCTTCAACCTTCTCAAGAGTTGTTAAAATTCTCGAAACCACCATGTCCAAAGCCCATTCGGCGTTTACGTTTTCATTTCTGATCACATCTATGACTGAGTTTATGAGAAAATCATCCTGAAGTATCAAAAGGTGGGTGTCTATAATGAAGGCATGTTTTCTTATCTCTTCGTCTAATCTGTCCTTAATAGATTTCAGCTCTTCCTGAGCATCCTTTATTGCTGTCCTTAATCTGTTTATCTCCCTGTCATGTGCTTCTGGTTTTATATTTCTTTTAGGTACTGGAATCTTTCCCCTTTCTAGGACATAAGCCCGTCCTATTGCCACTCCCGAAGATGTCCCAATCCCCCTTATTATTTTTCTTTCTCTATTCATTCCTCGAAAAATCCTTCTTCGATCAGCCTCGAAAGCTCATCAAACGCCTCCTTTTCGTCTTCCCCTTCTACTTCGAGTACAATCTCTGTTCCAAAAGGACAAGCAAGCATAAGGAGGCTAGTTATGCTCTTTCCGTTTACTTTAAATCCATCTTTCTCAACACGTACCTCTGAACTAAACTCATTAGCCTTTTTTACAAAGATTGCAGCAGCGCGTGCGTGAAGCCCAAGCCTATTTTTTATTACAAAATTTCCCCTAACCATCTTTTTTAAGTACGTCCCTCGCTAAGTATATGTGTTTCTGTCCGTAAGTTGTTATCAACTCCGCAAGCTCATCTAATTTTTTACCCTCCCTTTCCAGCGCGATCTTTATAATCATTGGAAGGTTCACCCCTGTTACAACTTCTACTTTACCCTTTTCGAGGAAAGCAAGACTTATATTACAAGGAGTTCCCCCAAACATATCGGTGAATATAATCACTCCCTCCCCCGAGTCAACATCTTTTATGGCCTCCTCCAGCTCTTTTTTAACTTTTTCCATATCGTCTTCAGGATTTATATTCACGTATCTCATCTGGTCTTGTTTTCCGGCGATCAGCTCTGTGGCAAGCACCATCTCTTTCGCCAGGTTGAAATGAGCACAAACTACAATGCCTACCATATTTTACCTTCCCACGTCCCTGTGGATTGTTGTTACATTGTAACCCATGCTCGAAACCTTCTCAGAAAAATGTTCCGCAACAAAAACGGATCTATGCCTACCTCCAGTACATCCAAATCCTACAGTTAAGTAACTTTTGCCTTCTTTTTCGTACTGTGGAATCAAAAAAGAGAAAAGGTTCCATAACATCTCAGAAAAGATTCCATAGATATCGCTTCGGGCAATGTATGATTTCACTTCCTCGTCTAGGCCGGTCTTCTTTTTGAGTTCATTCACGTAGTTAGGATTAGGTAGAAACCTCACATCTATTACTAGATCCGCATCGTATGGAATTCCAAAGGAGTATCCAAACGAGATGATGTTAACCTTCATCCTTTTTTCCTGAAATGAATAGTTCTTAAATACAAAATTTTTGAGTTCGTGAGGTGACATTGTAGAAGTGTCCAATATCTTGTCCGACATGTCCTTAAGCCATTGAAGAAGCTCTCTCTCTTCTTTTATCGCTTCCTTTACACTTCCTTTATGAAAAAGAGGGTGAGCCCTGCGAGTCTCATTGAATCTTCTTATTAAGATCTCATCTGTACTCTCCAAAAAAACGATCTCTGTTCCGTACTTCTTCTTAACATCTTTTATAACCTCCTTTCCCTCTCCGAAGAATTCCTTTTCCCTTATATCCACTACAAAGGCACATCTTTTTATAAGTCTATGTGAAGTCGCGTAAAGATCTAAAAATTTTTCAAGCATAACAATGGGAAGGTTATCCACGCAGAAAAATCCTATGTCTTCCAAGGCTCTCAAAAAGGTGGTCTTTCCTGAACCGGAAATTCCGCTTACGATAACTACTTTCAGCTCATTCTCTTTCATTTTTGATTCCGTACTCTTCTTCCTTTATAAGCTGGTATATTTTTTTTGCGTCAGTCGTTTTGATTATCTTTTTTACTAATATACCGTTTTTTAAGATTTTTGAAATTTTAGAGAGAGCCTCCAGATGAAGAGACAACTTATGTGCGGGGGCAAGAATCAAAAATATCAGATGAACTGGTTTTCCATCAACCGCTTCGAAATCTATCCCTTCCTTTGATATTCCCAAAACGCATATTAGTCTTTCAATGTCTGACAGTTTGCCATGCGGAATGGCTACACCATCACCTATACCTGTTGAACCAAGCTTCTCTCTTTCAAACACTACTCTTAAAGCTTCTCTCTCATCTGGTATCAGTTTCTGCTGATATAGATATGCTATGAGCTCGTTTATGACATCTTCTTTTTTTTTACCTTTCAATTCTGGAAGTATATTTGTCTCCTTTAGGATCTCCACTAAAGTCAAACCGCCCTTCCCTTGGTATCTATTATACTGAAATTACCATCCTTTCTCTTGTAAAGCACACATATGTTATCGTTTTCGCTATCTCTAAAAACCAAAAAGTTATTTCCCGATGCTTCCAGCTGAAGGATAGCCTCCTCAACATCCATCGGTTTCAAATTTATATTCTTCCTTATAACAAGTTTTCTTGTTTCCTCCTCCTGTCCAGAAACTTCTATTTTTCTTTTTTCTCTTATCTTCCTTATCTTCTCTCTATACCTTTTTAATCTCCTTTCCAGTTTGTCCAATATTTTATCTATAGCAGCCCGCATGTCATCCATCACTTCTTGGGCATTTATGACTATCCCATTTAAGTTGAGCATGACGTCAACCCTGTTTAAGTATTTACGCTCAGATGAAAGTACAACATGGGCCTCAAGTGGGGTCTCAGCGTACCTTTCGAGTCTTTTGAGTTTCTCTTCCACATAATTTTTTAAGTACTCACTGGGCTCCATGTGTCTGAAACTTATTGATATTTCCATCATCCCCTCCGATTAAATGTTTCTCAAATTCTTTCTCGTCTTTGTCTTGAGGACCTAATGTTGAGTTGCTCCCTGTACTTCACAACTGTTCTTCTTGCTATTTTTATCCCGTATTTTTCCTTCAATATCTTCGCGATCTCGTCATCTGTCAATGGCTTCTTTTTATTCTCTTTCTCAACCAATTCTTTTATAAGGTTCATAACCGAATCTGCGGATACGCTATCTCCCCCATCTTTATCTATTCCCTGTGGGAAAAAGAATTTCATCTCGTACACACCGAAAGGCGTGCTCATATATTTGTTGGTTGTAATACGACTCACAGTCGATTCATGCACACCTATATCCATAGCCACGTCTTTAAGTGTCAACGGTTTTAAATACTTTATACCTTTTCTTAAGAATTCTTCCTGAAATCGGACTATGCTTTTCGCCACAAGGTAAAGGGTCTTTTGCCTTTGTTCTATGCTTTTAATAAACCATTCAGCCTGCTTAATCTTGTTCTTAATGAACTTTCTTGTCTCCGTATCTATCTTGTTATTCAAATAAAGGTCCACATAGTATCTGCTTATCTTTAATTCCGGTAATTCCTCATCATTCAGTAGCACATCGAAACCATCTTCCTTCTTTACTACATACACGTCTGGGACGACATAAACTGTAGCTTCATCAGCAAAGGTTCTACCAGGCTTCGGATCAAACGTTTTCAATTTTTCGTAAATTTCCTTCACCTTTGTTAGCGGAATCCCAGTTTTTCTTGAAATGTCAATTATCCTTCCGTTTTTGAGCAATTCGAAGTATCTTTTCAAAACAAGTTCAAAAAGAGGGTCTTTTTCCTCTCTAGCGTGATACTGGAGAAGTATGCACTCCTTTAAGTCTTTGGCTCCCACACCGGGCGGATCCAGCTTTTTTATCTTTTCCAACACAGATAGGATAAGATTTTTATCAAAATTGGATTGGTTTGCTATCTCATCTGGCTCGCTTATTAGGTAACCGTTGTCATCTATGTTCTCTATTATCCATTCCGCGGCCTGCCTTTCTTGAGTATTAAAATCCGAAAGACTTATCTGCCACCTTAAGTAGTCTCTCAGATTTTGACCTTTTTTCAATGTCCTTTCGTAGTCTGGAAACTCTCTCTCCTCGTATTCCTCATAGTTTTCAGAAGGTGAATACTTTTCAAGGAATTCGATCATATCTTCTCTTTCAGAAACGTCTTCAACCCTTTGCTCATCCTCTTTTTCTTCAATTTCCAGTACCGGATTTTCTTTAAGTTCTTCTTCTATCACCTCTAATAGCTCCATTCTGGAAAGTTGTAACAGCTTAATGGCCTGCTGGAGTCTTTGGGTAAGTACGGGAGCTATCTTCTGTTCCTGCTTAATTTCAAGCATCTATGTAAAACTCCTCACCAAGATATATCTCTCTTACCGTTCTGTCGTTCGCTATTGCTTCAGGGGGCCCCTCTAGTAGGAGTTTTCCATTGTTTATCACATACGCTCTGTCACATAGAGGAAGGGATTCTCTCACATTATGGTCTGAAAGAAGAATACCAATATTTCTCTTTTTTAGACCCTTTATTATCTTTTTTAATTCCGAGATTGAAAGGGGATCAATACTGGAGAACGGTTCATCTAAAAGCATAAAGCGCGGTGAAACCATAAGGGCTCTTGCTATTTCTAGTCTTCTCCGTTCACCTCCTGATAATGATTCGGCTGTATTTTTTGCAAGATGATCTAGCTTGAATGCCTCTAGAAGTTCATCAACCTTTTTCCTTATTGCTTGGTTGTCTAAACCGTAAAATTCCAAAATCGATATAAGATTATCCTCGACACTCATTTTTCTGAATACGGAAGGTTCTTGAGGTAAATATGTTATTCCTTTCCTTGCCCTCATAAACATGGGAAGATTAGTAATGTCTTCCCTGTCAAGCACTACCTTTCCTCTGTCGGGTTTTATGAACCCTATTATTATGTAAAAGGAGGATGTCTTTCCTGCGCCGTTGGGACCAAAGAGTCCCACTATCTCACCCTCATTTACGGATAGACTTATGTTATTCACCACTATTCTGCTATTATACGATTTAGTTATATTAAATGCCGAAAGCATCTAATACCCGTTTCTTTTAATCCGCACCTTGGGTGAGGACGTTGTAAATCTTCCCTCTTCAAAGTAGTACTCTATTATGTCACCTTTGAGTTCCATCTCTTCTTTTTTTACGTAGACCTTTCCAAAGAAAACCACTTTTTTCTGATTAAAATCATATAATGCCTTATCACTTTTCGCAACAGTTCCTTTTGATAACATCTCCGTGTTACCAAATGCCTCTACCTTTCTTACACCTGTGTTATCCGCGTATATGTGCATCCTGTTACATTTTATGCGCATGCCCGACTTATCCGCCTTTACCCCACCAGTGAGAATGTAAATTGAGTTTTCCCTATCATAAGTGAGAGAATCGGACTCAAATGCATACGCATCTTTATCAGTTTTGATCGATCCGGATACATCTTTAAGGAGAGTAAATTTCCCCTGTTTCAGTTCTCCTCTTATTCCTACGCCTTTTAAACTCAGCTTCTGCCCTTTAATAAAAACCGCCTCCTCACCAAATGCAGAACCATCCTTCAGGTTAAAGCTTATGGATCCTGTCTTCACTTCATATTCATTATGGATTTTGGCTGTGAATCCGTAAAGGATCCCTGTCTGTTTTTCAGTATCTAAAACGCCTCTTTCGCCCATAAAAGTGAAGGGGCCCTTTTTTTCCGAAATGTAGGTACCTTCGATCTCTTCCATCTCGATGTCATTTCTGTCAAGATATTTTCTCGCAAGCTTGGCTTTCAGTCTTAAATCCACTTTCCCATCCTTCTCACCTGTGTATACTGCATCTCTTATTTCTACAACCCTTCTTTCTTTTTCTGAGATTTTTGGAGTATGGAGCTTTTGAGGTTTCCTTAAAAAAAAGTAAAAAGACGAAAGTAAAGTTAGGACCACAATACCTGAGAATATATATATCGCTATTTTTCTTGCCCTCATTTATTCTTGTGCCTGTGACTAAACTATCTTTGCCTTCAGAAGATCATGGATGTGAATTATCCCAATGGGCTTTTTGTCTCCTTCCCTCTCAATCACAAAAAGAGAGGTTATGGCATAACGTTCCATCTTTTTTAAGGCATTAGTGGCAAGATCGTCCTTGATTATGGTCTTAGGGTTTGAGGTCATCACATCTGAGGCCTTTTTCTCCAGAAAATAGTTGCTATACTTCTCAATGCCCCTCCTTAGGTCCCCGTCTGTTATGACTCCAACCAGTTCATCGTTCTTGTTGTAGACCCCAGTTACACCTAGTCTTTTCGACGTTATCTCGAGGATGGTCTCCTTCATAAGGGTGTCTTCTCGAACCTTAGGGATTTCATCTCCCTTATGCATAAGATCTTCAACTTTAAGTAACAACTTTCTTCCTATGGTTCCTCCAGGATGAAAGAAAGCGAAATCTTCAAGTTTTACTTTCCTTTTTGCCATTATTGCGACCGCAATAGCATCACCCAAAGCAAGAGAAACAGTGGTGCTAGAAGTTGGTATTACGTTATACGGACATGCCTCTTCCACATCTATTTTTAAAACCACGTCCCCGTACTTTGCGATTGTGGAATTTACATTACCTGTGATTATAATAGTCGAAAGATCTATGCGTTTAATAGCTGGAAGGATCTTTATGATCTCCTCCGTTTCTCCACTTCTACTTATCACAATAATACAGTCTCCCTTTCTCAACATTCCAAGATCCCCATGTAAAGAATCTGCAGGATGAAGAAATATTGCCGGACTGCCTATGCTTGTTAGGGTTGCGGCTATCTTTTTGCATATTATCCCAGATTTTCCCATACCCGTAAGTATAATCCTTCCAGTGCAAGATTCTATGATCTCAACAGCCTTCACAAAATTCTCGTCCAATTCCCTCATCACTTTTAAAATTGCTTCTGCCTCTTTCTTTAAGACTTCTCTTCCGAGTTCAATCAGAGATCCTATGTCTTTTCCTTCCATACCGCATCCTCTATTCTTTTGAGAACCTCGAGCATCCCTTTTAAATCCTTTATAGCAACCGAGTTTGCTCCGTCGCAGAGTGCCATGTCTGGATTTATGTGGACTTCCATAAATATCCCATCTGCACCACATGCGATAGCGCATTTAGCTAGAGGTAGCACAAATCTTCTCTCTCCTCCGGATCTATTCTCCTGTCCTCCAGGGATCTGGACACTGTGGGTTGCATCGAATATTACGGGATACCCAAACTCCTTCATTATAGGTATGGATCTAAAATCACATACTAGATTTCTGTACCCAAAACAGGTGCCCCTCTCAGTTACAATGATAGATTCGTTTCCCGTGAATTCCACCTTTTCTACTGCGTACTTTATATCATAGGGAGACATAAACTGACCTTTTTTTATATTGACTACTTTTTGAGATCTTCCACAGGCAATAAGTAAATCCGTTTGTCTGGAAAGCAAAGCCGGCACCTGAATCACGTCCACAACTTCTTTTACTTTGGAAACTTCTCCTACAGAGTGTACATCCGTCAATACAAAGACCCCCAGTTCTTCTTTGACTTTTTTTAAAATCTTTAGCCCCTCGTCTATTCCCAAACCCCTAAAGCTTCTAATAGAAGTCCTATTCGCTTTGTCGTAAGAGGACTTAAAGATGAAGGGGATGCCTAGTTCTTCAGTTATATTTTTAATTTTTTCCGCGATTTTAAGCGTGATTTCTTCACCCTCAATCACACATGGTCCGCCTATAAAGACAAACCGATCTCCACCTATTTCTATATTTCCGAGTCTTACTTTTTTGCCCATTTCTTCCTTTCCTGTCTATATTTTAGAGAGGCTTTGATGAACTCTTTAAAAAGGGGGTGAGGCCTAAATGGCTTGGACTGGAATTCCGGATGAAACTGGCATGCCAAAAACCAAGGGTGAGGCCTGAACTCCACTATTTCAGCAAGCTTTTCATCTGGAGATATACCGGTTATTTCCAAACCTACTTTCTCGAGATCTTCCCTGTATTCCATGTTCATCTCGTATCTGTGTCTGTGTCTCTCATATACCATGTCTTGCTGATAGGCCTTCTGAGCAAGACTCCCAGGCTTTATCTTACAAGGGTAGGATCCCAGACGCATTGTGCCGCCTTTATTAGAATATTTATCCCTTTTTTGGATTCTGTTTTCCCTGTCTACCCATTCTTCTATTAGATATATGAGCGGATGAGGGGTTGATTCATTGAATTCAGTGCTGTTTGCGTCTTTAAGTCCCAAAACATTTCTTGCCACTTCTATTACCGCAAGCTGCATCCCGAGACAAAGCCCAAAAAAAGGTATATTCCTTTCTCTTGCATATTTTATTGCGAGGATTTTTCCTTCAATGCCCCTCTCCCCGAATCCTCCGGGAACAACTACCCCGTCCACGTTCGAGAGTCCCGAGAAGTCGCCCTTTTCCAGCAATTCTGAATCCACGTAGTAAACATTGACTTTGCAGTTATTAGCTATCCCCCCGTGGACTAACGCCTCATTCAAACTTTTATATGAATCCTTGAAACGTACATATTTTCCGACCATCGCGATGTCCACAGACCTTTTTGGGTTTTTTATTGCATTAACTATTTTTTCCCACTTTTCAAGATCTGGTCTCTTTGCCCATATATTGAGCATCTCTGTAATCTTGTCATCTAACCCTTCCTTATGAAAAAGAAGCGGAACCTCGTACACTATATCTGTGTCTCTAG
>JAOADT010000003.1:41151-116431 GCA_026417175.1 Deltaproteobacteria bacterium | reverse complement strand
AAAGGAACAACCTGCCTTTCAACCCGCAAGACCAATCGAAGGACTCACGCTGAAAACAGTAATAGATGCCTATGAAAGAAAAGGAAATACCTTTACACCTTCTCATGTCTTCGAGGAGGACAGGGAAATAGCCCTTTACCTAAGAAAAATGGAAGAGTCCTTTGAGGGATATCATGGAAACGTATCTTTGAAAGACATCTAGACCGTGTTCTTCTACAGCTCTAGCTATCAACCGCGAAGAGGATGTCCCTCAGACGCAGATCTTTCTTGTGCAAGGAACACAAAAATATCTCGATTGCATGGACATTCAATGGTATTTAGAAGCTAAAAAAAACATGAAGGGGGAATATGAGTACGAATTTTCTTTTATTTGCAGTCTTTGGAATTGTCACAACTCTACTTTCCCTCGGAACAAATTCCATAGCCAGTCAAACGGACGTTATTCTCGAGGCGAGTTTCGGCCAAGTTGGATTATCCACTCTAAATTACAGTTATGGTCACACAGACATAAATGGTGTAACAGAGGCTGGCAAAGGTCCTTTATACTCAGAAGTAGTTCTTAACATTGAGGGAACGAACGCAACGTTGTCACACCTAACTTCTGAGAATAAGGTAATGATCGTGGCGGTAGTACCCTCCAAAACATGGTGGATTAGAATAAGAGGTACATTTCCACACTCCGGGACAATATCTATTCCCTCCTTAATCAAGTCTGTAAATTACTTGGTTTGGTAGGTGAAACCCCAGCAGACGGCATAGAATGTTACAAGGGAAAATGTTATTATCCGTGTTCGGGAAACCTTTGCGAAATCACTTGCCCGCCTAGTGGCTGCGAATATACGTTGAATTTGAAAGGTAGCGAAAACGATTCATTTTTGGTTGAACTTACGGCTAATGGTCCTCTTTATTACCCTGTTCCAGTCCCATCAGCTTTATTGGTTTTTAGTAGCGGTGTAACCTTCTTATATGTGCATAATCTTTTACTCCGATCGAAAAATAAGCCCCAAAGCAGGTTTAAAACTTTAGTTTGACTAGGAATCTCTAAACTTTAAGTATTAAATATTTTCACTTTAAAAATTCAAACTATTTTCTTCTTGGCTCGATTTGAAATAAAGCCTGAAAGTACGAAAAGAGATTATGAAGTTATAAAAGTACTGATATCCCCAATATCCCGGTAAGCTTTCTCCCTCAATCGACATAATACGATATCATATCTTAAAGCATCCTTCAAAAAGACGAGGAGATGTGAGAATAATCAGATCGCATGTGTTTTCGGCATATTTAGCATTGCGTATGGGTTTTGAGATTTTAGAAACTGTACAGGCGGGAGTAAAAGAGAGAAAAATTAAAAAATGAATGATGATCGAAACATTCTAAACTTCTTGGCAGTCGAAAAAGAGACCACATGTTTCTTTATGACTATTAAGAGGACAAGGATTTTGAAAGAAGTAATTATGAAGATCAAATCTATGTCTATAAGGAACCATTTGGACATTTTTGTTCATACTATTTGATTTATGTTTCATTACGTTTTGTGGCTCAAAAGAGGCCTTTTAAGAGAGCATAATTTGATCAAGAGGGTATAGTTTATGGAGTAAAGATTCTACATGGTAGATCCTAAAAGTCTCCATTGCAGAATAGCAGGTCTAAATAACCCTTTATCATAATTTAACATTTAATTGGTATTATCCGGATTTAGGAATTTAGGGATTAACTCAGACAGTTATGGCTATTGTACCTTAGATGCTCGGGACCTGTTATCGAAGAAAACGAAAAATACATAGAAAATTCAGAAAGTCGTATCTTAACCCAGAAAGGCGGTCTACGTTCACTTCTGGTGTTTATATAGGAAATCATGGCTACGGCGAATATTGCCTGTACTATAATGTGCTTCATGCCTTCTCGTATGGCCAAGGCAGTGGTCCTGGATAATGATGAAGAGNGCTTTTTATCATTGTGTAGGTTCAGTCCTGGTAGATATACTCACACGTGGGATTTAAGAAGGCGCATCAGTATATATAAATGGGGTGGTTTCAGTTAAGGTAGGTACTTGACTTTCGGAAATGCCCCATACGCCTCTGGATACTATCGACTTCAAGATTGTAAAATATCTATAAAATTTGATGGACGAATTGGATGCGCAGTAAATGGCTTTGGAGTATTTAGTCAGTTGGGTAGAAACCATAGGTTTTTAGATCTCTTGTTGTAGATTCAATACGCTTGAATAGTGGAGTATATTTGTTAAGACTGTTAAAGTTTATGGTAATAGGATTTTTGAAAGGGTTTGTTTAGGCAATTTCTATCAGTATGGTTAGACATACACCATTTTGGGAGATGAAATGTAGTGCTTTTACTGATTTTGTTGCAAATGGACTTCGAATATGATCCGGCAACAGGCGTAAAAGGTCAAGGACACATTTATCTTTGATGGAGGACATATTATAACGAGTCTTTTTTCAAAGTATGGTTTGCTCACTGGCAGGGTGGAGTCTTTGAAGGTAGGTTGACTAATTTAGAAAACTTTAACTCCTGTAGTCCCTAGGCATTCTTGAAATCACCGAAGACCCCATCCAGAACCAACTTGGAATTTTAAGTTTGGAACTTACAGGTTATTTAAGTGGATCTGAACATGACTTTCTCGATGGAGCAGGTACTGGACTTTGGATGGAACCCTAAATCTCACACCATTTTACTGATTTAACCCAAATGTTGGAGGGACCTTCGCTTAATCCATGTTGATTCTAGCGTATTGGGACAGTTTGCTTTCCCTCATCTTTTTAGATCTTCACAGTGGAAAAGCTTTTAAATAAAATAGTTTACATCATAAACGATGTTTATGCCCATGCGTCAAACACATTCCTTCGACTATTCTTCCTTGTATAACAAACAATTTATAGGTGGTTTAAACGGGAAAGAAAATACAGATTTTTTACTCTTTTTTTTGACGAATTGTAGCTTCTCGGAATTATTAGATTTGGAAGTAAAATTTACGAAGAGAAAACTATTTTCCCTCTTAGCCATCCTTGTGGTTGGAGAAATTTTTCTTTAGCGTTCTTTTTTGTTTTGCAAAGATAGAAGGTAGAAACGGGGTGTAAGAATGTATTTTTTGGAAAAAAGTCAGATGTATTTCGGAAAAATAGAGGAGAGGAGGAGGGACCAAACTTTATACTCCTTTAAGGATGTCTTCTATATTCAGAGCCAGCTTACTTAAGATAGGATAAAAGAGGTAATGAGTGGCAGGAACCGGCTATGATCTATTTAAGTTGAGAACATACGTGTTTTTCGAATACGTCTATTCCATCTCTAGAGTTGGTAAGATTATTAATAGGTCAAGACCGGAAGTGTATGGAAAAAAAAGAGTAAACCATATAAAAGTTACTCACCAGCAGGCTCTATATTTTTGACCGATTTCTTTGCGCGCAATTTTAAAGCCTGCTTAAAAGCCTCGGGAAGGCGACTAACTCTACGCGTATTATAGTCGAATGATAAAAAACCGATCTCCGCCAAAACACATGTTATTCCGTTCTTGGTTATCCTATGATACATTCGGAAACCACTATTTGAGATATCGTCGACCCTTGTCTCGATTAAGAGTTCATCGAATAAAAAGAGTTCCTTCTTAAAGAGAACAATGAGGTCTGTTATGACAAGACCTGTTTTTTTATCTCCTAGGTCCAGCTCCGTAAATCCGAGTTCGTTTAAAAAATTCGTCCTTGCTTCCCAAATGATCTGAATTACAGCGTCGTGACCTACATGGCCAGAGTAGTTTAAATGATGAACCTGTGTTTTAAGTTTATATATATAGTCATAATAATCCTTTTCTTCTATTTTAATCCGCGGCACAAACTAAGTTTAACTGAGTCTGACTAAAAAAACAAAAATTTTGTTTCACTTTTTTTGATAATTTACGAGCGAAAATATTTTTAAAAAGAAGCTCTAAGTGAAAATTCTTCTTGTCACTGCGACAAAAGTGAGTGTATCATGCTTTTAAGGAGGGATTCATGGATAAAATAAAAAAAGAGGAATTTTTGAAAAAGTGGAGCGAGTATTTTCCAAATGCCAACTTACCTATTGTTTTTTACTATACAAATGAAGATCGCAATCATATGAAGATCAAACATAATGCAACACATAGATGTGTATTCATCGACATAATGAAGGCACTTAAGGGAAAGACCATTGTGTTTGACAAGGAATCGACTGGGTGTATGGGAGGGAAGATATACTTTGGGTTTTCAAAGGAAATAATGCCAGATTTTGAGTATTTTCTCTCTTGCGGAAAAAAAGGGCTTGAGGGTGAACGTTACAAAAAGACCCCGGAACTTGTAAGAGAATTTATGAAAAACATGCCAACTTTCGATGCTCCAGGAAGGTATATTATCTTTAAAAGAATTGATATGTTAGAAGATGGGGAAGTCCCAGAGGCGGTTATCTTCTTTGATTTTCCCGACGTAATTTCAGGTCTTTTTACACTTGCCAATTTTGATAGGGCAGAGGATAACGTGAGAGTTCCCTTTGGCTCTGGATGTTCTTCAATAGTATTTTATCCTTACCTGGAAAAATTTTCGAGAGATCCGAAATGCATCCTTGGTTCATTTGATGTATCGGCAAGGCCCTACATGCGCAAAGATTATATGAGTTTTTCCATACCCTTCCAAAGGTTTGTCCAGATGTTGGAAAATATGGACGAAAGTTTTCTCATAACTAAAAGCTGGGAGGAAATAAAAAAAAGGATAAGAGGTAAGGAGGTTCTATGAAAAAGCATGCAAATTGTGCGGAATGTACTTTACCCAATAACGAAAGGATATGTATGGACCCAGGAGGCAAGACCTCTCCGGGTTGTCCAACACCAAGAAAAAGGCTGGTCGAAGCGGCAAAAAAGGAGTACAAAAAGGGCGAAGTAAACAAGTTTGCAAGATTAGCCTCTATTCAAGAGGCTGAGTGTTACATAAACAGGGAGAAGAAACCGTACGTTATGCATCCAGTTAAACCGAGAATCCAGGAAATCTGTGAGTTCGCAAAAAAGATGGGTTATAAAAAGCTGGGCCTTGTTTTCTGTGTGGGTTTGAAAAAAGAAGCCGAGATAGCAAACAGGATATTTAAGGTCCAAGGTTTTCATACGGTGTCTGTCGTTTGCAAGGCAGGGAGAATGCCAAAAGAGGAGTTAGGTCTCAAAGAAAATGAAAAAATTTTTATAGGCGAATTTGAATCTGCATGTAACCCCATATTACAGGCATTGATTGTAAACAACGAAAAAACTGACTTTAATATCCTTCTGGGCCTTTGTGTTGGCCATGATTCCCTTTTTTTTAAGTATGCGACATCTCCAAGCACAGTTCTTGCGGTAAAAGATAGGGTTACGGGCCACAATCCCCTTGCGGCTCTTTATCTATACGAGACTTACTACATGCGCCTGTGTAAAAAGTGTTTTGACCTTTAAGGGACGGGCTTTATAAATTTAAAACTCTTAAACTCCACATCAAGGTGGTATCTAATAAAGTTTTCAATAATTTCAAAGGCCAAAGCTAGATACCCTTCGTCTTTCAGTTCGCTTATTTCTAAATGAGAAAAAAAAGTGAGAAGCTCGGGAGAATATGTCTTATGGAGATTAGTTCGGGCGCAAGTTTCACAGAGTATTCCTCCTTTTTGATTTGAAAAGAATCTCTTATTCCCGTTTGACACTTCCCTGTTACAGTGTACACATGTCTTAAAGTTAGGAAGAAAACCCAAAACTTCAAGGCTATCGAGGAGTAGCCGCAATATCTTTTGAAAAGTGACTTCGGTATTTTTGAGCTCTCTATAAGTAGAACAAAGTATCTGAAAGAGGCGTGGGTTAGGTTCTTTCTCTTTTGTTAGTCTGTCGGCTACCTCCATAAAAAAAGTTGCCACTGAAAACTTCCTGAAATCTTTTTCTATACCTTGAAAATCCTCTAATACATAAGCGTTTTGAATTTTTGATAGTCCTTTCATACGATTGTCAAAATATTCAATTTCTATGATTCTAAGCGGTTCTAAAGTATTCATGAATCTTCTTATACTTTTATTGCCACCCTTTGCTATCCCCGAGATTTTGCCAAAAGTCCGAGTGAAGAGATGGACTATCCTATCGGACTCTCCGTAAGACAACTTTTTCAATACTATAGCTTGGTCTTTAACAAGCCCCATAAGGTTAACGCTCTATTATTTCCTTACGCTTTTCGTTTTTAAATTCGAACTTTTCATCATCTATCTGACCATTTAAAACCACTGAACGGAATGTTAAGAGGTTTCTATTCCCATTTTTCTCGAGAATCTCAATTTTGTCGAGTTTTAATTCTTTTCCGAACCAAATTCTTACTGATTTTATCATTCCTTCTTTTTTTGGCTCCAGGTTAAGCACCTGATAATTTTTTTCAACTCCCCGTTCCCTAACAACAAAGTGCATGTCAAGATTTCCCAAGTCCTCTATGAGGTCGAAAAATAAGTTTCCAGATTTATTTTCGTCCAATTTTTCTTTGAGAATGAAAGGTTTTTCTTCGTCGTACTGATAGAGGTACTTTCCATCGAAGAGAAAGTATCTCATCCTTGGTTTTTTATAAAGCCAGAGAAACCCCCTTTCCTTTTTATAATAAAAGTCACCTTCAAATTCCCTCGTGCTACTTACATTTGCCACAAAGATTGTTTGTGCAAATTGCGATTTAAAAGTTTTGATTGTGTAATATTTTTCCTTTATATCCCCGATATTTTCAGCATAAGAGGAGCCCAGTAAAATAAGGAGAAGGATTACCATGGTCTGAAAAACTTTCATCATTTTCTCTTTAGAACCTCCCTTGGTCTTACTCCGTCTGATGGACCGACTATTCCTTCTTTTTCCATCCTCTCAATTATCCGAGCTGCTCTATTATAACCAATCCTGAATCTTCTCTGTATCATACTTATGGATGCTTCGCCTTTCTGCATAACGAACTCCTTTGCTTCTTCGTATTTTTCGTCGTCAAATTCATGCTCATCCTCATCAGATTCCCTTTCTTCAAGTATCTCTGTTTGATATGATGGGCCTCCTTGTTGTTTTAAGAAGTCCACAATTCTTCTTATCTCGCCTTCTGATACAAAAGGCCCATGAATTCTTTGAAGCCTTCCCACCCCTGGGCTTAAAAAAAGCATATCCCCCTGACCTAAGAGACTTTCCGCTCCATTTGTGTCGAGGATTGTTCTGGAATCCACTTTAGATGAGACTTGAAAGGATATACGGGCTGGGAAATTAGCCTTTATTATTCCTGTTAGGACATCCACCGAAGGTCTCTGGGTTGCTATAATCAAGTGTATCCCAGAAGCCCTTGCCATTTGAGCGAGGCGGGCTATATACTCCTCAACCTCCCTTGTAGAAACCATCATCAGGTCGGCAAGTTCATCGATCACAACAACTATGTATGGAAGAGGCTCACCATTTTCTTTCGTCATTTTTTGATTGTATTTTTCTATATTTCGAACGCCTTTTTCAGCCATCACAGTGTATCTTCTTTCCATCTCATCGATTAACCATCTAAGAGAAATCTTCGCATTTTTTGGATTAGTTACAACCGGAAGAAGGAGATGCGGGATCCCTTCGTAGAATGAAAGTTCAAGCATTTTCAAATCTATCATAAGAAATCTCACATGTAGGGGTGTTGCTTTAAATAGGATGCTACATATCATGCTATTTAAGGATACACTTTTTCCTGACCCGGTGGAACCCGCAACCAGTAGGTGCGGCATTTTGGCGAGATCAGCCACAAAAGGTTCTCCGTATATAGTTTTTCCCAATGCAAGCGTCAGAAAAGATTGAGAATCCGTAAAAGACTTAGATTCTATAATTTCTCTCAAAAAAACCGTTTGTCTTACCGGATTTGGAATTTCAATTCCAACTACTGACTTTCCAGGTATGGGCGCTACTATCCTGATTGATGTGGCACTTAAGGCCATGGCAAGGTCATCTGATAGATTAGAAATTCGACTTATCTTAATGCCAGGTGCGGGCTCAAATTCATAAAGAGTGATCACAGGACCAGGGCTTACCTCTTTCACCTCACCTTCTATTCCGTAGTCTTTGAGCTTTTTTTCAAGTATGCGCGCATTGAAGTTTATAGTTTCCTTGTCCACCTTTATGTCCCTTTTTTCTACTGGGTCTAAAAGATCTACTGGAGGCAGTTTATAAGGCCCTACATTCCTTAGAAATTCAAAGGATTCCTGTTTAAATTCCCTTTTTCTTTCCTCCGTAGCTTTGACCTCTGAAGGGATTTTTTCCACGACTTTTATTTCTCTTTTTCTCTGTTTTTCTTTTCTTGTCCTTAATTTATACTCGAATATGGATACAAGCGGTGAGTGAGTAATCAAAAAGACCGAAAAGATAAGAATAAACATAAGAATTAAGTGTGTACCCAAATAGCCAAAAAGGTTTATAAGCGAATTTTCGAGAATGATTCCAATAACTCCTGAGAAAGGTATTTTTACTCCCTTATAAGTAACATTATGGATCAATAGCTGAAGGAAAGCTGAGACTGACACAAAAAGTAAAATTAATCCTGAGACAAATGTAAAATAGCTAGAAATGTTCTTTTTTGTCAAAAAAATAAAAGAGAATACTAGGATATAAATCGAAACAAGGTAGCTGGAAAAACCAGTAAATTGGACAAGCATATCAGCTATATACGATCCCGCTTTTCCGCAGTAATTATGAACTGACTGGGACGATGTGGCAAATGAGGGGTCAAGAGGATGATAAGAAATGAGAGAGAAAAAAAGAAACAAAAAGAGGCCGAAAAGAAAAATCCCTGTCAGTTCTTTTTTTAACTCAGTTGTCATGGAATGCCCTCTTTTGCCCTTCCTTTAGAAGATTTTCCACTTCTTGGCGAACTTTGTCCGCCAGCTCATTCTTTCTTATCTGATCCTCTCTCTGATATATTGGTTCTCCGACTTCAATCCATACAGTGCCGGCTTTTACAGGTAGTATCTTTCCTTTTGGCATGAGAATGTGACTACCGTAAATAGCCAAAGGGATAACAGGAACCTTTGCCAAATTTACGAGATGGAAAGCCCCCTTCTTGAAAGGGAGAAGTTTACCATCTGTACTTCTTGTTCCCTCTGGAAATATAAGCACATTTAATCCCTTTTGAATCTTCTGGGCCGCTTCCTCGAGCGCCTTTTTCGATTCTTTCAGACTATGGCGGTCTATACTTATGTGACCTACGCACTTCATCGCCCAGCCCATAAAGGGTATTTGGAATAGCTCCCTCTTTGCGACAAACCTAAAAGATACTGGGAGAGATGCAAGCAACACAAATATGTCGAGAGCGCTTTGGTGATTAGATATGAAGATTGATGGAGAAGAAATGAAATGCTCCTTTCCACTTATAGAAACCTTTATGCCTCCTGCATGAAGAAATAGCCTAGCCCAGAGTCTTTCTATCTGGTGTAAAAAGACCCCTTTTCTATCGAACGGAAAAACCGCGAATGCAACAAGGGAAAGTACGATAGTTGAAAAAATTAGAGTCAGAAAGCACAAAGCCTTTCTCATAAGCTTAAGGAAAGACTCTCCAATATTTTTGCAACTTCCTCTTTTAACCTTTCATCTATCTCATAAGGGGGAAGACCGATTTTTTCAGCTTCCCTTATCTTATTGCTGAAACTTACGTAGCCTAAAAGAGGCATATCCTTGGCATTCTCCCTTACAAATAAGATATCTTCTTTGCTCGTTACCTTATTCGCCACAAGGAAAATATTTTCAAAGCCGAGATCTTTTGACAACTCCTTTATTTTATAAGCTGTTTTTATACTTTGCATGCCTGGCTCTACAACAACGATCAGTCTGTCCACGTATTTTGCTGTGCCGCGTCCTAAGTGTTCGAGTCCTGCGTCCATATCGACCACCACCCACTCATCGCGCTCAATCAAGACATAAGAGAGAAGGTTTTTAAGGAGCACATTTTCAGGACAAAAACACCCGCTTCCTCCCCTGTTTATAGAACCTAGAACAAGAACTTTTATTTGATCCTTTTTAAGGGAGTACATATCCGGTATATCGTCTACTTTAGGATTTAATCTGAAAAATCCTCCATATTCTCCTCTTTTTGCACCCGTTCTTTCCTCGATGAATTCTTTCATCTCAGAAAGGGGTTTAAAATTCACATAGTCCTCTATTTTTAATCCAATTTGCCCTGGAAGGTTCATCGCAGGATCAGCATCTATTGCAAGTACTTTTTTGCCTTGGTCAGACAAGTACCTAATCAGTGCCGCAGAAATTGTTGTTTTTCCAACACCACCTTTACCTGAAATGGCTATTTTCATTTTTCCTCCTTTTCCCGATTATTGTTTGATTTTTTTCACATGATTTTTTTTTCAGCTGAAATCACTATCTTTTTCTTCTGTCTATAAGATACGAACTAGTATTACCCCTCTTGGCCTCTTTTTTCATTTCTGAGGCAACGCTTGATATTTCTCCGTGGTGTACGAATTTTCTGTATTTATTATGAGCTATACCTACTGATATGGTCATGAGAGGATACCTTCTTATATTTCCCTGTCTATCCAAAGATTCAATATAACCCCGTTTCCTGTCTTCTTCTTCATAAAAGGCTGGAATGATCTCAGTGAAATTCTTTATTATGTCGTTTGTTACTGATTCAATCTTTTCTATATCCATTATATATACGAAATCGTCACCCCCAATATGTCCTACAAAGGATCCCTCTTCTTGAGCGTTCCTCACCACGTTCATAATTAGTCTTCCGGTCATTCTTATGACGTCATCACCTCTGGCGAAGCCGTAATGGTCATTATAAGGTTTAAAATTGTCCAGATCAAGATATGCAAGCGCAAATATTTCTCCTGAATCTAATCTATTTTGTATTTCCCGAGTTATAGAGATATTTCCTGGCAACCTTGTAAGTGGGTTGATCTCTACAACTCTTTTTGCCCTGAGAATAGCAAGTTTTACCCTATTCTTAATCTCGGACAACAAATCTTGTTTCCTTATGTAATCCTCTGCATGTATATCTTCCCAGTGAATATTTTCTGTCTTTCCTTCGATTATTAGGAGAACCGGTAGCTGATAAAACAGGGGGTCACCCTTTAAGGTGTTCAAATTTTTTAGCATTTTTTTGTCTTGCGGACCAACCTCCATTATTAAAAGATCAGGAAAAGACGTATAAATGTGGTCAATTGCTGCCTCCATCGTATGTTCACAGAGTAAAGAATACTCCTTTTGTAGAGTATCCATCACAATGGCCTTTGTTGACTCGTTTTTGGAGATTAAGATTACGTTATTCACTATTCGAAAGTTCCTTCAGATTCGGCCAAATCTTCATCAAGTCTTTTTAGAATATGGAGTATCTTTTCTTCATTTAGTTGGAGTTTTTCCCATATCGCAGGATTGACTGGAGGAACCGTGAAATCACCTGCATATCCAAATCCTCTTGCCTTCACAATCACATCTGCAACATGTACGACGGCACAGTGATCAGGCACCACCTTTGATAAAGAAGGACTATGGTGATATTCAATAACATCGACCAAAGTCCTAGGAAAATTCCACTTTCTTGTCATCCAACCACCTGCCTGTGCGTGAGTAAATGAAAAATGTTCATCTTCAACTTGGAATAGAGGGATCCTTTTCTTTTTTGCTTCCTCCATTAGGCCCTGGTAGTATTCTGGAACCTCCAGGGCGAGCGCTACTTTTCCAATGTCATGAAGAAGACCGGCAATTGAGACCTCTTCCGGATCCTTTAAATTAAGATCTTTAGCTATTACCTTTGAGCAGATAGCACATGCCAAAGAATGCTCCCAGAGTCCTGTCATTGTCTTGTGCATAAGTTCAAAAACACTTACTCCTAGGAGAAGTCCCTTTGTCACGTTAAGACCCAGTAAAACTAAAGCCTGACTTACGGAAGAGATCCTTCCCGGAAATCCGTATACTGGCGAATTTACCATTTTAAGAACTTTTGTCGTAAGTGCAGGATCACTCGTCACAAAGTTACCTATGTCAGAAAGGGAAGTTTTCGGATTTTCAAGTAATTTAATGATCTTTTTCAATACAGCAGGAATGGTGGGCAGATTGTTCAGATTTTCTATCTTGTATCGTAGTGTTCTTCTTTCAGAGTCCCTCATAAATGTTCTTAATATGCTTGATAACAGCCATCTTTAAGACATCCATGTATGGTTTACCACTGAGACCTTGAAACCTATCTTCGACTTTTTTTAACAGCTCTTCCATGGGAACAGAAGGTCTTTTTGTTGCTTTTATACTTATTTCAACAACGCCTAAATTTTTGAGTCTAGAGAGAATCTCCTCTGTTAGTTCTATTCCTTCATTAAGTATGACTACACCCGATTCGTTGATTACCGGTTTTGAAGTTATCATTCCTGGCCTTGCATCTTCTATATGAACCCTTGGCATTTAAGAATTTATACGACATTTTTGTGGAAATTAAAAGTTTTTTTTGTTAAAATGCGTACCAGAAAGCCGGTCCCATCGTCTAGTGGTCTAGGACACCGGCCTCTCACGCCGGAAACGCGAGTTCGAATCTCGCTGGGACCAAAATTAAAAATTTCTAAGAAATTTTTTTAAAGCTTTAAGAGCATTGCCACGATGACTTATATCATTTTTTTCACTTATCGTTAGTTCGGATAGGTACTTACCTAGAAAGGGAACGTAAAAAATAGGATCAAATCCAAACCCGTACCCCGGTCTTTTATTAAAACCAATGTACCCTCTAAGTTCCCCATAGAAAATGTAGTGCCTTTCCATTTCTGGAATGTACAGGGCAAGGTATGCTCTGAATTTTGCTGTCCTTTCCTCCCAAGGGACGCCTTCCAATTCATTGAGAAGCTTACCTATTCTTTCTTCATCATTTCTTCCATACCTTGCGGAGGTAATACCCGGTTTTCCGTTTAGATAATCCACCTCTAATCCAGAATCATCAGCAAGAGAGGGGATTTTTAACTTTTCTCCAGCGATTCTCGCCTTTTTCATTGCGTTCTCCACATAGGAGGTTTCGTTTTCTTTTATGTCATAAGGCCAGTGGAAATCTGATAAGGAATATATCTGATCAAAATGATGAGCCAAAGCTTCCTTAAATTCATAGAACTTTCCCATGTTTTTCGTAGCTATGAGTATTACTTTTTTTATGTTCATAGAGGAAACATTGGTCCAAGTACTGTTTTCTGAATACGGGTTATCTCTTGAATCCCCCTGTGAGCACATTTAAACATGAGATCAAGCTGGTCTTTACTGAAAGGTACCCGCTCTGCTGTTCCCTGCACCTCAACTATATAGCCTTTGCCAGTCATTACGAAGTTCATATCTACTTCGGCTTTTGAATCCTCTTCATATGTGAGATCGAGAAGGATTTCTCCTCCTATTATGCCTACACTGATAGCTGCAACAGAATCATTAAGAGGGATCTTTTCAATGAGACCTCTTTTTTTCATATTCCACAGAGCATCAACTAGGGCTACATAACTACCTGTGATACTTGCAGTTCTTGTTCCACCATCTGCCTGAATAACGTCACAGTCGATCCACAGTGTTCTTTCACCAATAAGATCGAGATTTACCACAGCCCTTAAAGCCCTTCCTATTAAACGCTGGATCTCATGCGTCCTTCCGCCTATTCTTCCAGTGACTGACTCTCGGATAGACCTCGTGTGCGTGGCCCTTGGCAGCATGGAGTATTCGGCTGTTATCCACCCCTTACCTGTATTCTTAAGAAAAGGAGGTACTTTATCCTCGACGCTAACACTACATATTACCTTGGTATCTCCCATTTCAACTAGGACCGAACCTTCCGGAAATTTCAAATATTCACGAGTAATTTTTACTTCCCTGATCTTATCATTCGGCCTACCATCTAGTCTCATAAAAATTATCCTCCACGGCGTATTTTCTGATTACTTCATTAATATCACCAGCTAATTTTTCTATGTCTCTTTTTTCTCCCGAAATTTTTATGTAAATTGCTGGCATGTCAACTCCAAGCATCGGGAAAAGGGGTAATTTAACAACTCTTTTATTGTAGCTCGCTGCTATGCTCTCTGCAATTTTATTTGAGAGTTCAAAATGAACATAAGGGATTTCGTCTATTCTCGCAATTTTCCCTTCCGGTTTTTTCGGTTTGAAAACACCGACAAAAAGCCCAAACTTCTCTCTTTTTTTTACGTCCATGGCAATAAAAAGGCCCTTTTTCTTAGAGTTTATCTGAGTTATGAGTCGTAAATGTTCTTCAAGGTTTCTATTGCCCATGTATACACTACTTACGAGCCCCTGTTTTTTAATTGTTTTTAGAAAAATTTGCCAGAGTTCGTTGTCAGGTTTATCAAGCAAGTAAAAAAAAATTTGTTGTGCCTCCAAGTTATTTGGTATAGTTATGAGCAAAAATACAAATATTGCATATCTCATCCGAGGGCTCCTATTGCTTCTCCCCTTAAAGCACGCCTCATTTTTTCGCTTGAATCTATGATATCTGAATCACGTCTCTTTGTTACAATAGTGCGTGCATCACCTTTTATTAACTCGAGACCATATTTTCCATAAGTGCGGTATTTCTCTGCTACTTCTGAAAGTACTTCTGCTGTTTCCGAGATAATAACGTATTCAGCGTTTGAGATAGCGTACCTGTTTCCATTAAAGCTTATGGTTAATCCTCCCTTGTCTTTTAGAAATTGGAATGCCTCTGTGTCTGTTATGCTATCTCCAACATAAATCACATTTTCGTAAGGGATATTGTTTCTTTCAACAATCTCCATAAGAATTTTTGCCTTCTCTCTTCCACCTATGGGGATTATTGTTTCTAGAAACGATCCTATAGGTAGACGTAAAAGTACATCAAAAAAAAATTCCCTTAGTAGCTTTACTGTCTTATAAGCATCCGGTAAAAGTTCTCCCTTTTCATTCCAAGTGATTGGGGCCATAGTACTTATCTTTCGCATATACTCTTCTATAACATGCTTTTCCTCCGGCTTTAGATCATATGCATCTAAACTCATTCTCGTACAATACACATTTTTGGGTTCTAGCTGAAGATATCTAATTACCTCGTCTATATAGTGTTCATAACTTGTGCTTATCATATGGACATCCATTAGATTTTTAATCCTATTTAACGCTTGTTTAATCCCAGGTGTAACAATAATTGTGTTTCTCGAGTAATTTCTTAACATTTCATCTGTAAGTCCTTTCGCTTTAAGAAAAGGGATAACATATCGTAGAGTACTGCCATACCTATAGTTTTCTATATTTCCGAAGAGACCAAGGTAGTCATCGAAAACACTAAGTAAAGAGAAAAGTCTCCCCCCTTCTTCTAAGAAATGATTTGCTATCTCGTAAGCATTGTCATTTCTGGTAACAGGCCCCTCACAATCAGTTATGTAAAGGTATTTATTGACCATTTTATAACCCCATTCCATTTTTTAAAATAGTATGGGTTAAGTCCACACCATTTACAAGTTCCTGGTTTTCAAAAAAAACTTTTTTTCCCATTATCTTAATTTTCCCGTAAGAGATCGCGGAAAGTGTCTCCATTATAAGAGGTGTCTCGAGACTGAACTCTTTCTCTCTTATAAGCCTAAAAAGCTTATGGAATGATAATTTATCGCCTTTTTGAGCTTTTTCATAAAGGGAATCAATCTCATCTCCAGATACGCTAACCTTACAATATGCTACGGTCGGCCCTTCATCCAACCTATCGGTAACAATATGAATCATCGCTCCAAATGATTTTTCCCCATTTTCTATTATTTTCGTTATCACGTCTTCCCATTTACCTTTGTACTTTCCTGGCAAAGAAGGATGAAGGTTAAGAACCGTGTACCTATCGAATAAGGTGTCAGAGACTATTAACATGTAGCCCGCGAGAAATATCAAATCAAATCTGTATCTTTCTATCCTCTTTAGGACTTCTTCATCAAAAAGCTTTCTGCCTTCATTTAGCGAGAGTCCTTTTTCTGAGAGAAATCTTTTTGTACTCAATGTTTCGACAGGGATTCCTCCCTTTTTTGCCAGTTCTATTAATTTATCCGAATGATAAGACTCGCCTAGCTCCCGATTTAAAAAACATAGCGAAATTTTTCCATTTATCTTTTTACTTTTAACTGCCTGGATGGCCTGATCCAATAACATTAATGCCTCTTCATCCCTACCAGTGGAAAACCAACAAATTTCGAGCATATTTCTTTTACACCTCCTCTCCTAAATATCGCGGGTAGTTATCCCGTCCATAACCTTTGATACTTTCTGAAGCCGCAAAAACGGCTTTTTCTAAAGCAAAAAATGGATCATAACCTTTAAGGAATAGGCCGAGAAACACCCCGTTTAATACATCCCCCGCACCTGTTGTATCAGTGGCTTTTATCTTTTCTGACTTCACATGGTAAACCTTTTTTTCTGTGTAAAATGAGGCACCCTCTCTACCTCTTTTTAATATAACCATTTTTACCAGTTTTAATGCATCAGCCAGAGATGATTGGAGATCTGAACCAAAAAGATTACAGAGTTCTTTTTCTGAACAAAAAAGTATATCTATTCCCTGGAGTAATTTTAGTACTATTTCTCCCATGGATGCGTAAATTTCTCCGGGATCTAAGCTGAAGCCGATCCTCCCTTTTAACGCTTCCTTCACATAAATTTGGGCCTGAATTGCAGATTCGGTAACAAATGATGACATATGTATCCACGAGCAGGATGAGATTTTTTTCATATCTAAATCATCTTTTTTTATTTCGCTGTTACTATTCGGAAAGAGAATAATAGCCCTGTCAGACCCAAAGGGAGACTTATTTTTTTCATTAAGAATATACGTTACACCCGTTTTGCCTCTCCTTATAATTATACTTTCCGAATTTGGAACGAGTTTACTTATATAGTAGTCGCCCTCTTTATCCAAGCCTAAAATTCCGAAAATACAAGTGGAAACCCCCATAAGAGAAAGCATATGACAGGTGTTAGCTGCGGATCCACCTGGACATACCTTTCTTAGTACACCGAATCTTGTGATTTTCTCAAAAAATTTGGGGAAGGACTGTTCGTCTAAAACGATCTCAGACCCTGGTTCTATATTGAGACCCTTACATTTTAGAAAACTTAAATCTTCAACCTCGTAAATAAAATCGAGATTGAGAGCACCAAATCCTAACACCATCATCTGAGATAGATTTTCTTTTCAAGAAGGTATCTTTGAACACCAAAAGCCGCGATAGCTCCATCTCCCACAGCAGTAGAAATCTGTCTTAGGGGTTTTTTTCTAACATCCCCAGCGGCAAAGACGCCTTCCGTTTTAGTTGAGAGATTATCATCCGTTATTATAAAACCACTATCGTCTCTATCTACCAGATCTCCAAGAAAAGAAGTATCCGGTCTCGATCCAGCGTAAACAAAAATTCCATCAACTTTAACAGAAACTTTTTGAGCTATCTTTGTGTCCTCTATAACAAGTTCTTTTACGTATTCGTCTCCTTTTATTTCAACCGGTTTCTTATTCAGGAGAAATTCTATTTTGCCACTTTCTGATGCCCTTTCCTGGAGTATTTTCTGAGCCCTAAACGTATCGCGTCTGTGGACTACGTAAACACGTGATGCGAGATTTGCTAGCGATAAAGCCTCTTCAAAAGCGCTATCCCCGCCTCCTATCACTGCCACAACTCTGTCTCGAAAGAATGGCCCATCGCACGTTGCACAGTAAGACACTCCTCTTCCTATATATTCTTCTTCACCGGGAATTCCCAATTTTATGGGATTTGTGCCAGTGGCAACTATAATAGAATAAGTTTCATATGTTTCATCTTCGGTTTCAATGGAAAAGACGTTTCCATCTTTTTTTACCTTTTTTACTTCTTGGAATTCCCTTATTTCAAGTCCGTAATTTTTAGCTTGCGCGAGAAATCTATCCATTAACTCTTTACCGGAAAGGGGTTCCGGAAAGCCTGGATAATTCTCTATTCGTTGGGTGTTGAGCGGCGTTCCTCCGGGTAACATCTTCTCTAAAATTACAGTTTTGATCCGCTCTCTAATAAGGTAAATTCCCGCTGTAACTCCTGCTGGCCCCCCTCCTATAACAATCGCCTCATATTTTTTTTCCATGGGATTCCTCCAGGTAGGTTTAACTCAATTTTTACATAACTAGGACAAATTGTAAAGTTAAAGTATGGAATTGCCTTTGGCAAGAAATTTGGAAATACGCTATCATTAAATTTACATCCGTATGAAAAAGATCAACAGACTTAGTGTTCTTGTTCGAAGGGGTTATGAAGAGCTTCTGTCAGAAGATGTCTATAAAATTTCCAAAGGTGTTTGGGTAGAAAACAAAGATGAAAAATTTGTTCGGCTGGTTTTTTATCCAGATGATCCTGAGATTTTACTTTCAGCGATAAAGGAGACAGTAGAAATTTTAGACTACACGATAGACGAAGAGTGTGATAAAAACTACGAGATCTCGTTTAGGAAATTCTTTAGACCAATAAAAATAGGAAATGTGTACGTGATATCACCCTGGGATGATAGAAACCAATATGAAAGACATATAATTATAGAGCCCGGTATTGCGTTTGGAACAGGAAGGCATGAGACTACAAAAATAATGATGTTACTCATGCGTGAATTGGACTTTAAATCTAAAGACGTTATCGATCTGGGTTGCGGATCCGGTATTCTTTCTATCTATGCGTCAATGCTGGGTGCGAACCGGGTTTTGGGTATTGATCTTGATGCTACCGCATGTGTCTCTGCAAAGAAGAATGTTGGTCTCAATGGCACCATAAACGTAGAAATTGAAGAGAAAAATATTTCAGAAGTTAAAGGAAAATTCGATATAATACTTGGAAATCTTGATATAGGCTTATTCAAGACACACATAGATCACATTGTTGGGCTTCTTAAAGAAGAAGGTAAATGCATCTTTTCTGGCATTTTGAGAAAAGAAAGAGAAGAGATGATTTTACTTTTAAAGAAGTTACAAATTATAAAAGAGAAAAGGTTAAGATCCTGGATCGGTTTTTTAGTTAGAGCTTATTAGTCTGGAGGCGGCATCCGGATTTGAACCGGAGAATAACGGTTTTGCAGACCGCTGCCTTACCGCTTGGCTATGCCGCCTTCTGGAGCGGGAAACGGGATTTGAACCCGCGACTTCAACCTTGGCAAGGTTGCACTCTACCGCTGAGTTATTCCCGCATTATATAGGTCATATATATTACAAAAATTGAGTGAAGTCAAATCGATTTTTTGTTGACATTCAGGCGCTATTTGTTTAGTAAATTTTAAAAATTCCAAAAAAGGAGGTAGAAAGATGCCAGCGAGAGTGGACGAAGAAACCTGCACCGGATGTGGCGCATGTGCTGAGGTCTGCCCTGCCGAAGCAATAACTGTTAATGATGTGGCAAAGGTGGACCCTGAACTTTGCACCGAGTGTGGTGCATGCGTAGAAGAATGCCCCGTAGAGGCAATTACCCTTGAAGAGTGAGCAAGCACCAAAAATATAAAAGGATGGGTTTCACCCCATCCTTTTATATCCTTTGTTAATATATATCCGTATTAGCCGATTGAACTTGAAACCAGCTCAGAAAGGTCAAGGACGCGCATTCTATCACTCAGTTCCTTGTCTTTCACCGCGTCTTCCATCATAATTAGACAATAGGGACATCCAGTGACAAGGATGGTCGCGTTTGTCTTCTTTGCATCTTCTATTCTTAAGTGATTGATCCTCTTGTGGTGTTCCTCCATCCAAATTCTACCACCGCCACCACCACAACAGAAGCTTCTATCATGATGTCTTTCCATCTCCACAAGGTTACCTTTGCTTATCTTCTGTATAATTGCACGAGGAGCTTCATAAATCCTGTTCACTCTGCCTAGATAACACGGATCATGGTAGGTAACAACCCCGTCCAACGTGTTAGAAACACTTATTTTACCTTCTTTAATGAGTTTCAATATGAACTCTGACTGGTGGTACACCTCGAAATGGCCACCAACTTGAGGGTATTCGTTCTTAAGAGCGTTATAGCAATGTGGACAAGTGGTAAGAATTTTTTTTACACCAAGTTCTTTTAAAAGCTCCACATTACTTTGGGCGATCCCAAGATAGAGATCTTCGTTACCGCATCTCCTTGCAGGATCACCACAGCACATCTCATCCTGTCCTAAGATGCCGAAGGAGACCCCCGCATTATTGAGGATATTCACAAACGCTTTAGCGACTTTTCTATTTCTGTCATCGAGAGAGGCTACGCAGCCAACCCAGTACAGATATTCGACTTCTTGTTCTTGGACGTTTTTTACATTAAGGTTTTCCGTCCATTCAGTCCTTTGTCTTTTACCCATTCCATAAGGATCGTATTTTTGTTGTAAATTTTTGAAAAGGAGACGGGTCTCTGAGGTAGTTTTGCTCAAGGTAAGGGTTAAATATCTTCTAAGTTCGATATTCTTATCGAAGGTCGGTATTGATATAGGGCAATTCACCTGACATGCGAGGCAGGCCGTGCAGGACCATATTGTTTCTTCGGAGATAACGTTTTCTATCAATCCATCTTCGTTTTTTCCGCCTTTTGCCACCCTTTCCCATTCCATTTTTAGATCTTGTATAAATTTTTTGGGAGAAAGAGGTTTCTCACTGGCATACGCTGGACATAAATCTTGACATCTTCCGCAGCGAGTACAAGCATCAAGGTCAAATATTTGATTTCTATTAAAGGCCTCTATTTTATTTACACCGAACTCTTCTGCTGTTTCGAAATCAGGAATGGGTGCTATTGCACCTTTTGGAGAGTCTTCAACCCCTCTTATCATCATGTTGACAGAGGATGTTATTATGTGCAAAAGTTTAGAATACGCTATATACGCTATAATTCCAAAGGATAAAAGCATATGGGAATACCAAAAAAATGCGTGGAGCGAGCCTAATGATCCCTTGTCCATGTTTTTGAAAATCTTAGCCACGTTCCATCCAACAAAGCTCCAAATTTCAAATTCAGGAGAAGTTGCGGCTATCCTAGTACCCTCAACCAGGAATCCACTCACAAGCACAATTAGTATCCATACGAGCGACAGTAGATCATCCATCTTGTTGTCAAGCCTTTGAGGTTTCTGAATGTATCTTCTGTAGATTGCAATCAAAGTCCCAAGCACCGCCAAGATTCCTGCAAGATCCATGATGAAAGAAAAGGACAAATAAAAATCACCTTTTAGGATGTTTATGCCAAAGATAGGTCTTAAAATATCGTCCTGAAAAGCAACTATGGCTGTACCTATTGCTAAGAGAAAAAAACCCCAAAAAAGTAGAATATGCATGAGCCCAGGATAGGATTCTCTTAGTATGGTTCTATGAAAGATACCATTTTTGATAAAATAGCTTATCCTGTCAGAAAGTCTGTTTCGAAAGTTGAAGGATGAAGGTTTTCCGATCATCCACATTTTGTATCTTTTATACAGTCCGTAACCGAGAACAATAAAGGTGACAACCATAAATCCGTAGGTCAAATACCTTGCACCCTGACCCACATTCCAGAATATTTCCCTTGATACGTCCATGACGTTGCCTCCTATTCAATTTGTTATTTTTTGCACAAGCTATTTATAAAACAAAGGATTTTGAAAATCAACACTTGTTTGTATTTCCGAGAAGATAAAACTATAGGACAGGAAGGTAAGTCTCAACCTCGTACCTTGATACATGAATCCTGAATCTATCCCACTCTATTTTTTTACTCTTTATAAGTTTTTCGAATACATGGTCTCCCAGGGTATCCCTAACTAGTGGGCTTTTTTCCGCACATTCTATAGCCTCATAGAGACTTCCGGGAAGCGATTCTATGTTTAGCTCTCTTCTTCTTTCTTCTGACATCTCATAAATATCTTCCTCCACAGGATCAGGGAGAGGGTACTTATGTTTTATACCTTCAAGGCCTGCCCTCAACATACATGCGAATGCAAGGTAAGGGTTACAAGCGGGATCAGGACTTCTATACTCAACTCTTGTCGCCTTTTCTTTTCCTGGTTTGTAAAGGGGTACTCTGACGAGCGTGGATCTGTTCCTTCTTGCCCAAGATATGTAAACTGGTGCTTCATATCCCGGAACAAGCCTCTTATAAGAATTCACCCATTGGCTCGTTATCAGCGTAATCTCTCTTGCGTGTCGAAGTAGTCCAGCTATGTAATACTTTGCTATATCCGAAAGAAAATACTTATCATTTGGATCAAAAAATGCATTTTTGTCACCTATGAAAAGAGACTGGTGCACATGCATCCCACTGCCATTTACTCCGAAAATAGGTTTAGGCATAAAAGTGGCGTAGACTCCATACCTACGAGCCACCTCTTTTACGATAATCCTATACGTTACAGTATTATCTGCCATTTTTAATGCTTCTTCATACCTTAAGTCTATCTCGTGTTGGGAGGGGGCTACCTCATGATGACTATACTCTACTTTTATACCCATCTGTTCTAGCATTAAAATCGTATCCCTTCTTAAATCCATTGCCTCATCAAGAGGGGAATGATCAAAATATCCGCCTCTATCAAGTATCTCTGTATCTTTATCTGACTTAAAGTAAAAATATTCGAGCTCAGGCCCAACATAGAAGGTGAACCCCATATCTTTTGCCATTTGGAGATTTCTTTTCAACACGTACCTTGGATCTCCTTTGTACGGTGTACCATCTGGCTCGTAAATGTCACAGAACATTCGTGCAACGAGAGCGTCTTCGGTAGATCTGTACGGTAATATAGCGAAGGTATTTATGTCTGGTTTGGCCACCATATCACTCTCATCGATTCTAGCGAATCCCTGGATAGAAGATCCGTCAAAGCCCATTCCTTCTTCTAAGGCACCTTCTAGCTCATCTGCTGTTATGGTGAAGCTTTTTGCGAAACCAAGGATATCAGTGAACCAAAGTTTTATAAATTTCACCTTATTATCACGTACAAACCGAAAAATTTCCTCTTTAGTCATAGCCTTTCTCCATATTTCCTTTTTTTCATAAGATAGTAGATCCAGGTCTCTTTGTCAAACTTAAGTTTTAGGATAAATAGACGATAAAGGTGTATAGATACGAAGAGGAGGTAAAAGATGCAAATACTCCGGTTCAATTTCAAGCTTAAAACAAAGATGCAGATCCCTATTATTGTGTCCCTTATTTTTATGCTTCTTATAAGCGGATATACGATTTACGAGAGCGTTTCGAGGAAAGCAATAGTGGAGGAGCTTTCCGCCATCGGGAGCAAGATGGATACAATATCGGGGATGATAGATGTGCTTGACAAGACAAGTATTTATCTTGTGAGCCTTGCCAGTTCAAGAGACTTAACTATCTTTAAAGACACATCAGAAAGTATAAAAAAAGAGCTAAATGAGTTGCACAAGATGGCTCAGAAGGCATTAAACGAAACAAAACGGGAAGACGAAAAGAAGAAACTTGCATGGATCTCAGAACAAGTTCAAACGCTTTTGCCGGCTATGAACGTTCAAGTGGAGGAGGATAAACTTGGACCACTTATTAGCACGTTGGTGCCTAACATCGAGGCGAGTTTAGGCAAAATAAAAAGCGAGCTTGCAGGACTGCTTAAAAACCACGCCAATAACTTCTCGAAATTTTCACCCGTAATAGTCAAAAGTACCAGGAAAGCAATCATTGTTTACTTTGCTGTCATTCCCTTTGCCATATTGCTTTCTATGGGAATAAGTACCATTTACGGACGCAAGATCTACAAAAGCATAAATACGTCGTTGAGCGCCATCGAGAGGATTTCGTCTGGTGACATCTCCCAAAAAGTTAAAGTGGAATCTAATGATGAAATAGGGCAGATAGGTGAAAAGCTAAACACATTTATAGAAAAGATGGAGAATATAATTGGCAATATGCAGAAGGGGAACAAAGAGATTACTTACGTAGCAAAGATGATGAAAGAAATGGAGAGGGAAATGACTGAGACCGTGGAGAAAGCCACAAATAAGATAACTTCAGTTGCAACAGCTTCCGAAGAGCTAGCCCAGACTGCAAACGAGATAGCCCAAAATTGTCTCAAAGTTGTGAAAAGCGCGGAACATTCTAAGGATGTAGCCAAAAAGGGGTTTGATATAATAAACAGCATTGCCCATACCATGGAGGAGACTCACAAGGTCGCAGATGATACCGCTTCCGTGATGAAAAACCTTTCTGAGAGTTCAGTTTTCATTGAGAACATAGTAACGCTTATAGAAGATATCGCAGATCAGACTAATCTTCTTGCCTTGAACGCAGCTATCGAAGCTGCAAGAGCAGGAGAGCACGGGAGAGGATTTGCGGTTGTAGCAGACGAAGTGAGATCTCTAGCTGAAAGAACGATTAAGGCTACGAAGGATATAACTGACTCAATAAAAAACATAAAGAGAGAAATGGAAAGCGCCTCCAGTCTCATCAATAAGAACTTAGAAGGCGTAAACCAAGCATTTAGCATAGTGACTCAGGCAAAAAGTACCCTCGAAGAAATATTAAAAGAATCAGAGAATGTGCTTACTCAAATCAATCACGTAGCTGTTGCCTCTGAAGAACAGTCTACAAGCGTCCATGAGATAACAACCTCGATAACCGATGTTCAGGCTGCTATAAAGAGTGCTTCTAATTCGTTTGAAAAGAGTGCAGCCCAGGTTGAGAAACTAGTGGGCTTAGCAGATCTACTTGAAAAAGAAATGAAATTCTTCAGATTACAAGATTAGACAGATGGAGGAGGGCCATGAAAGTACTTGTTGTAGACGACTTTGCCACAATGAGGAAGATCATAAAGAACGTTCTTAAGCAGATTGATATTGAAAGTGTTACAGAAGCGGAAAACGGTAAGCAAGCTCTTGAAATCTTAAAGAATGAAAAGTTTGACCTAATCATCAGCGACTGGATAATGCCCGAAATGACAGGGATAGAGTTTCTCAAAGCGTGTAAGGGAGATGAGAACATAAAAAAGATTCCGTTTATCATGGTTACAGCGGAGGCTCAAAAATCAAGCGTCATTGAGGCTATAAAATCTGGCGCAGACAACTATATTGTGAAGCCCTTTACGCCAGAGAAATTGAAAGAGGCCATAGAAAAGGCCAAAGTAAAGGTAATGCAAGGGTTTGGGGGTTAAGCCATGGACGTGAAGTATATGAATCCATTCATCATAGCAACCCAAGTGGTATTTAAAACTATGCTTGGAATCGATGTAAAGATGGGTAGACCGGAACTTAAAAAGACCAGACAGACCAACGGAGATGTGACTGGCATAATGGGTCTTGCCGGAGATCAGAGAGGAACCCTTTGCATCAGTTTCAGAAAGGAAGGTGCGCTTCATATCTACAACACTCTTATGGGTGACGGGTGCAATGAGATAAATGAGGATGTCATAGACGCGATCGGTGAATTAACGAACATAATTTCTGGACAGGCAAGAAAGGAGTTTGAAAAGAGTAATATAAACTTGAAAGCGGCTATTCCTATGGTCGTTGTTGGTAAAGACGTTGAGATGAACTTCATAACCACCCTTCCTATAGTATCTCTACCTTTTTATTTTTCTGTAAATGGTGGAAACGAGGAGGTGATGTATCTGGATTTTTCTTTTGAGGCATAATTTGGTATGCTTTATGCAAATTTAATACTCTGGAGCTGCGCCCTCTATTAGGGCGTCAAAATATTGACAAAGTTTTACTTTTAGAGTATACAGAGCCAATAGAGGCTCTTGGATGACATTTCGAATTTATCCCTTCATATTGTTTACCTCTTTTTATCTCCTAGCACCTCAAGTTTCACGCTCTGATAATGCATTGAAAGTAGAAAGGCACGAGGACAAGGTAATCTACCAGATAGAGTCAGACAAGGGGGATCAGAAGAAAGATAAAGGTGAGATTTCTTCTATCGTAAAATCCCTTGAAGTGATTATTGATAATGGGAGGGGTACTCATGGAAAAAGGAAGACTGATAATTGTAGATGACGAAGAAAGTATATTGGAAATGCTCAAAGAATTTTTCGTCGGCCACGGTTTTGAAGTAGAGTGTTATAGTGATAGTAGGAGTGCCCTTTCCGCACTTAAAACTGGTAAGTACGACATTCTTATAACTGATCTTGCGATGCCAAAAGTAGATGGACTCCAGCTAATCAATTTTATTCAAAAAGAGTTTATCGACACTTTAGGAGTAGTGATAACAGGGTACGGAAGTTTAGAAACAGCCATAGCTGCTCTCAGGTGTGGAGCATTCGATTACATCGTTAAACCTTTCAAGTTTGATGAGATCCTGAATACTATAAATTTGGGTATGTACTACATCAGACTAATGAAAAATCATTTTGTGACAAAAGAACTAAAGGAGAAGGCTAATTTACTGCGGAGGTTTTCTGATAGCAAACTTTTAAGGGAAAATCTGATTCTTAGAACTCAGCTCAAAGAAAAATACAAATTTGAAAACATTATTGGTATGAGCTTCTCCATGCAAAAAGTTTTTGAAATGATAGAAAAGGTTGCAGATACAAGCGCGACAGTACTTATCACAGGAGAAAGTGGTGTAGGAAAAGAACTTGTTGCCCGGGCTATACATTATAATTCTTCAAGAAAGGATAACCCGCTTGTTATCGTTAATTGTGGAGCAATTCCGGAGACCTTACTAGAGAGCGAGCTTTTTGGTTATGAGAAAGGTGCCTTTACTGGCGCTTTTTCGACAAGAATCGGCCGGTTTGAGATTGCAAATGGCGGAACAATTTTCCTTGACGAGATCGGGGACATGAGCATGAATCTGCAAGTCAAACTACTGAGAGTTTTACAGGAAAGGGAATTCGAACGAGTAGGAGGAAACAAGGTCATAAAGGTTGACGTGCGAATCATAGCGGCTACTAATAGGAATCTAGAACAACTTGTAAAGGAAGGAAAATTCAGAGAGGATCTTTATTATAGGTTAAACGTGGTACAAATTCATATACCACCGTTGAGGGAAAGAAAACAGGATATACCTTTACTTGTGGATCACTTCTTGAAGATATCAAATAGTCTTAATAACGGTCAAATAGAGGGCGTTTCAGAAGAAGCCATGGCTCTCCTTATGGAATATGATTACCCAGGAAACGTTAGAGAACTGCAAAACATAATTGAAAGGATTGTGGTGATAAAGAAAAGGGGTACCATAGAAGTGGAAGACCTTCCAGATAAGCTTTATAAACCTAAAAAGCCCACATTCGAGTTTGATTTGCAGAAGGGTTATGATGTACTTGTCACCGAGTTTGAAAAAAACCTTATCATGCGTGCCCTTTCAGAAGCGAATGGTGTCAAAAGCAAGGCAGCCAAGGTATTAAACATAAACAGAACAACACTTATAGAAAAGATGAAAAGACTTGGTATCTAAAGAATGTCAAAATCCTGACGTAGTGCACAAAGCTACTTCATTATTCCTATTTTCAACATAATACTTCTAATCTGGTATATTTCTTGCAATTTAAACAATGAGTGACAATGAGAGAACAAGACCTTTTGAAAGACGCTTTTTTAGAGTTTTCTCGAGCTTCCGAATCGGTTATCGCATATTACTCACTTTTGGAGAAAAAGATAGAGGGGCTAAAAAAAGAAATTGAAGAAAAAAACAGAGAACTTGAGAAAACAAAGGAATATCTGTCTACCATTCTTGATTCCCTTCCTTTAGCAGTGGTTGTGACTGAAAAGGGAAAAATACTTTTTTTTAATAAGAGAGCAGATGAGTTAGATGCCCTACACCTAATACAAAAAATTACATTTAATGGAAAAAAGGGAGGGGAATTTAAAAAAGGGGGATACTCCTACAGATGGAAAAAGGAAACTTTAAAAGATCGGACCAATGGGGCAGAGATAATCGTTGTTGAGGATGTAACGGAAGTGGAAAAAATGAAAGAGAGACTTGAGATTGACGAAAGAATGAAAGCGATGGGAGAGATGGCCCTGCGAATCGCACACGAAATAAAAAACCCTTTAAGTAGCATGGAGCTTTTCGCCTCTATCCTTCTTAAAGAAAGTATGGATGAGAGACATAAAACATACATTGAACATATCTGTGTGGGTATCAAAAACATAGATAGAATTGTTAATAACCTGCTTTCTTACACAAAACCGAAGGCACTTTCATTGAAAAAGGGAAAACTTTCTAGTGTCGTAAGAGAGGTTCTGGATTTCTTAAGTCTTTCTCTAGAACAAAAAGGGATTGTTGTATCGTTTCATGAAAAGGAAAGGGAAACGACTGTGTTTGATCCTCATCTCATGAAACTAGTCCTCATGAATCTTTTGGTAAACGCAAAAGATGCTTTACCGGAAGGCGGAAAAATAGAAATTAGACTCGAGCAGAGAGAAGATCACACAATTCTTTTAGTCTCCGACAACGGAATAGGTATGTCGGAAGAAGTTAAGAAGAATATTTTCAATCCGTTTTTTACAACCAAAGATCGAGGGGTAGGTCTTGGCTTATTCATCGTTTACAACATAATTAAGGCTCACAATGGTATTATAGAGGTCGAATCTGAGATAGATAAAGGCACAAGATTTACAATTCATCTTCCCAGTAATGGCCTATGAACGAAAGGATACTTGTTGTAGATGATGACATGCAGATGAGGCTTGCACTAAAAGAGGCCTTAGTAAGAGAGGGATATTTTGTCGCTTTAGCCGAAGACGTAAAAAAGGCGAAAGAAGAACTGAACAATAGTTTTTTTGATCTTGTAATTACCGATGTAAAAATGCCAAGGGAAGATGGGGTAGATCTTTTGAAACACATAAAGAAGCATCAACCTCTTTTACCCGTAGTTCTAATCACCGCGTATGGAACTATAAACGACGCAGTAAAAGCTATAAAAGAAGGAGCCTTCGATTATATCCAGAAACCATTTACTTTAGAGGCTCTTTACGCCGTTGTAAGGAGAGCCATAGGAAACACTACTAATGGAAAGATCGTTTACGGTTCCAAGAAGATGAAAGAAGTACTAATGGCCGCTGAAAGGGTGGCAAAATCGGATGTCACTGTTTTTATTTTAGGTGAAAGCGGAGTAGGAAAGGAGTTGATTTCAAGATATATCCATGAGAAAAGCGAAAGAAGGGATAAGCCTTTTATACCTGTGAACTGTGCTTCAATACCCGAGAATCTTTTAGAAAGCGAATTATTTGGGTTCGAGAAAGGGGCATTTACCGGAGCTACTTATAGAAAAGCAGGAAAGTTTGAATTGGCCGACAAAGGCACTATTCTCCTTGACGAGATAACAGAGATGGATCTTAGACTCCAGTCAAAGATACTCAGGGTTCTGCAAGAAAAGGAGATAGAAATTTTGGGTGCCAGGTATCCAAAAAAAGTTGATGTTAGAGTAATAGCAACATCTAACAGAGACGTGAAAAAGCTAGTTGCGGAGGGAAAGTTCAGAGAAGATCTTTATTACCGACTAAACGTTTTTCCAATAGTTGTGCCTCCTTTAAGGGAAAGGAGAGAAGACATCCCGCCTCTCGTTCATCACATGATTAAGAAGTACTCTAAAGGTATGGATGTGGGAATTGAAGAGGAAGCAATGGAATATCTAGTCAATCGAGAGTGGAAAGGGAATGTGAGAGAGCTTGAAAACGCCATAGCTAGAGCATGTATATTGTCTGATTATTCAGTGATTAAAGTAAAACATCTCGAAGAACTGAACCTGGAAAGCGAAAAGAAATGCGGCTCATTAGAAGAGATGGAAACCAAGATGATTATAGAAACACTCAGAGCTACGAATGGTAATAGGACAAAAGCTGCAAAGCTCCTTGGGATTACTACCCGAACTCTTCGAAATAAGATAAAAGAATATAAGAAAATGGGAATCACAGTACCTGTCGGGAGTCAATAATGGCTGGCTTTTCTCTCATAGAAAGAGCTCTTAATCTCCGAGCCCTTTATCATAGAATATTGGCTGGTAATATAGCTAACGCAAACACACCTGGATATAAAAGAAAAGATATAGATTTTGCGTCTGAAATTAAGCGTGAGATAAAGGCATCAAACGAGGTCAAAATTGCCGAAGACAGAGAAGGTGATGAAGGCTTCCATACACCGGATGGGAACACGGTCAATTTAGAAAAAGAGGTGGTGAAGCTTACGGAGAATACTTTGATGTACAATACACTAGTTCAAGTGGTCGTAAAAAAATTTTCTATGATGAGGTACCTTATCAATGAGGGAAAAAGATAAAAAAGAATTAAAAGGAGGGAGAAATGGCATCATTTGATGCACTAAAAATTAGCGCTTCAGCGCTTTCCGCTCAAAAGACTAGAATGGAAGTCGTATCATCGAATCTCGCAAATATTCACACCACAAGGACCGAGGAGGGCACACCATATAGAAAGAAGGAAGTTGTTTTTGTTCCCGAGAATTTTAATGATACATTGAAGCGTAGATTGGAAGGGGTAAAGGTACAGGAGATAGTCGAAAGCGACAAACCCTTTCATAGAGTGTATGATCCCTCACACCCTGATGCGGACAAAGAAGGATATGTAACCTATCCCAATGTGAATCTCATAGAAGAAGTAACTGATATGATGGATGCATCAAGGTCATATGAAGCCAACCTGAACGTAATAAACACAACCAAGGAAATGATAATTAAGACCTTGGAGATCATAAAATAGGGGGGTAAAAGATGAAGATCGAAGCCTTAAAGGTCCCTGAATTTTCGCAGCCAGCGGAAAAATTAAAAGAAAAAGGGACAGCCTCCTTTGGCGAAATTATAAAAGAGTCCATACAGAGAGTTGCGGATATTGAAAAAGAGGCCAATGCCGAGGTAGAGAGACTCGCGAAAAATGAGGCAAGTGATCTTCATAATGTGATGATCGCTATTGAAAAAGCAGATTTAACCTTCCAGCTTATGATGCAAATAAGAAACAAGATAATCTCTGCTTACGAAGAAATAATGAGAATGCAGGTATAGTAAATGGCTGGGTTGGATCTTTACGTTAACGGAACAAAGAACTATATAAAGTCTCTTCCAAAAGGGAAACTTTACACATATCTCCTCATAATTGTCATGATTATCGGAGGATCAGTAATAGGTCTCTCTTTTATCCAGAGAGAGAGTTACAGTCTTTTGTTCTCCGGGCTTTCGGTGGAAGATGCCTCGATGATAGTTTCGAGGCTAAAAGATCAAAAAATACCTTATAGACTTGAGGCAGGAGGAACGGCTATATACGTACCAAAGGATAAGGTATACGATGTTAGGCTTTCTCTTGCTTCGCAAAACGCCCTTCCTGGGGGTGGTGGTGTAGGGTTCGAACTTTTTGACAAAACTAGTTACGGCATGACGGAGTTCATACAGAATATAAATTACAGAAGGGCAATTCAGGGAGAATTGCAAAGAACAATCAACCAGATGCCAGAGATAAAGGCATCTAGGGTTCACATAGCTCTTCCTGAGAGGTCTCTCTTTTTGGAAAAGGAGAAAGAGGCAACGGCGTCCGTGTTCTTAAAAATGAAGCCGGGAAGAAGCCTTTCTAGGGAACAGGTTTTAGGAATTGTTCATCTTGTTGCAGGAAGTGTGGAGGGACTTAAACCTGAAAACGTTGTGGTGGTAGACGCTCAGGGCAAGGTACTTTATAAAGGGGGGGAGAGGGATAACCCCGCATTTTTGTCTGCCCAGCAGTTTGAAATGCAAAAAAACATCGAAAAAAGGATAGAAGAATCATTACAGTCTATGCTTGATAAATTCTTAAACGTAGGCAAGTCTATTGTTAGGGTTTCGGTGGATCTTAATTTGAGAAAAGTGGAAAAAGTAGAAGAGGAGTATCAACCGGATAAACACGCAATCATAAACGAAAAAAAGACAAAGGAAAAATCTTCCAACAGATATGGAAGTGTCGGTGGGGTACCAGGCGTAAAATCGAATCTTCAGAGAAAGGATGAGCAGATAAACAGAGAAAACGAAAGGGTGCAGACCTCAGAGAGGGAAGAATCTGAGGCGAGTTATGAGGTAAGTAAAAGTGTGAGAAAGATCGTTGAGCCATACGGAGATATAAAGAGAATTTCTGTTGCCGTTGTAGTTGATGGCAAGTACGAGGTTACAAAAACAAAGAAAGGTGAAGAGATAAAGTATATTCCAAGAACAGATAAAGAAATAGAAGATATAAGGAGACTTGTCGCTCGTGCGATCGGATTCAATGAGGAAAGAGGAGACAAAATAGAGGTGATAAACATGCCTTTTGAAACTGAAAGTTTCGCAGAAGAAAAAGCCCAGATGGAAAAAGAAGAAAAAAGAGAGATGATATTTACCCTTGCTAAATACGGGTTTTACATAGCTATTGCCTTTGCCATTCTATTTTTTGTGGTAAGACCCATACTTGGGCTGCTAAAAGGTTCAAGACATCAGGGTAAAGAGACATATATAAGCCTTGGAGAAAGGGAAGATAACGTACAAAAGGAACTCCAGCCCGGTTCCCATTCGATGTCAATAGCCGAGGGTAAGCAAAAGTTCATATCTGATAAGGTAACTGATAAAGAGGTGGTCCGTGCGGTGATTAAAGAGTGGATAAGGGAAAACGCATGAGTCAGCTAGGTGAGCTCACAGGTGTAAAAAAAGCAGCCATACTTCTTCTCACAATAGACGAAAATATGTCAAAGGAAATTTTAAAAAGTCTTGATGAAAAAGAGATAGAGCTTATTGCTCAAGAGATTTCAAACCTAAAAAGTATACCCGAAGATCTTATATTGAGGGTCCATGAAGAGTTTACGAACTTGGCTACAAAAAAAACAAAAAAGATCATTGACGGAGAGGACATATTTAAAAAACTAATAAAGGAAAGCTTAGGAGAAGAAAAGGCTGAATCATTTTTCGAACAAATAGAACTCAAAAAAGGGATGCCCGGAGAATTCATAAGAACCTGTGATCCAAAGGTACTAGCTTACGTCTTAAAAGGCGAACATCCGCAAACAATTGCTCTTGTGCTATCAACAGTAGGCGTTAAAAAAGCGACAGAGGCCTTGACGAATCTTCCCGAGAAATTACAAGGAGAAGTTCTTGTTCGAATGGCGAGACTAGAAAAAGTAGATAGAAAGATACTTGAAGAAATTGAGAGTGTGCTTAAAGAACAGCTGGAATCGATTGGTGTAGTTGAGGGTAGGCAATTAGGAGGGGTGGAAATGGTAGCAAATATCCTCAATCAAATGGACAGGAGCAGAGAATCGGAGTTAATGGATAAAATTGAAGAGAAAAATCCCGAGCTTGCGGACCGTATAAGACAGCTTATGTTTACATTCGAAGATCTCCTTAAAGTCGATGACAGAGGAATACAGATGCTTCTTAAAGAGATCGCCTCAGAGGATTTAACCCTTGCACTTAAAGGAGCATCAGACCAGATTAAAGAAAAAATATTTTCAAACATGTCTGAAAGAGCAAGGAACATGCTCAAAGAGGACATTGAGGCGATGGGACCGGTAAGGGTTTCAGACGTTGAGAAGGCGCAGCAAAGAATCGCTATGATTGCGAAAAAACTTGAATCAGAAGGGAAAATAGTTTTGTCACGTGGAAATGAAAGATTCATCTAGTTTTACCCCTCTGAAATTGGAAAGCCTGAAAGGGGATGAAAAAAAAAGCACACCTTTACGCTTCAATCCCCTCTTTGCGGAAAAAACAAAAGAACCAGAAGTAACATCAGAAGTGAAAGAAACGAAGGATTACGAGGAGAGGGTGAGGAAGATATTTGAGGAGGCATACGCACAAGGAGAAAAAGCAGGGTATGAAATGGGAATGAAGAAGGTGGAACCGTTAATAAAGAGATTAAACAGTTACATTGCTAATATTGAAGCATTCAAGCAAGAAATGGTGAAGAAGGCAGAAAAACTTGCTTTAGAACTCTCTTTTATCATAGCAGAATCCCTTATATTGAAAGAGTGCTCGGTGGACAAAAACGCGGTCATAAATATGGTGAAAAAGGCGCTTGACCTTTGTGACAAAAGGTCTGAAGTCATTATAAAGGTACGCAGTGAAGACGCCTCATATATATCAACAGCTATGCCTTCTATTAAGATTGTCCCGGACGACACTATAGGACTTGGCTTTATGATCGAAAGCAACTTTGGGGTTATAGATGGAACCATAAGGACTCAGATAGAGGAAATAAAAAAGGAAATCTCGAATTTTATAGAATGAATATGGAATTACAGAAAATAAGAGAACAAATATCTAGCCTTTACCCGTATAAGATATACGGAAAAGTTGAACAGGTTGTAGGATTGGTTATCGAGGGAAAAGGACCTATATCCTCAATAGGTGATAGCGCACAGATTTTCCCTTTTGATGATTCAGAACCTATAGAAGCGGAAGTGGTCGGGTTTAGAGAAGGAAAAACTCTTCTTATGCCTCTCGGTGACCTACGAGGGATAGGAGTAGGATCGAAGATCCTCACAAGAAAACAGTCCGTTCTTTATCATGTAGGAGATAGCCTCCTAGGAAGAGTTATTAACGGACTGGGACATCCTATAGATGGGCAAGGAGAATTAAGTTGTAAGGATGTGGTTCCCATATACAGAAAAACTGTAAATCCCATGAGAAAAAAAAGGATAACGGAACCTCTCGATCTTGGTATTCGCTCCATAAATGGTCTTTTGACCTGTGGGAAGGGTCAAAGAGTGGGAATATTTGCTGGTTCAGGCGTAGGTAAAAGCGTGCTTCTTGGAATGATAGCGAGACACACAAACGCGGATGTAAACGTAATAGGGCTAATTGGAGAAAGAGGAAGGGAAGTTCGAGAATTTATAGAGAGAGACCTTGGCGATGGTCTCCGTCGTTCTGTGGTTGTGGTTGCTACATCTGATGAGCCTCCGCTTATAAGGGTAAGAGGTGCTTATCTTACAGTAGCTATTGCCGAGTATTTCAGGGATAAGGGATATGATGTGCTTTTAATGATGGATTCTCTTACTAGATTCGCAATGGCTCAAAGAGAAATAGGCCTTGCAATCGGGGAACCGCCGACAACCAAAGGGTACACACCAAGTGTATTTTCTCAACTGTCAAAACTTCTAGAAAGAACTGGAAACGGAGAGGGAAAAGGATCAATGACCGCTATATATACTGTTCTAGTTGAAGGAGATGATTTAGAAGAACCTATCGCCGACGCCTCTAGGGCTATTCTAGATGGTCACATAGTGCTTTCGAGAAAGCTGGCAGATTCTAATCTTTACCCGGCAGTGGACGTATTGAGAAGTGTAAGTAGATTGATGAAGGATATTGTTCCAAAAGAACAGATCGAGTATGCGTCTAGGGTAATAGAGATACTCTCGGAATATGAAAGAGCGGAGGATCTAATAAATATTGGAGCCTATGTTCCGGGGAGTAACAAAAAAATTGACTACGCTATCTCGATGATCGAAAAGATAAGACTTTTTTTAAAGCAGGACATTAACGAGAAGGTGACGATGGAAGATACAATTAATGCACTGAAGATTCTATTTTATGTGTAGAGTATGCTTTTAAAGAGACTAGAACGGATAATAGAAATAAAAGAGAAAAAGAAGGAGGAAAAAGAAAAGGAACTGAAAGAGCTAACCGAACTTTTGAATATCACTGAGAATGAGATACAAAGAACGAAAGAAGAGTATGCAAAAAATTACAGTAAGCTTTTCTCAGGACTGATGGAGGGAAGTGACTTTTACATACTTAAAGATTATCTTTCTTACCTTGAAGACAGAGAAAAATTGCTCATTCAGAAGAGGCTCTACCTTGTAAAAAAGATGGATGAAATTAAAGAGCAACTTCTATCCATCTATAGGGAATTAAAGAAACTTGAAACATTGAAGGAGAAGGCTCTTTCCACAAAAAGAAAAGAGGAATTGAAAGCCCTCCAAAAAAAGATAGACGAAATTGCACTAAGATCAAAAGAGGCCTTCGTATAAGGAAATTTTTTCCCTGCTGAGAATTAATTTCCCATTTTTGCAGGCAGTGCCGGGCCGAAAAAACCATTATCCACGTGAACTTATCTTTGGCACATTTCTTGTTCAATTTAAAACTGTATGGAATTAAATCTCTTTGATTTGAATATTGTTGGTTTTGACCCTAAGACAATCTTTGAATTTTGTGGAACATCCTCAGGTGAAAAAGAAAAGTTTTTAAACTTCGAAACGATTTTTGAAGAAATTCTGAAGATGATTTCCAGAACTGAAAATGCTGAAAATAGAGAAAACCTAAATGATTTAGGCGAAGCTTCTCCACATGAATCGACTGCGCTTTTTGAAGAGATGTATGGGGTTGAACCTTTCCTTTGTACCAAAGTAGAAAACCAGACTGACGAGAACCATTTATCTTTCGGGAATGAATATGAATGTATGCTGGAACCTAAAAACGGAGAATGTAAAGAAAAAGAAAAGGGTGATGAATTTTCTTTTCTGCCTGAAAGGGCACAAAGCGTTGCCCATTTTTCTTTTCCAATAATAGAACATTTTTATGCTCAACTAAGTTGTGACCGTGCTGAGAATGCTTCAAAAAAGACAGAAGAGGAGGTTTTTCACACTTTGTCTCCATTTTTATCTCAATCTACTGAATCAATTAGAACTTCAAGGATATTTATATCACATCCGGAAATAGTTAGAGACCAAAGAAGGGATAATCCTTGCCACGATTCATATTTTTCCAATGAAATAAAAACTAAAGATCCTCAACTCATTTTTGTCCGGTATGTGGATAAATATAGCGAAGTATATCGGGATTCAAGTTTTTTGATTTCTGATAATGTTGACCAAAAGAGCAACTATTCACTGAAGACGAGTTTAGCCTGGAATATTGACGAAACTAAATTCGATTTCACTAAAGATAGAGAGGTAATTCCAATACTATGGGATCGCATGGAACATTCTCCCCCATACAAAGAACAAAAAGGAGAAGTTTTTTCCTGGGATACTCGCGATACAAAAAATGTAGTAGACGATGAAATTTTACCACCCCGTAGCGAGAAATTTTTGAGTTTCTTCCCTGAAAGTGAGACCGCTAAGGAGGAAAAGGTTGAAGGATTAAAAAAAGAGATACAGAAAATCCACATGGAGTCAGACAATTTTTTATTCGAATCCAAAGAAAGACTAAATTCTTACCCCATTGCAAAGGAGATACATGAACCCCTCTCTAGGGAAGTCCATAAAACTTTTTCAACGAGTATTCTTGACAGAATACAAAAAGTCATTGAAGCGCAGCATGGATACGCAAAAACGATGCAGATGGGCTTGCAGATGAGTTTCAGGATGGAACTAGATAATGGGGAATCAGTTCGGCTTACACTTAAAGATATTGGACCCAAAATGGTAGTTGAAGTCAAGACTGGAAACGAAATCATTGCAAATCTCATTGATACCGGGAGATACGAAATCATACGCACTTTGGAAGAAAAAAATGTTCCTGTAGACATATACGTTTACTCAGAACCCAAGGATAATGAAAGGCGCCAGCAAAAAGAAAAGTTAAAAAAGCAAGAACGAACAGATGAGATTGAAGACTTCGAAGATACAATAAGGAGTATTACCTAAAGGAGGAAATTATGAATGTGCAAGAAGTAGCGGGATCGGCCACTCAAAATTCATATACGAAACGTTCTTCATATGTAGATAAAGAACAATTTTTAAAAATTCTTGTAGCCCAGCTCAAGTATCAAAATCCACTCCAGCCACTTAAACCAGAAGAGTTTCTAGGTCAGTTATCTCAACTCACACAAGTTGAACAGCTTCAAAACATTTACAGTTCTGTGGAAAGCATGAAAGAGATTCTTAATCATTCGAGCTCATTAAATTTCTCTTCTCTGCTTGGAAAGAAAGTGGGAACCGAAAGTCAGTTTATGACTAAGGGAGATGAATTGTATATAACTCCAAGTGAAGATTACGATACGGTTACTGTGGTATTACAAGATCTGTCCACAGGGGAAAGGCGAGAGACAATCATTCAAAAGGGTCAGCCACTTGTTTACAAGTACGAAGGTGAAAATCCTGTCTTTGTAAGCGTATTTGGTACAAAAGGCAGAAAGACTATTATATGCCAGACGGAAGTGTATAGGGTAGTTTCTCGCATTGATGTAGATTCTGAAGGTAAGATAAAGGTTGTCTTTGAAGACGGTCAATCTATATATGTTGAAAACGTAAAGAAAGTAAAGCAATAGGAGGTGAAGGTATGTTAAGTTCTTTTTTTTCAGGCATAAGTGGCCTTGTTGCTAACAGCCAGGCCATAAACATCGCAGGCAACAACATAGCGAACGTGAACACAGTAGGTTACAAGGCAAGTAGAGCCACATTCCAGGATGTTTTTTACCAGTCTATCTATACATCTTCAGGTTCCTCCCAGGTCGGAAGAGGAACAGCATTAAGTTCTGTGGATACACTTTTTTCACAAGGCTCCTTTGAAAGCACCTCAGAACCAACTGATCTTGCTATAGGTGGAGAAGGATTTTTCATAGTTAGATCCCCAGATACAAACCAACTCTACTATACTCGTGCAGGACAGTTCAGGTTTGACAAAAATGGGTATCTCACAACACCTTCTGGATACATACTTCAAGGTAGAGTCATAGATAGAACCACAAATACGCCGGTGGGCGTAAGTACTGATATAGTCATCTCTCCTGAGCCAAGCCAACCTAGGGCCACATCATGGATAGGGATGGCTGTAAATCTCCAGTCAAACTGTGAATGGAAAGGAAACATAGGTCAATTGCAAGGTACAGGGCCCATAACGAGTGTTGCTGCTAGTGCCGGAAAGTATCCTGTTGCGGGAGACTACACGTTTGAGGTGACTCAAAATGGTAGTTCCTATATTTTAACAATAACAGCCAACCGGAGAAGCCCAGATCCTAACCAAACCACTCCAATAGAAACCTTTGTATATCAAGGGGAGATTCAAGAGGGAAAATCGTATACAAACTTTGCAAATTCCGGACTTGATATAACTGTAGGAAGTCTCTCTTCAGGTACTCAGACGATGAATGTTGAAGGTTTCATCTATGCATATGATAGCTCCACACGAAATCCCATATCTACCTCCAATTATTCATCATCAATAACAGTTTATGACTCTCTCGGGCAGGCCCATGTGGTAAATGTGTATTTTCGCAAATCCCATGAGGTAGTAACTACAGGAAACAGCGTTTGGGAATGGATGGCTGTGTTGAATGCTAGTGATTCGGCTGATAACAGAGATACACTTGTAGGATGGGGAGAGCTCATATTTAATAGCAGAGGAGTGCTTGTCTCTGGGGGTGATCCAGTAGCCCTAGAATTTGACTTCTCCCAAGGAGCTCTGCCCGATCAAAGGATAGAGCTTATATTTGGCTCTAGATCAGGAGGGGGTGCATCTACTCAATACCCGATTGCCTCCACCACTAACTTCCAGACCCAAGATGGTTATCCCCCAGGTGTTTTGATGAATGTAACTGTTAGTTCAGAAGGAGTGATCTCAGGTCACTACTCAAACGGTCAGATTATAGACCTTTACCAGATTACTCTCGCAAAGTTTAATAATCCACAGGCCCTCTACAAAGAGGGTGCCAATCTCTATTCAGAAACTATAGCCTCCGGACCTGCTTACACCAATTCTCCCGGTTCTGGAGGTTTGGGTAAGATAAACCCCAATTCTCTTGAACAGTCCAACGTGGATTTAGCTACTGAGTTTGTAAAGCTCATAGTTGCCCAAAGAGGTTTTCAGGCAAATGCACGGATCATAACTACAACAGATGAAGTTTTGACAGAACTTATGAATATCAAAAGGTAACATTATAGGGGTAGGGATGTAGACATAAATTCCCCTACCCCGTCAATTGTGTGACATACAACTTTGAATAATCCTTCAATAACCAAGTAAAATCGAACCACTCGCTCTGGCATATTTATTGCTTTCCCCTGAAGGGAAGATTCTTCGATTTAGGGGTGAAGATATGGCAGGCGAGGAAAATGAAAAAGAATCCCAAGAAAAAGAAACTGCTAAAAAGAAAAAGTCTAAGCCCATTATTCTACTTGTACTCATAGTTGTTCTCTTAGGTGGTGGATTAATGGGAGCCTATCACTTCTATGGAAACAGGATCCTAAAGAAAGAGATGAAAGACGAATCAGAAAAAGAAAAGAAGGCTGAAAAGAAAAGCGAACTGAAAGCCGGTCCCATTTTTACACTCGAACCTTTCTTACTTAACCTATCTGGAAGTCTCCAGAGATACGCAAAAATTTCTGTAAGTATCGAATTAAAGGACCCAAAAACTTTAGAATACGCAAAAAAGGTAGTACCTGCTATGAGGGATAAGATAATACACGTTTTAGGATCAAAAACAGCAGAGACACTTCTCGATGTATCAGGAAGGGAAGCTATCAAATCAGAGATAATGGAAAAGATAAAGAGTCTATTTGAGGATGAAAATAGTGTGAAGGCAGTTTACATAACTGACATTGTCATACAGTAGGAGAAAGATATGGAACAGATATTGACCCAGGAAGAAATTGATGCCCTGTTAAAAGGGCTATCAGAGGGAGAGATCCCGGTTGCAGAGGAGACAGAACCCAAAAAGCAGGAAGTTAAAGAGGTAAGACAACAGGAGGTGAAACGCTTCGATTTTCTAAGACACACGAGGGTAAGAAAAGAACACTTTCCGGCACTTCAGTTCATTTTCGACAGGTTTAGTAAGTCCTTTCAGCATTCTCTGTCGGTTTTCATAGAGGAAGAGGTAGAAGTGGAACTCAGGCCACTTCAATATATGAGGTATGACGAGTTTGTGAAAAATCTTCCACTTCCGACAAATATGAATGTGCTTGTGACTGATAACCTGAAAGGTTTTTTTATAACGATCTTTGACGCCAAGATGGTATTCGCGATTTTAGAGGTTATGTTCGGAGCAAAGGATGTGACGACCCCGAAAGTGGAAGGACGAGAATTCACGAAGATCGAGCTAGGTGTTATAAAAAAGGTATTAGAGCTTGTTGCTGCGGAAATGGAGAAGGCGTGGGAGCCAGTTTACAGAATAACCTGCAGGTATTCTAGATCTGAAATGAACCCCGCGTATATAACTCTTATCTCTCCAGATGAGACGGTATGTATGTGTGAGCTTTCGGTGTCGGTGGCAAACGTGCCTGGTTGGATGAAGATCTGTATTCCATATACCATCTTGGAAACCATAAAAGAGTATCTTCTCACAACGCCCTCAAGAGAAGACATAGAGATGAGGAGAAAGTGGTTTGACAAGCTATTTGACAGAGTAAAAGACGTCCCTGTTCAAGCAAGAGTGATTCTGGCAAAGAAGAGAATGACACTTAAGGACTTCATGGATCTTAAACCGGGATCCCTTTTCTTCGTAGATAGATACGTGGATGATCCTGTAGAAATAGAAATAGAGAAAAAAGCGAAATTCACAGGGAGGATTGGAACTTATAAAGGTGTAAAGGCTATTAAAATAGAGAGGATCTTAAGGGCTTAAGGAGGAAAAAATGGAAGAATTGCTCAACACCGAGGACCAAAAATCAGAAAAAATAAACATTGATAGCCTTTTAGACATACCGGTTGAGATCTCAGTAGAAATTGGAAAGTCCAGGATGACAATAGGCGAACTTCTCTCCCTTAACAAGGGTTCTATAGTGGAGCTAGATAAGCTCGCCGAAGACCCGGTGGATATCTACGTTAACGACAGGCTCTTAGGCAAGGGAGAAATAGTCGTTTCCAACGAGAGGCTTGGGGTGAGGGTTCTTGAAATCGTGACACCAAAAGAAAGGGTTCAAAAGTTAGGCTAATGGAAGAGTTATACTTAGGGATCATTAAAGTTTCACTTTTCCTCCTTGGGGTAACCGGAATACTTATTATAATCAAACGATACGGTTTTAGGTTGTCTTTTAACCCCGAAAAAAAAGATGAACACCGTGGACTCAAAAAACTGGATACAGTTCATCTTGGGTACAGGAAGTTTGTCTCTGTATTGGAAATAAAGGATCGGATACTAGTAGTAGGGGTCAGCGAAAAAGAAATCTGCCTTCTTACACAGTGGAAAAAGGACGGAAACGAATGAAAACCTTTTTAGTTCTATTTTTCTCTTTTATGATCATCTTGAGCCCTATGATGGTATCTGCCAAGGTAAAAGGTTCAGAAAATAAAGACATCTTTCCCGCTCTTTTCACGGGCGAAGCAAAAAGCCTTATAAACGTAGTTATAGTACTCAGTATTCTTGTATTCTTACCTTCCGTTCTTTTACTTATGACCTCCTTTACCAGAATTGTCATTGTGCTGTCTCTTCTGAGACAGGCAATAGGGATACATCAGCTTCCACCAAATCAGGTGATTATAGGCCTTTCGCTTTTTCTGACTTTCTTTATCATGTCTCCCACCTATGAGAAGATTCACTCAGAGGCTCTATCGCCCTATATGAAAAATCAAATATCCCATGAGGAATTTTTCTCACGTTCGAAAGAACATTTAGGTGCTTTTATGCTCAAATTCACAAAAGAAAAAGATTTAGCTCTTTTTCTTCAAGCGAAAAAAGCGCCGAGACCTGCAAATGAAAAGGAAATCCCGTTTTCTGTCCTAGTTCCTGCCTTTGCATTAAGTGAGCTAAAGAGGGCATTCCAGATGGGATTTTTAATTTATATCCCATTTTTGATAGTGGATATGGTAGTGGCAAGCGTTTTAGTTTCCGCTGGAATGATGATGCTTCCACCCATTTTTATATCTCTGCCTTTTAAACTCATGCTTTTTGTACTGGTCGATGGATGGAATCTACTAGTTGCATCCATTTTAAAAAGCTTCTATTAGGAGGCAATATGGGACAGGACGTTGTTGTCACCATTTTTAGAGACTTTTTGAAAACGACTTTTTTGATATCCGCACCTTTGCTTCTAGGCGCTCTTATAACTGGGATTGTAGTTAGTATCTTTCAGGCAGCAACTCAGATACATGAGATGACACTCGTTTTTGTACCAAAAATATTGATAATAGCCATATGCCTCTTTTTACTTGCTCCGTGGATGATAAATATTCTGGTAAGTTACGCGACTAACATATTCTCAATCATACCGGTCTATGTGAGGTAAGTTTAAACGATGGATATCAGCTTCATAAACGTAAAGTTTGTTCTTATTTTTTTTAGAGTTCTTTCCATCCTTTGGCTCGTTCCTTTACTCTCTTCGAGATCGGTTTCCATGATGTTCAAAGCAGGATTTTCATTAATCGTAAGCTTAGCTGTTTTTGAATATGTCCCTTTTGAAGCCCCAGAATACAGATCTATTTCCTTGTTGGAAGTTATTTTCAAGGAAATTCTACTGGGTCTCAGTATAAGCTTTATTATACGGCTTATCTTCTCTTCTGTTTATGCTGCTGGAGAGGTTTTGGCACTTCAGACCGGTTTGGGTTTTGCCCGATTCATGGATCCTACTATGATGGCTCAAGTGTCAGTCATTGAGAGTTTCAAGAATTTACTTGCAGTTATAATTTTTTTGACGATAGACGCACACCACATTCTAATTAGAGGACTAGTCAGAACGTTCGATGAGATACCATTGGGGATATTTAAGGTAAATTCTAACATGTTTGGTCTTTTGGCTGAGCTTACGGGTAGAGTATTTGTACTCAGTTTGAAAATAGGAGCACCTGTCATAGTGGTGCTTCTTATAGTGGAATTGATGCTCGGTTTACTGGCAAGGATGGTCCCCCAGATGAACATATTCATGGAGGGACTTCCTCTTAAGATCCTCATCACTTTTGTTGTGCTTTCTTTTTCCTTAAGTTTTACTGTCCCTTATATAGGAAAAGTTTTTTTTGGCATGGAAAGAGATTTAAGTAGACTGATAAGGATGATGTAAAAAATGGCTGAAACGTACCAAGAAAAGACAGAAAAACCTACGGATAAAAGAATTGAAGAGGCAAGAAAAAAGGGACAAGTAGCTCTCTCTAGAGAGGTCCCCGCTTCTTTAATAATCGTTGTTCTTGCAATTTTTTTGTACTTTTCAATTTCTTACGCTTTTTCTCACATTTTTAAGTTCTATTCAGCAATGGTGGAGTCCACTACGTTAGAACTGGATATGCAGGCAGTAAAGAAGATAGGACAGGACACTTTTTATTTCTGGATGAAAATGGTCATTCCCGTCTTTTGTGTACTTATTTTAATTTCCGTTTTTAGTTACGTTATTCAGACAGGATTTATATTTACTTTCGAGAGAATAAAGTTTAATTTACAGAACCTAAATCCCATAGAAGGCATAAAAAAGCTTTTTTCCAAAAGGGCTTTAGTTGAAGTTTTAAAATCGCTGATAAAGATTACAGTTCTGGCGGGAATCGTATATTCGGTCATAAAAACTGAGTTTTTCCAAATTCTCAATTTAACAGGTATGGACCTAAACAGCGTGATGGCTTATGTGGGCAAAGAAGTTTTTGAACTAAGCTTAAAACTGGGTATTGTGTTTTTATTCATTGCAGGAATAGATTACGGTTACCAGAGATGGCAGTATATAAAGGATTTAATGATGACACGCCAGGAACTCAAGGAAGAATTCAAGGAGAGAGAGGGTAACCCCATTGTGAAATCCAGAATAAGGGCTATGCAAAGGGCATTGTCCAGAAGAAGGATGATTGAAAATGTGAAGAGAGCGGATGTCGTGATTACAAACCCTACCCACTACGCGATTGCCCTCAAATACGAAATGGGTAAGATGCCGGCCCCTAAGGTAGTTGGAAAAGGCGCGGGATACATAGCTGAAAAGATAAAGGAGGTGGCAAGAAGTAACATGGTTCCTATTGTGGAAAATAGGATTGTGGCCCAAGCCCTTTACTTTTCGGTGGAAGTGGGAGATTACATTCCTGAAAAGTTCTATGTGGTTGTTGCAGAAATCTTAGCACAGGTTTACAAAATGAAGGGGAGGGTTTTCAACTAAATGTTTGGAAAACAAAAAAGCGACATTGCTGTGGCTGTCTCTATCGTATTTGTGATTTTAATCATGATAATGCCTCTTACGCCCTTCTTTGTGGATGTCCTTTTGACGTTAAGTATATGTATCTCTCTTCTCGTACTTTTCATCGCTATGTATATAAAGAAGCCTCTGGATTTCTCGGTTTTCCCATCTTTGCTTCTGCTTGTTACTCTTTTCAGACTTTCACTTAACATAGCCACTACAAGACTTATCTTACTGAGGGGCGACCAAGGAGCAGATGCTGCAGGAAGGATAATAAAGGCATTTGGCTCTTTTATCATCGGCGGAAATTACGTTGTCGGAGCGGTAGTATTTCTAATTCTTGTAATCATCAACTTTGTTGTCATCACAAAAGGAGCCGGAAGAATAGCAGAAGTGGCAGCAAGGTTTACCCTTGATGCAATGCCTGGTAAACAGATGAGCATCGATGCTGACCTTAACGCAGGATTGATAGATGAAAAAGAAGCGAGAAGAAGACGCGAAAGGATTGAAAGAGAAGCAGACTTTTATGGAGCAATGGACGGAGCGAGCAAATTCGTAAGAGGTGATGCCATAGCAGGGATAGTGATCATCTTTATAAACATAGTGGGTGGACTCATAATCGGCGTGGTCCAGAAAGGCTTAAATGTGGACGACGCTCTATCAATATACACTGTACTCACTATAGGAGATGGCCTTGTAAGTCAAATACCAGCACTTATCACTTCTACAGCAGCAGGTATAATAGTGACAAGGGCAGCTTCAGAGTCTGACCTGGGAAAAGACGTAGTGAGCCAGCTTTTTACGCAACCAAGAGCTATACTTTTGGCTTCACTTGTCATATTTGCTCTCGGCTTTGTGCCAGGAATTCCATTTATACCCTTTATCATTCTTTCTTCTCTGACATTCGGGGCAGGCTACGTTATGAGAAAGGCTAGAGAAAAGGAGTTAGCCTCATTGCCCAAAGTAAAAGAGGACAGAACTGCGGAAAGACAAGAACTGGTTCAACCGCTGGAGCTTTTGGAAATCGAGATAGGCTATGGACTCATCCCAATGGTGGATACAGAACAAGGTGGTGAACTGCTAGACAAGATAAAGGGTATAAGAAGGCAGATGGCCTTTGAACTCGGAATTGTGATACCTCCCATGAAATTAAGGGATAATCTCCAGCTTAAAAGTGGTGAGTATGTGATTTTAATCAAGGGGGTCGAGGTGGGCAGAGGCGAGCTTATGCCAGGACATCTACTTGCCATGAGTCAGGATGAAAAGAAAAAAATCTCCGATGGTATACCCACAAGGGAGCCGGTTTTCAACTTAGAAGCTTACTGGATTAAAGAAAAAGACAGGGAAAGATATATAGCAGAAGGTTTTACGGTTGTAGATCACTCTACCATAATAGCTACTCACTTAACCGAGGTTGTCAGAAACAACGCACATGAATTTCTTACGAGACAAGAGACTCAAAAACTCATCGATAGTATATCCCAGGTACATCAGAAGGTCATAGAAGAGCTTGCTCAAAGCAACATTAACGTGGGTATAATCCAGAAAGTATTACAGAACCTTTTACGTGAGCAGGTCTCAATAAGGGACTTAGTAACAATACTGGAGGCCATTGCGGATATATGTCCGAGTACTAAGGATCCAGATATGATCACAGAGTACGTTAGACAAAGGATGGCAAGAAGCATTCTAAAACCTTATTTGGTGGATGGGGTGCTTCACGTTCTTATTTTCGAAAGAAATTTAGAAGAAAGACTTATAAACAGTCTAAAGACCACAGATCAAGGCTCATTTCTAGCGCTAGATTTAAATTTTAGTCAGAAACTAATAGAAAAAATCGGAAACGAAGCAAAGAAAGCAATGTTTCAGAACGTCCAGCCAGTAATTTTAGTTCATCCTTCAATAAGGGCAAAACTGAGAAGGTTTCTGGAAAGATATATACAGGGTATCTCTGTTATATCTCACAATGAAATACCTCCTCAGATAAGAATCCAATCCCTGGGGGTGATCCGAATAGATGAGGACTAAAACATACGTTTTTGAGGACATAAAAAAAGGGATGGAATTAATAAAAGAGAAATACGGCCCAGAAGCACTTATCGTCGACATAAAAAACTTAGGAAGCAACGGCTCTTCCAGATGCGAGATCTCTATTCTTGTGGACGACGATAAAGTTGAAGGATTGTCTTCCACCGATTTGATCAGAAGGAAGACAGAAGAAATATGGGAGTCTGTTTATGGGGTGGTCTCTGAAAGGTTTTCAGAGGTGGAAAAATATTTTTTCTTTAAGAGGATAGAAGCTTATCCTCTTTCGCTGAGGATAATTTTTGATAAGATGAAAAAGAACCACATAGACGAAAAAATTGCTTTTGAAATTGTTTCTGAAGTCTACGTGGAAGCGGGAGACCTCATAGACAGTATGACAAAAGCGTACTACTTCACGAAAAACGCAATCAAAAAAAAGTTAAGACTTTATGATTTGAAAAGCGATACAACACCTTTAGTTTTGTTCGGTCCGAAAGGTGCGGGGAAATCACTCACCGCTAAAAAAATTGCGCAGCATTTGGGAAATTCAGGAATTCTAACATCAATTGTATACTTTGGCGGATCGGGAAACAAGCCGTATCCAGATATTTCCCAAATGGCAATAGAGGGAAATGGGAGATTTCTTATTGCGGAAAGAGAAGAGGATGTTTTTGAAAAGATAATGAATTCCAGAGGTAGAAAGGTAATAGTTGACTTCGGTGGTAGTGAGTGCGAAGAATTCTTACTCAAAATGGATCGTTTTACTGAAAGTCTTCTTGTGCTGTCTGCTGGTACTAGGGATGAAAAAATAGTCACATATTGCGAAAGATTTAGAAGAATAACATCTGGAGTTGTATTTACAAAGTTAGACGAAGAAGTTTCATGTGGTCATATACTTAATCATGCGTTAAAACTTAGAATGCCCTTATTTATGCTTGGGACAGGACCAAACTTAAAAGATATAGTAAGTCACGAACAAGAAAGATTCTTCAAGATTCTAATAGAGGGGAACGTATGGATGGGAAAAGACGAAAAACGATTTCAGTAACCAGTGGAAAGGGTGGGGTAGGAAAATCATCCATTGTATCAAACATGGCGTATCTTCTTGATACGATGAACGAGATAACGTACATTGTCGATGCTGATCTCGCTTTGGGAAACATAGATATCATGTTCGGTATAGTCCCAAAGTACAATATAAAGGATTTTATAGAAGGCAGAAAGGACTTATCTGAAATTATAACCAGAGGACCAAATGGAATCAAAATCATTCCTGCAACAACAGGGGCTTATGAACTTGCAAATCTGTCGGAGATGGAAAAAAATGTTCTTTTGGGTGGGATAAGATCCATACCCCATTATGATTTTATTATTATTGATACCCAGGCGGGACTTTCCTCCAATGTCATCTATTTTAATTCGATTTCCGAGGAAATGTTCCTTATCGTTACTCCTGATCCGGCAAGTCTTGCGGACTCTTACGCTGTTATAAAGGTTCTCAGCAAGAAGACAGGAAGAAAGAACTTTAATGTTATCATAAATATGGTGAGAGATGAAGCTGAGGCAATAGAAATTTATAAGAAACTACTTTCTGTAACTGACAAATTTCTCAGGGTATATTTGGAATTTTATGGATACATTCCACTCGATAAGAACGTTGCACTTGCGACAAAGAGACAGAGGCTTTGGACTCAGGATTACCCGGATTCAGTTGCCACTTGGGCCTTAAGGGAGATATGTGTTAAACTTTTACGAAACTAAATGTTGAAGAAAGCAATCGAAGCTTACACCAAGACCGAGAAAGAACGGATAATAGAAGAATTTGTTCCAATCATTAAAGCCTTGGCGCTCAAAGTCGCCAAGGGAATAAACGATGAGACTCTGATAGATGACCTTGTCTCTGCAGGTGTTCTTGGTTTACTTGAAGCTATGGAAAAGTACGAACCTGAAAAAGGGATAAAACTAAAGACGTACGCCTATTTGAGAATAAGAGGCTCTATGATAGACGAGTTGAGGTCACGTGACTATTTTCCAAGAAGTGCACGGGCTAAAGCAAAAAAAATAGAAAAAGTTATAAGAGAGCTTGAGGGGAAATTGGGAAGGCTACCTGAAGAGGATGAGGTGGCTTCATACCTGGAGATGGACAGAGATGAATACTTAGATATGCTTAAAGATTTTGCCAATCTATCAGTTGTAAGCCTCGATGAACTTACCGATCTTACAGGAGAGGACAGAGAAAAAGTGATCCAGTACATCCTCGATGAGGGTGACAACCCAGAAAGTATGGCTGAGATAAGAGAACTTGAGCGAATAATAGCTGAAGAGTTTGAGAAATTGACTGAAAAACAAAGACTTGTGTTATCCCTTTATTATAAGGACGATCTTAACATGAAGGAGATAGCCCAAGTAATTGGGGTTACAGAAGCAAGGGTCTGTCAAATTCATACCCAAGCCATCCTAAATTTAAGGGCCTCACTAAAAAAACGTCTAAGAAGTTAAGTTTACGACACTTTCTCCGATAATTATAGTAGCAAAAATGGAAATAATCGAACTTAAAGAAAAGTTAAGGAGCATAAAGACTTTACCTACTTTTCCATACATCGTGGAGGAGGTTTTAAGAGTCTTGGATGACCCGAAGAGTTCAGCAAAAGATCTTGCAAAGAAAATGGATGCCTCAATGACAGGAGAAGTTTTAAGAATTGCTAATTCTGCGTATTATGGAACTAGAAATTTCAGAACCATAAATTCTGTCGAGCATGCCATCGCCATAATCGGTTTTCAACCCCTCTTGTCACTATTATTACAAATGCCTTTTTTAAGCCTTGTAGTTGGTACAAATGGTCAATTCGATGAAAAGTATTACCTCCGTCATTCTATGCTCACCGCAGTTTTATCAAAGACATTAAGCAGATCCCTTGGATTGGGAGATCCTAACGTTCTGTACGTGGGTGGAATGATACACGATTTGGGTAAAGTAGTCATTTACAGTCTATTTGGCAAGGAATGGGAGGAAATTAGGAGGTTAATAACAGAAGAAAAATTGCCAACATGTGAGGCGGAGCGTAAGGTACTGGGAACTGATCACGCTTATATTGGTGGAACCCTTCTTGATCATTGGAACATCCCCGGTCTCCTAGTCAACAATGTTAAGTTTCATCATGAACCCGACTTATCTGAGGGGCACTCAGATTATGCATTATGTATTTATCTCGGGGATTCTATTTGCAGAGGCATCGAAGAAATCATACTTGGGGAAGATAAGGATTTACTTAAAGAAAAGTTAAGAGAAATACTTTTCAACAGTGTAGAATTTGAAAAGGTCAGAGAAGATATTTTGGATGGTTACGTGGATGAACTGTTTTACGCGATCATTGAGATAAAGCCAGTAATCAGGGGTTTAAGTTGATGATAAAGGTTCTGGTAGTAGATGATTCATCTTTTATGCGAAGAGTGATATCGAAGATGCTAGAAAGTGACGAATCCATAAAAGTTGTGGGAACAGCGTCGGATGGGCTTGAAGCAATCGAACTAGTAGAGAAGCTCAAACCTGATGTTATTACAATGGATATTGAAATGCCCCGGATGAACGGACTAGAAGCTCTAAAACATATAATGGAAAATAACCCTGTGCCTGTCATTATGTTCAGTGCTTTGACCAAAGAGGGAGCAGAAATTACCATCACTGCATTAGAGTTGGGGGCGGTTGATTTCATAACGAAAGATTTTTCAAATGTGTCGGTATCTATTTACAGCAAAGAAAACGAGCTTATTACAAAAGTAAAAAGTGTGGCAAAAAACAGAATAGCCTTTCTTCTCAAAAAACTGCGGGCTAGTCTTAAACCCTCAACATTGGCGGTTCCTACTTCTAAAGACCTTAAACGAGACGTTATATGCATAGGTGCCTCTACCGGAGGGCCACCAGCTCTCCAGCTCATACTCAGCCGGATGCCAAAGAATTTACCTGTGCCAATAGTTATTGCCCAACACATGCCAAGACTATTTACACAATCCTTTTCCCAGCGGCTCAATTCAATATGCGAAATTCGGGTAAAAGAGGCAGAGAACCGAGAGCCAGTAAAAGAGGGAATTGCATATATAGCTCCAGGAGATACCCATTTATCATTGAAAAAAAGGGGAAGGGAAGTGTTGGTCGAGTTCTTGGAAGATGGTCGGTACATATATAGACCCTCCGTAGATCTTCTCATGCATACGGCAGCACAAGCTTATACTTCAAGGGCAGTGGGAGTGATTTTAACAGGTATGGGGACTGATGGTTTGTCCGGAGTAAAACAACTTTATGAAAAAGGTAGTTATGTTATCGCTCAGAATGAAGAAACATGCGTGGTCTTTGGAATGCCAAAGGCTGTAATAAACGCTGGGTGTGTCCACTCGGTTTTGCCTTTGGATAAGATTCCAGAAGAGATCATGAAGGTAATCTAGAGAGGTGAAAATATGGGAGATACCTTTGCTCCGAGGGTAAAAAGAGTCCACATAGAGAGATTGATAAAGGATCTCAAAGAAGGTGATACATACAAAAGGGAAAAGGCAGTGGAGATACTTTCTGGATTGTCTGATGGGAAAGTGATAACTGCTACTATTCCTTTGATTTACGAAAAAGATACATCTGTTCGTATGGCGGCAGTTGAGGTTTTAAAAAAGGTTGGAGGGACCAAACTTGAAGCGATTTTATCTTTATTTTCAGATGAAAGTGAGGATGTACGTATTTACGCGTGTGACGTAGTCGGTTACATAAAAGATGAGAGGGCCATTCCTTACCTTCTTAAGGCTCTGAAAAGTGACACAGAAAATGTTCGGGTAGCAGCATGTTCTGCTCTTGGAGAGTTCAAGAGGGAAGATGTGGTGGATGCTCTCACTGATGTTCTAGAAGACTCGGAGTGGATTGCTTTTTCTGCCATATCGAGTCTTGGCAAGATAAAAGATCCAAAAAGCATACCGCATCTCACACAGAGGCTAAAAACGGGGAGTGATCTTATAGCCATGGCTGCGTGTGAGGCTCTGCTTAAATACAAGGACCCAAGGGCTATAACTGAGGTAGCGCTTACTATCAAAGGTTTTAAAGAGGAGAAAAAATCAGCCTTTCTTAAAGTAATAGTAGATAGAGTGGAGGACGGATTTATAGACGTTTTGTATGAGAACTTTGGAGAAGACATTTTTCCATACCTTAAAGACGCTATCCTTCTCGAAAGAAGAAGATCTAAAGATTTACTAGGTCTCCTTAAGTACTTTAAAACTCATGAGACGGTTGAACTTCTTATAAATCTGCTAAACGATATGGGAGAAGATCATGAGGATTACGAATTTGTGCTTGATATTCTGTCGGAACTTAAAGAGGTCTGGATCCATTCACTGGATGATTATCTTAAAAGAGGTGAAAGCTATGCTGCGCACATTATCAACTGCGCTGTGAATGAAGAAGTCAAGATAGAAGAAAAACCTCTGCTTGAAATTTTTACAACCTCCTCTCTGGAGGTAAAGAGGATAATAGTCAAACATTTGGATAAACTGTGCACGGACGGAAAAAAAATACTTATACTTGCGTTGAAGGACAAAGATGGTCACATAAGGGGAGATGCAGCGGAAGTAGTGGGTAAAAAAAAGTGGAACGATATGGAGATGGAGATTTTGAGATTGGTAAGGAATGATTATGCGGATGTACGAATAAAAGCGTTAAAATCCCTCATTGCTATAAATAGGGAAAAGGCAAAATCGGAGATAGAGAAATTTGTGTCTGAAGGAACTAAAGAGGACAAAAAGGTCTACGTATCCTGCTCTTCTATGCTTAGTGCGGATGAAAATTACAAATTTGTAATGGAATTACTGAAAAGCCACGATTTGGAGGAAAAAAGGCTAGCTGTTCACATCATTGAAGGGTTTATAGAGGACGAAAGATACCATAAATTAGTTAAGGACCTCCTCGAGGGTGATTTAATCCCATATGAGGTACTAAAAATTGTAAAAGATAAAAGACTTATTCAATTTAAGGACAGGGTTGTGGAGATATTCGGTGATAAAACTAGAGATACGTGGACAAGGTATTTTGCTATTTCAGCCCTTTCTTCGTTCGACGACAAGGGTTTATTCCCTGTGTTTGTTGAGGCGGTAAAAGATGAAAATCCTCTTATTCGAATAGCTGGAATCAAAGGTTTTCTCTCCATAAAAGAAAAAAAAGCCCTTGATTACATCTTGCCGCTTAAAGAAGACAAAGACCAAGATGTCCGACTGGAGGCCCAGTATGTCGGGGAAAGACTCATGGAGTTATAGCCATGCTAACCAAAGAGACATTTATTCAATTGAGAGATTTTATATATGAGAGGACGGGTATATATTTTACGGAGAATAAAATGTATCTGATGGAGAATAGGTTAGTGAACAGATTGAATGAGCTTGGACTTTCTTCCTTTGAAGACTACTATTTTTACCTTAAGTACGGAAACGAAAAGACAAAAACTGAACTTCTAAATCTTTACGACGCGGTTACAACAAACGAGACAAGTTTTTTTAGAAATCCCCAGCAGTTTGACGCATTTCGGACAATAGTAATTAAAGACTATTTAGAAAATGGCCAGAATACAACTTTCGGATTACGAATATGGAGCGCGGCTTGCTCCACAGGCGAAGAGCCGTACACTATAGCAATTGTTCTTCTAGAATTAATGGAGTACTTAAAGAAAAATATACCCTTTTCTATTTATGCAACAGATATAAGTCCAAGGGTTCTTGAGTCCGCTAAGACAGGTATCTATTCGGAATACAGTATGAGAGGTGTTAGTGACAATATTAAAAAAAAGTATTTCACTTTGACCAAAGAAAAGAATTACAAGATCAAAGAGGACGTCAAAAAATTCGTGAGGTTTGATTTTATGAATCTTATGGATCAAGAGGCTTATAGACTTTATAGAAACATGGATACGATTTTTTGTAGGAACGTACTTATATACTTTGACGAGAAGGCAAAAAGAAAAGTCCTGGAAAACCTTTACGAATGCTTGAAGCCTGGGGGTTTTCTAATTCTGGGATACGCAGAGACGCTTCATCAGCAAAGATATGGATTCAGACCCCTTTTGTTTCCAGGAACCATAATATATCAGAAGGGTTAGGGTTATGAGAAAGATAATGATTGTAGATGATTCTCAAACAATAAGAAAACTCATAAGTTTCATACTTAAGCAGAAAAACTTTCTCACCGTAGAGGCTGAAGACGGCCTGGATGCAATTGAAAAACTGAGTACAACCCCAGTTGATCTGATTATCGTAGATCTCAATATGCCCAACATGGATGGTATCGAATTTGTAAGGACGTTAAGAAACAATTACTATCACATGGATGTTCCAATTATCATGCTCACAACTACCAAGGACGAGGACTTAAGAAAGGACGCGCTTCATGCTGGGGTTAATCTGTTTCTAAATAAGCCCATAAATCCTGATGTATTAATCTACAAAGTGGAAGGACTGATTAAGGGGGTCTAACGATGGAAGGCAATACTTTTTTTAACGAAGAGATGAAAGAGATAATAGGGGAATTTATCATAGAATCGAAAGAGCTGATAGAGACCGCAACGAATGATATGGTGATGTTCGAAAAGACCAAGGAAGGAGAACTCATAAACAACGTTTTTAGGGCCATTCACACTTTAAAAGGTACTTCCAGTTTTCTTAACTTCAATAATTTAGCGAAACTTGCTCACGTATCGGAGGATGTTCTTGGCAAAATAAGAAAGAAAGAGCTGAGTCCTGAAAAGTACTTAATCGATCTACTTCTTGAGTCCTTCGATGTAATGAGGATGATGCTTGATGAGATAGAAACAAGGGGTTCTGATACCACAGAAACAGGGGAGCTTATTTATAAGCTAGAAAAAGTTTTAAGTGATGAGGGAAAAAAGGTGGAAATTCTCGTTGAAGAAGAAAAAGCGCCAAAGTCTTTTGAAACAGCGTGCGGATTCAGGACAGAACCTGATAAACTCGAAAAAACTAAAGACGAAAAACTTGAGAAAGAAGTTTTAGCCAAAAATGATACTGAAAAAATGGAGGCCAAGAAAAGGTCTCAAAAAGAAGAGCAAACTATTAGGATAGATGTAAAAAAGCTAGACGATCTCATGAACCTGGTGGGAGAGCTAGTTCTAGGCAAGAACAGATTAATAGTCTTGAACCATAGCGCACGGACTTCTGGCCTAACTGAACATGTCATTGACAGCCTTTCTGAAGTGACAAACTATATAGAGCTTATAACAAATGAACTTCAGCTATCTGTGATGAAGGCGAGACTTGTACCCATAAGCAAAGTTTTCAGCAAAATACCGCGCATGGTTAGAGAACTGTGTAGTGAGTTCAAAAAGGAAGTAGAGCTCAAAATAGAGGGAGAGGAGACAGAACTTGACAAGTCTCTTATCGAGGTCCTACACGATCCAATGGTTCACATAATTAGAAATTCCATAGATCATGGTATAGAAACCCCAGAAGAAAGGGAGAAGAAAGGGAAGCCTAGGAAGGGTACGCTGTCTGTAAGCGCATATAACGAGGGAAACCATATTATAATTGAGGTGTTAGACGATGGGAAGGGTATAGATACGAAAGCTATAAAAGAAAAGGTTAGAGAAAGAGGACTCTTAAGCGAAGAAGAGTTGAGCTCCATGTCAGAAAAGGAAATTATGAATTTAGTTTTTCTTCCGGGTCTTAGTACTGCAAAAACCGTAACAAAGGTCTCTGGAAGAGGAGTAGGCATGGATGTTGTTAAAACGAGTATAGAGAGATTAAACGGGCAGGTGTACATAGATTCGGAGATAGGAAAATGGACAAAACTAACCTTAAAATTACCCCTTACGCTTGCGATAATGAAATCACTTGTTATTGAAAAAGACGATGAACTTTATGCTATTCCACTTAATTCGGTGGTAGAACTTGTAAAGACAAAAGAAGAGGACATAAAATTTGTGGATAAAAAGGAAGTGGTGGTCTTGAGAGAAAAGGTAATCCCTATACTTGATTTATCTTATGCATTTGGAAAAAATGGATCTAGAAACGGTAAAGGATATCTAGTTATATGCAACGTAGACGACAGAACAATAGCTGTGAAAGTGGACCACGTTGTGGGCCAAGAAGAGGTTGTTATAAAACCTTTAGGAGAGTTCTTAGGCAACATAGGAGGAATAGGCGGAGCCACAATAAGGGGAGACGGAAGGGTAATTCTAATCCTTGATATACCTTCTCTTATAAGATTCACATCCTCTCAAGTGCATCAGAAAAGAACATAAAAATTGTTAACTCTCACTGAAAGAATAGTTCAGATCTCAAAACAGCATCTGTTTCTCTAGCGAATACACGGTCCATATCTAGGTTTACACTGGTAACGAGCATCTTTAGCTCTTCGAATGACTCCTTCTCTAATTTTTCCACAATCTGTAAAAGAGTGCCTAAGATGCCTCGTTTATCTATGAGTGCTGTTCTTATCTCATCTGACAATCTAAATTCGATAACTAGATCCTTAAGAGGCATATTGAGAGCAATGGGTAAAATAGAAAATAGTCCAGTAAGGAATGCCATATCGATTTTTCTTTTGTCTTTCTCGATATCACTACATAAAAGTTCCATAAACTTTGCCCTAAAGATTGCCCGTTCAACGAGTGGATCAGATCTGGAAGCGCTAAAATCGCGTGAAAGCAAAAGAAGCACACACCACTTTTGTAAGTTTCTGTATCCCAATTTTAAAATAGCCTGCCCCACCGAGTGAATCTTTTCGCCTGTGTAAAATGCCGGAGAGTTTGCAAGCTTTATAAACTTATATGAGAGCTCAGCACTACTTTTTATTGTAGATTCTATTTTTGGGAAATCATCGTCTCTTGCTAGGCTTCGATATAACTCTAAAATCATTAATTGATCTGGAGAAAGCGTCCTTTTTTTGTAAACCGAGGCTTTTGAAAAAAAATACCCTTGATAATAGTCGAAGTTTAAGTTCTCGCAAATCTCTAATTCTTGTGCATCCTCCACTTTCTCAGCTATCAATTTTAGAGGAAAAGTCCTAAGAGTTTTCACCACCTGTTCCAAATTCTGCGGCGATTTTATTTTTTTTATGTCCACTTTCACATAATCTACATAACTTACGGGGGAGAATTTAAAGTGGTTATCTTCAAAATCGTCTAGTGCGAGCCCATAGCCCTTACTCTTTAAATCCGATAGTACGCGAAAAAGCTCCTCTTCGTATTTCATAGTTTCTAACAATTCTAAAACTGTCTTGCGGGGAGGTAAAAAAGAAACCAGTTCGCTTCTTAAGAACTCTTCGTCTACATTTATAAAGCAGACTTTGTCTCCACATATCTCTTCTATGCTCATGTCAGTGAGTACCCTATTTATGACGGCGCAGGTGGCTACTATGTTACTGTTTACATATGCGTGATTATCTTTTGTATTTCTGAAGAGGAGCTCATAAGCAAATATCTTTTTTTGTTTGTCAAGGATGGGTTGCCTCCCCACATAAACTTCCTTAGTCATTTTTAATATTATCGGCAGCTAAAAAATCATCTTTAACCCTTAAGTTTCTTTTTCTTTCGACGATAAATAGAGAGAATGAGAAAATCATTAGGAGGTTAGCAAATGGATAATGGTAAGATCTTACAGCTTGTAACTTTCAAGGTTGACAACGAGGAATTTGGGGTGGATATCCTTAAGGTTCAAGAAATAAATAAAATGATGAACATTACAAAAATTCCAAACGCTCCAGAATACGTAGAAGGTGTAATAAACTTAAGAGGAAAGATAGTCCCTGTTGTAGATTTGAGAAAAAGATTAAATTTTCCTCAGAGACCTTATGACAAAAACACCAGAATAATCGTGGTTGAGCTGGATGGAATGATATTAGGATTCATAGTAGATTCTGTTTCAGAGGTTTTGAGAATCCCGGAAAGTACTGTTGAACCTCCACCTTCAATGATCTCTGGAATTGACTCTGATTACATAGAGGGTATAGGAAGGTTGGATAATAGATTACTTATACTTCTCGAACTTAAGAAAGTGTTTTTGGAACATGAGAAAAGTAGACTACAGGAAGTCGCCGAAAACTAAGGACATCTTGGAATATAACTTGCAAACTAACCTATTATGAAGGAGAGTTACGATATTCCTCTTATTTCATCTGTCATCGAGCCTCTTGAAAAGCTAAGAATTTCAGGAGGCTATGGAGGATTACAGAGGCGATCAAAAAAGAAAGCCAAGGAGCCGAAAGGGTTCTCTCAGGACGAAGTAGAGGAAAAAAAAGAGAATGAGGAACTCGAGAAAGAGCGACTCATAGACATAACAATCTGAAAAAAATACCTAGTTGCGGAAATTTTTTCCCCTCCGAAGGATCTTTCATCGTTAAACGTCGTTAAACAACAAAAGTTTCGTTGCTGGCATGCAGGTTGCAAACACATTAGTTATAGCTATGATCAACGCGAACTTGGGCGCCCTTTTTGGAAAAAGATACCTAGAAACAAAGATGGACATCATTGCTAACAATCTAGCCAATACCAATACGGCAGGATACAAGAACTTAAAAATATTTTTCAATTACAGCGTCCAAGAGGAGAGAGAAACGGAGAAAAGCTGTCTTCCAGATCTGGGTGCCCTTGATACATACATAGACTTTTCAAACGGACCTTTAGTTGAGACAAGAAATCCCCTTGATATTGCTATAGAGGGAGACGGGTTCTTCGTCATCATGACCCCCCGAGGCCCGGCTTATACAAGGGCCGGGCAATTCACATTGAGTCCTGAAAAAAGGCTAACCACATTAGATGGCATGCCTGTCATGGGTGAAGGAGGAGAAATATACATAGACGGTAAAGACGTAAGGGTTGAAACAGACGGTTCGGTATTTGTGGATGGAAACTACGTAGATCGGCTAAGGATAGTTGATTTCGAGAATAAAAGCTCGTTAAAACCCGACGGTAAGGGACTCTTCGTGAACATGGATCAAAAAAATGTTGAAACAAGTCCAGAAAGGATAACCGTAAAGCAAGGTTTTATCGAGGGTTCAAATGTAAACGTGGTTAAAGAACTCACAGAGATGATATTCCTGCTTAGGGCATTCGAGACCTATACTAAGGTTGAGCAGATGCAGAGCGAATCAAAATCCAAATTACTAGAAACTATGAGATTTTAGGAGGTGAGCATGATCAGAGCTTTATGGACCGCAGGTACTGGTATGAATGTACAGCAGATAAATTTAGACGTGATAGCAAATAACATAGCGAACGTAAACACAAACGGTTTTAAAAGGAGTAGAGCGGACTTTCAGGATCTCATGTATCAGACTTTGAGACTCCAGGGAGTAAAGACAGAGGGTGGAAATCAGATCCCAACAGGGATACAGATCGGGCTTGGTGCCACTTTAGCTGCGGTCCAAAAGATTTTCATACAGGGTGATCTACAGCAGACCCAGAATGATCTAGATATAGCAATACAGGGGAATGGATTTTTTCAGGTGATTCTCCCCACAGGTGAAAAAGCATACACAAGAGCAGGTACATTCAAAAGGGATGCGGATGGTAGGATTGTAACATCAGACGGGTATCTGCTCGAGCCTAACATAACTATTCCTCAAAATACAATCCAGATTTCAATAGAAGCAGACGGAACAGTCTCAGCTGTGGTTCAGGGGCAGCAGAGGCCCCAACAGTTAGGGACTATTGAGCTTGCCATGTTTCCTAATCCCGCAGGACTAAATGCCATCGGCAAATGTCTTTTTATGGAAACGGACGCGAGCGGAGCTCCTATTACTGGAAGACCGGGCGAGTCAGGTTTTGGGACCTTGCTTCAAGGATACGTGGAGATGTCAAACGTGAATGTATTGCAAGAAATGATAAATCTCATCATAGGCCAGAGGGCGTACGAGGTAAATTCTAAGGCGGTCCAAGCAGCAGATGAGATGCTTCAGATGGCGAACAATGTGAGGAGGTAAAGATGGGCGTGATTTTATTCCTCCTTCTCTTCCTTTTTGGAACCGAAATTTGCTTAGCGAATAACAAGGCATTCTTAGAGAGATATCTCGTTAGTGAGATAAAAAAGCTTTACAGGGTTGAAGAGGAGATTCTAGTCCAATTTGGCAATATACCAAAAGAAGTAAAAGAAGAAAAAGACGTAAGAAGGATAATCATTGCAAAGCTACCTGATAGAAAAGGCGACGGTCAGATCCTTTTAGAGATCGAAGAAAAATCGGGAAGAAAAAGAACAGCCTACGTCCCGTTTAGGGTTTTGACCATGAAAAGATTCTATGTTCTTAAAAGGGATGTGGAAAGAGGAGAGACTCTAAAACCGGATGATGTATACGAGAGTACGGCATTTCTTAATGACCCGAGTCTTTATCCATCTTCGATTGAAGATATTTTGGGAAGGAAACTCAAGAAAAATGTTCCGGCCAACACTGCAATAACAAAGGATCTTTTAGAAGAAGGATACTTAATAAAAAGGGGTGATGTGGTGACTGTTAAGCTCGAAAACGACAGGATGAAAATTTCTACGAAGGCCATCTCTTTAGAGAAGGGAAAACTGGGGGATTTGGTAAGACTGAAAAATATTTCATCAGGTAAGGAAATAGTCGGTCTCATATCGGGTGAAAAGGAGGTAACCATTGTTTTTTAGGGGGAAAAAAATGAGGATGTTTGTTCTGTTTATCTGTTTATTTTTTTACGGTTGTAGTGAGCTCGAATTTCAGAGAGCAAAAGACAAACCTTTTTTCGTAGATGAGGTATATCTTTCTGCAAAACCAAAAGGACAAGAAGAAAAGTCACCTGGAAGTCTGTGGAAGGAAGAAAGTTATCTGAACGTTTTCTTTACTGATCAAAGAGCAAAAGCAAGGGGCGATATCATTACCGTGAGGATCGTAGAGGTCTCTCAGGCTTCAGAGAAAGCAACAACTGACACAACAAGGTCTTCGTCTGTAGGTGCTGGGATTTCGAACCTTTTTGGGTTAGAGGTTAATCCTAAGGCACACATTTTTTCAAATCCTGACAAACTAATCGGTGCAAACACAAAGAATGATTTTACAGGTGAGGGAGAAACGACAAGAGCGGGTTCACTCAGTGCCACAATAACAGCAAGGGTTATAGATGTTTTGCCCAATGGGAATCTCGTTATAGAGGGAAGAAGGGAGATTTACATAAATGCGGAAAAAAAAGAAATAAAACTGCAAGGGGTTGTACGGCCAAAGGACATAGCCGCTGACAACTCCATCCTTTCCACCCAGATAGCGGATGCTAAAATCGTATACTCTGGTGTAGGGGTTGTTTCAGAGAAACTGAGACCAGGATGGGCAGCAAGACTCCTTGACGTAATATGGCCATTTTGAGGGGGCTCATATGCGAAGAAAGAGTTTTCCCACACTATTTTTCTTTGTGAGTATTGTTCTTTTCTCTCTTTGTAAGAATTCGTTTGCAGCTCGTATAAAAGATGTTGCATACGTAAATGGAGTAAGGCCTAATCAACTGATCGGATACGGTCTCGTAGTTGGGTTAAACGGAACCGGTGATAAATCGAGTACCATTTTTACAAATCAGTCCCTTTCCAACATGCTTGAACGTATGGGTATAAAGGTTAGCCCCTCTGAAACAAAGGTTAGTAATGTTGCAGCGGTAATTGTGACAGCAGCCTTGCCCCCGTTTGCTAAACCGGGAATAAAGATCGACGCGATAGTTTCCTCCATTGGAGATGCAAAAAGTCTTGAAGGTGGTATGCTTCTTGCAACACCACTTAGGGGAATGGATGGAGAGATATATGGGATTGCGCAAGGCCCCTTGGTTGTTGGAGGGTTCCAAGCTCAAGGGGCAGGAGCAACTGTCCAAAAGAATCATACGACTGTCGGGAGAATACCTAATGGGGTGATAGTGGAAAGGGGAATAAATCAGAGGGTTGTTGATAAAGATTCCTTAATTATTTCCCTTAGGGATCCAGATTTTACAAATGCGATTAGGATCGCGGAAGAGATTAACAAAGTTTTTAAAAACTCTGCCACTGCCAGAGATGCAGCAACTGTACGTGTTCTTATCCCAGACGAGATGAGGGATGATCCTGTCAAATTTGTGTCAGTGATCGAAAACCTCGAGATTCGACCTGATACTTACGCAAAGGTTGTGGTCAATGAAAAGACAGGCACAGTAGTTATAGGAGAGAATGTCAGGATTTCAACAGTGGCAGTATCTCATGGAAACATAAGCATTCAAATAAAAGAAAGATTTGATGTGAGCCAACCTTCCCCTTTTGGCAGGGGTGAAACTGTAGTGACCCCAGATACTTCCATCAGAGTTGAAGAGGAAAAAGGGAGATTCTTTATACTTGAGGGTGGAATAACTATAAAGGAGCTCGTTTCTGCGTTGAATGCTATAGGTGCAACGGCAAGGGACATAATAGTAATCCTTCAGACTATAAAAGCCGCAGGTGCTCTTCATGCTGAACTGGAGGTGATCTGAGAATGAAAGATCCACTAGATAGGACAGGTTTTGGATACATTTTTTCACCTGCCATACTCTCCGATAAAACGAACAATTTCCAAAAAGCTGACCCAAAAAAGGTTGCGAAGACTTTTGAATCCTTTTTTATCTTCCTTCTTTTTAAGGAAATGAAAAAGACAGTGAGTCTCTCTAAGAAGTCTTTTACGGAGAATACTTACTGGGACATCCTGTACGAGAAAGCTTCGGAATACCTGGCGGAGAAAGGCATAGGAATTGGAAATTTCCTTCTTAAGTACATACGTGCAGAAAAATCTAAAGAACTCTCTGAAGATGCCGATAAAAAAACAAGAGGGGTAGATTACAATGAAAGTCAATGACTCCAATGTTGTCAGATTACTTGATGCTATATTGAGGACACCCGATTCAAAAAGGGAGAAAGGTGAGCCTGGGAATAAGACAGTCGATGTTTCAGACATTATAGAATTGAGTCGAAAAAAAACGTTTGAAGAGATAAAAAAAGAGGCGCTTAGGCAACCAGAGGTAAGGTCAGAAGAAATTGACGAAGTAAAACAGCTTGTTGAGACTAAGACGTACAACATGAGGGGTCAGATTGTTGCGAAGGCCATAATAAAAAGTCACTTGTTAGATGCAATACTATGATTTACGACAAAGAAGAAACCATAATTCGACTTTCCAATAGGGAGATCGAAGTTCTTAGAGAATTCTTAAAGGTTCTAAAGGAAGAACGCAATTTTATCATTTCTTTTTCGGTAGAAGGTATAATTGAATGTAACAATAAGAAAGAATCACTCCTTAAAAAAATCGAGTTTATAGAGATGGAGAGAAAAAAACTGATGGAAACCCTAAGTGAGAAAGAAAAGGACGAGGTCATCTCGAAGATCAACGACATGAAGGACAAATATCTTTCTCTTATTTCAGACATCAAGGCTCAAATGGAAAGAAACATGGGACTTTTGTCATTTTCAATGGACAACATGAAAGGAATAATAGAGAACATCATCGAATCAATAAATAAAAACATGGAATACGCGCGTGGAAAGATGAGAAGTCAGGGGTTTTCCTTACTATTTTCTAGGGAGGCATAAAAAGTGAGCATTTCTTCCATTCTAAATATTGCTAAAAACGCCCTTCTTGCCACGCAGTACTCTATTCAGATAACGGCGAATAACATTTCAAATGTAAATACTGAGGGTTATTCTAGGCAGGCCCCTGTTTTGGAGCCCGAGGCTTCATCCAGGATAGGAAATGCAATTCTTGGAAATGGGGTTTATATAAAGGGCGTTATAAGATACACTGACAGATACCTTGAAAGACAGCTAAGCGAAAAAAATACAGAGTTAGAGGAAAATAAAGTCTACCATACATATTACGAACGTATAGAAGCTATACTCAACGAAGACAACTCTAAACTTTCAGAAAGCATAACTGAATTTTTTAACAACTGGCACGAACTTTCTTCGGACCCTTACAGCGTTTCTTTAAGGGAAGGTATAAAGGCATCTGGTGAGAACCTGTGTAGGGTTATAAGAAACATATACAACAGTCTCTTTCAACTTCAAATTGAGCTCGATGAAAAACTGAAAGTTGAGATTGAAGATATAAACAGAATAACCAGAGAAATAGCCGATCTAAACAGGAGGATATTCGAAAGCTCATCAGGGACAACAGGTGACAACGATCTTATGGATAAGAGGCAAACCTTAATAAGGGAACTTTCTGGCAAACTGAAAGTGACATACTTCGAAGACGATTTTGGAATGATAACAGTCCTAACGAAAAGTGGTAATCTTCTTGTAGACGGGGGAAAATCTTACAATTTAAGTCCAATTGATACGGGAACAAACGGTTTTTCAGGTGTTGCATGGGTCGACCCACTTGGAAAGCTTGTAAACATAACAGATACTCTCGAAGGTGGTGAGCTCAGAGCACTCATAAAGATGAGAGACAAAGTTATACCAGAGTTTATAAGTGATCTAGATTCTTTGGCAGAAGCGTTGATAAGAGAAGTAAACAATGTTCATGTTAAAGGGTACACGCTTTTTGGTACGCAGAATGTTTTCTTTTTCAAGAATATTCAGACATACTTTGCAAAAGATATAGATCTATCAGACGAAGTAAAATCAAGCATAAGAAACATAGTGGCTTCCGAAGGATTAGCAGATACAGGAGTCCCTCTGGGAAACAATATAGCTCTTACAATTGCTTTGGTTTCCAACCAAAAGATCCAATTCCAAAATAAAGTAACAGGAAATATCTTAAATTGCACAATTACAGATTTTATCTCTTCTCTTAATAGTAAAATTGGTCAGCTTGCTAAAAACGCATCTCAGGTAAAAGAGTTCAGTGAGGCAACCTATTCCATCATGGAAAAGCAGAGAGAATCTATTTCTGGTGTCTCCATAGATGAGGAGGTTGCCAATCTCATCAAATATCAATACGCATACCAGGCCGCATCACGCTTATTTAACATCGCGGACGAACTTTTCAAGAGTCTCATTGAGGCTGTAAGATGAGGATTTCCGATAGATTAAGATACGAGATATTCAAAAGAGACCTCCTCAATATGAAGTCTGAACTCGATCGCTATCAGACGATGATTTCCTCTGGTAGAGCCTTGCTTAAGCCATCTGATAACCCTGTAGATTTTTCCATATGCCTTCGGTTCGACTCCGAACTCAAAAAGGGAGAGCAACATGAAAGAAACATAAATAGGCTTACCGTGCTTGGAAATTACTATGATTCGGCTTTAAATAAGATCCATGAATTACTAACAAAAGCGAAGGAAATCGCCATAACGCAGGCTTCAGATACCATGGATTCATCAACAAGACTTTCTTCCAGCGAGGAGATAAAAGGAATAATAGAGCAGCTTGTCTCTATCGGAAATACAAATGTCTCAGGGATGTATATTTTTTCTGGAAAAACTTTGGACACAAAGCCATTCGAGTTAAATGATGACTATAGTGTAACCTACAACGGGACCTCAGATGTTATGAAAGTATACGTAGACAATGATGTCTCAGAAGAGTTAGGCCTATCCGGTTCAAAAATTTTTATCTCTGATACTAACATATTTTCCGTTCTTAAGGATCTAAAAGATGCACTGGAAGCTAATGATGTGGAAGGGATCAGGGAATCTTTGGATGGGCTTGAGGCGGCACTCAGAAAAACTGAATCCAATCTGTCCTACGTCGGAACATACCTGGGAAAATTAGAGAGAGTTAAAGATCTCCTGGAAATAAGAAAAACTGATATTCAGACAGTGAAATCGGAAGTCCAAGATGCAGACTTGACTAAGATCATAAGTGATTTTAATGCAATGACTTTGGCCTATCAGACGGCGCTTTACGCTATGGCAAAAATACAGGAGCTTAGTATACTCAACTATCTGAGGTGAGAGGTATACTTGCTTGTTCTTTCCAGAAAAAAGAACGAAGCTCTGATAATAAAGGGCACAGATGGGGATATAAGGATTTTGATAATAGATGAAAATAAAGGCAAGATAAGACTTGGAATTGAAGCACCTAAAGGGTACTTGATCTTGAGAGAGGAGCTTCTAAGTGAAATAGAAAAATCGAATAGGATGGCAGCAGTCACAGACATACAAAATGTGAAGAGGCTTTTTTCCAAAAATGAGTAATGACATAAAACTCAAGGGAAAAATCCTAGGATTCGAAGAATGCAGAAATTTTGCGATGAGTGATTTTGGTGGCAAGGATTCCCCATTTCGTCTGCTTTCTGCAGAAGAAGGCCCGTTTTCTTTCATTCTCGTAAACCCATATCATATTTTGGATGAGTACTCTTTTGAGGTGGACGAAAAGATACTCGAGAATGAGGTAGGGCTTAGGGGCAACATAGGGAACCTAGCTATCATGTGTATAGTTAGGGTGGACGGAGATACCCTTTATGTGAACTTAAGGTCACCCCTTCTTATAAACATAAAGGAGGGTAGGTTCACCCAGATCGTTCTGGAAAATGAGTCGTACGGTGTGTCAGTCCCTTTTGCCGTGAAAAAAGAAAGCGAAAATAAGACCATTAATCGATGCAAAAGAGGAAGCAAAGGCTCTCGCAAGATTAATTTATGAGCACGAACCGCTTAGCACGAAAACAGGGCGCTTGTAAAGACCAGCCTTAGAGTGAAAAAGTAAAAAGAGATGAAAGATCCTACGCTTTCCATCTGTATGATTGTAAGGGATGAAGAAAAGAATCTTCCCCGGGCACTTTCGTCTGTTCAGGGACTTGCGGATGAGATTATAGTCGTAGATACTGGATCGAAGGATAAGACAGTCGAAATTGCAAAATCCTTTGGTGCGCAGGTTTATTTTTTTGAATGGTGCGATAATTTTTCCGCTGCAAGGAATGAATCAATAAAACATGCAACTAAGGATTATATTTTATGGCTTGACGCAGACGACGAATTCGACACAAAAAGATCGGGTGATCTGAAGACCATCCTCAAGACACACTTAGGCTATGCTTTCTATCTCCTTATCAGGCTAAAAAAAAGGGAAGTAATTGAAGAGACCTATCAAATTCGAGTCTTCCCAAATAAAAGAGGCGTATTGTTCGAGGGACGTGTTCATGAGCAGCCTTTTTTCTCTTTGAAGAGAAAAAAGATTCCGTTACGCTACGTAGATATTCCCATAACTCATTATGGATATGAGTTAGAAACAAACATTAGAGAAAAACTTGAAAGGAACAAAAGACTCCTTGAATTGGACCTGGCTGAAAGGCCGGATGATCTTATCACTAAATTTTTTTATGGGAAAACACTTCTTGGATTGGGAAGAACAAAGGAAGGGTTAAAACATCTCACAGATTTCATACAGGCTGCAAAAAAAGAAAGGATACTCGTTGAAGGCAGGTATGTAGCAATAGCCTTTCTAGACATTTTTAGAACCTTCACAGAACAAAGAAAGTTTGAGGAGACATTAGACTACATAAGTGAATACAGAGCGCTTTATGGAAAGGACTTTGAATCCAACATGTTTCTTGCGGATGTGTATCTCTTTCAAGAAAAATACGCTGATGCATTGCAAGAACTTTCATTTGCCGAATCGGTCAATCTTAAAATTTCTACGTACCCTGTAAGTCTTCCTGCGCTTAGGGCTGGGCTCTACGCTAGAAAAGCGTTCTGTCTGGCGAAATTGGGTAGAGAAAAGGAAGCGAAACTCTACATAGAATTGGCACGAGGTGAAAAAGTCACAGATTCTCAAGTGGTAAATCTTCTTGCGGATACTTCTATAGTGTTGAAGGATGCAGAGTTGCTATCGGTTATAATTGAAGAAGGTGGCAAATATACTGAAAGGTACGAATATTTACAGGGGTTTCTGTATCTATTAAGCCAAGACTACCATAGGGCAAGGGAAAAGCTTGAAGAGGCTATAAATAGAGGTTACCGTACAAAGAACTCTTACCTGGCACTAGCTATCGCACTTAAGGCGGATGGAGATCCAGCGGGTGCTGTAAATCTTTTAGAAGCTTCGTTGAATATGTTGGGCGAGGATTATGATATTCTCAAGGAACTTGTGTTTAGCTGTGTTGAAGCAAACGAAATTGAGAAGGCGAAGTTTTATTACGGGTTGCTAAAAGGTTGGGATAGCGATCCGGACATGATCGCTCTTGGAGCTTACTTAAGTGTCATGGATAAGGACTGGACCTCAATGCTTCAATATTTGTTCGGTCTTTCTAAGAAGCTTTTTCCCCATGATAGTCCTTCTCCGGAAAGAATACTGGATGTGGAAAAGGCTCTGATACAAAAAAAAGAGTTAAGGGCGGCTGGACTTGTCCAAAAGAGCATAAAAAAGTTCATCGAGACTTATCCTACCTAAGTAATCTCAACTTAAGTTTTCTTTTAAAACTGCGATAATTTAGCCAGAAGGGAAGGAAGGAGGTGAAGAAAAATACACTGTCCCGCAAAAATTTAAGGGCATGAGGCCCCAAAAAAAATAAACAAGGAGGTTAAACCATGGCTTTTAGAATTGCAACAAATGTCGCATCAATCAATACCCAAAGATGGCTCGCTATAGCCCAGGCGGGTATGAACAAATCTTTGGAAAGACTTTCATCAGGCTATAAGATCAATAAAGCTGCAGACGACGCAGCAGGAAGCGCAATCGCCCTGAAGTTGAACGTGAAGGCAGTTTCCCTTTCTAAGGCAATCGACAACGGTAATCAGGCCCTTGCAATGTTGCAGACAGCAGAAAGTGGTATTAATGAAATAGGTAACATTCTTACAAGATTAAAAGAGCTGGCAACCCAAGCCGCATCCGATACTGTGAGTGATGAGGAAAGGGGCTACCTTAACACTGAGGCAGGGAAGTTAGTGCAAGAAATCACAAAAATAGCGAATAACACAAAATATGGCGCGGTTTCTCTGATCGATGATAATCACACATACACCTTCCAACTCGGGAATTTGAATGATCAGGACGAGCAGATAGGGGTCGGTTTTGTGAAGATGACAGCAGAGGCCCTAGGAGTCGAATCGATATCGTTAGCTACTATCAGTGATGCACAGGATGCACTTGACACAATAGATGAGGCAGTAACAACACTTAACGAGACCAAAGCTAGTATCGGTGCAGCCATGAACCAGATAAGTTACCACGTAGCCAATATGTCGGCTATGTATGAAAATACCATGGCTGCGCAGTCTACGATCAAGGACGCAGATTTCGCGAAGGAGATGGCAGAGTTTACCAAATATCAGATCATAACTCAGTCGGGCATAGCGATGCTTGCTCAGGCGAACCAGGTACCGCAGCTCATACTCTCGCTTATGAGATAAAATTTTGGGGCCACATTCTGTGGCCCCAGAGCTTTGTTTGGGGTAAAGAGTGGATCTAAAAATCGGAAACATAATTGGGGCTGTAACCAAATCTGAACTTAGTAGTACCGGAGTTCTAAAGAAGCATCCGACCGAGAAAGTTCACCGACAGTCAGAAAAAGAAGAGACTTTCGATGCCAAAGAAATAAGGAGAAAGATCCAAGAATTTTTGGAAACCATAAATAAAAATACTTCTCTCCGGATGCGATACGACGGCGACATTGATCGGGTGATAGTTACCATTGTAGAGACGGGAACGGAAAAGGTGATAAGACAGATTCCACCAGAGGAATTTGTGGCATTTTTAAAAAGGTTTAGAAGTAGTCTTGCGCTCATCTTTGAAAGGAGCATATAATGGCAGGAACAGTTACCCTCACGGGTCTTGTAAGCGATCTTAATTGGACAAAACTCATAGACGACCTCATCTCAGCAAAAAAGGCTTACATAATTACTCCATACAAGGACAGTAAAACAAAGTACGAAAACAAGCTTTCAGCATGGCGTGAACTAAATACTAAACTTTCCGAAATTGTAAACTACGTAAAGACTAAAGAGCTGTACCACAAAAAGGGTTACCAAGTATTTACATACACTCTAAAATCAAGTGATGGGACCGTAAATCCCGAATCATTAATCGGTATAAGACTTACAACTCAGGTTCAAAATGGGTCTTACGATGTAAAAATCTTGAGTCTTGCCCAAGCAGAAAAATTATCAAGCGATTCTATAGCAACAAAGAACGAACCACTTTCCCTTTCTGGGGTTATTAATATAAATGGAATGCAGGTAGAAATAGAAGGAGATGACACCCTTTTGGACATCGCATACAAGATAAATAATGGGAATACAGGGGTCGTGGCGAAAGTAATTACTTTGAGTGAGACAGAACATAGACTTATCCTTGAGTCGGAAAAAGAGGGCGAGAGTGGAATTACGCTTTCAGACCCTAACGGCATTTTTAAATCTCTCGGTATAATAGATGAGGCTGGAATCAAGAAAAATGTAATTAGACAGGGACAAAATTCTCTTGTTCACATAGACGGTTTTCAGGTGGAGTCTACCTCGAACACTTTAACAGGTGTTATTCCCGGTATGACTTTGTATCTAAAAGGACAGGCAGATTCAGTACAGGTAACAATCTCAGTGAAGGAAGATGTACAGACCATAACGGATACTTTTGAAGGACTCATATCCAGACTTAACGCCTTGCTAACTTTCATTAATAGGCAGAGTAAATATACAGAGGGTGGCAAAAAATCACTCACAGGAGATGTAAACTTAAATATGGTGAGAAATGGCATTGTAGGCGCCGTATACACGGAAATTGAAGGAAACACGTCATTTAAGACACTTTCTTCCATCGGAATTACATTTGGAAGGGATGGCATGATTAATTTAGATAACACTAAATTTTCCGAGGCATTAGGTACCGGCAAGACCGAGGTGATAACTATCCTAACAAAATTTGGAGAGTCAGTGTACGAAAAGCTTAATTTTCTCATTGACCCTTATTCAGGTACTTTTATTAGGATCGAGGATGCTATAGAAAATCAAATCTCGCGGATAGATCGCAGAATAAAAGAGCTTGAAGAAAGGCTGCAGAAAGAAAGAGATGTGCTTGAAAAAAAATATTCTGCACTTGAAGTTCTAATATCTCGATCCAACCTGATAAGAGGCTGGATGGAGAATCAGATAAAGGCAATGTTCAAAAAAGACTAAGGAGGTAAAATGATTAATTTTGTGGGTAGGTGTATATTTGCTTATCAGAATGCAGAACACACAATTGATGTTGATGACAAACCGAAACTTCTTTTGAAGGTCTACGAGGAACTTTTAAGGAAACTCGATGTGGTGAAAAAGGCTATAGAGGAAAAGGACTATGAGAGAAAATTTTCCGAACTATCAAAAATTGAACAGATTATTGAAATTCTAAATGACTCCTTAGATAAGTCTTGCGGACAAATTGCGGAAAATCTTGCGAGCCTCTACACTTATATGATAAGGAATCTGAGGGATATTCACCTAAGCCTTGACTTGAAGAAGATCGAGGAGTGTAAGTCCCTCATTTCCACAATATTAGATGGGTTTAAGAAGGCGTACGAGGTTGTGCAAAAAAAGGAGAGCGAGAAAAAAACATCTTCTCGAGGGCAGAGAATTGTAATATAGTCTCCGTGCGGAAAAGATTGAACTTGCCATTTAAAGTGGAAATTTTTTCTTACTTAAAAGATATTGGTAAGACATACAGGCATATTGAAGATATAAGGAAGATCCTTCCTATGTAGATTCATATTTTCCGGCCTCAGGGATGGAGATTTCTTACAAAGCATAACCTTCCTCTCTGAATACTTAGGTCACGATGCTCCTGTTATCCAGATCGAAATACATATACTGAGAGAAAAGGTGCTTATGGAGGTTTAACCAGTTTTTCCTTAATAGCCAGGCATATTTGAATTATTCAAATTTTTTGTGGCTGCCAAGATTTTGACATAGGCCTGCATCTTTTGTGTTTGGTTAACAGAGCAAGTCATACGGATGTAGTCAAAGTTGAAAATAAAGCCAAAGCTTATAGTTTTGTCACAGTAGTAGGGTAGAAAGGGTACTTATTGGCATAAACATTGCATTAATGAGGATAGCGCGGTGGAGGATCCATTTGGTCAGTAATAGCCCTTATCCCCTAGTTGATGTGTGCATCCCCATAAGTGGAATTTTATATACGGAATTGAATTGGTTTAAATGGATATGGAATAAGCAAAGTAAGGAGCTTATTAATATTGTCGAGAGAATATGAAGAAAAACGGATTTATGAGGGCCTTAATCGACAATTTAGGGACTAACTGGAATAATAACTTTGAAAATAATTTTGATTTTTGGAGGTTTGGAAGTCCCGAAAGGGAAATAGTAGATGGGGGTTCCACCCTTCTTAAAATCAATAAGTACCAAGAGGAGCTTGACTGGTTTTACTCTTTACTGGAAGATGAGTATTCTCGATTCATATTCGTGCAGGTTCTATCATTTAGAATATTAGGACATAGAAAGATCAAATTACCACTTTCTACTCCTGAATATTTTAATGCAATAAAAACATTGACCACGTTGATTGACACCAATAATTATATTTGCGCGACATTTCCTGAATTTAAGAATATCAAGTTATTCTTTTTTGATCTTAATGCGTTTGGGGTTCCTGTAAAGCTGTTTAGTACGCCCGCAGGAATAATTAAGCAATTTTTTATAAAAAATTATGAATACAGAATTGATACAAAGCGCTCCATAGGCGCAAAAAAAGGTAACGTTGTAATTGATGGGGGAAGTTGTTGGGGTGACACTGCTTTATTTTTCGCCACCGAGGTTGGAAATTTAGGACAGGTGTATGCGTTCGAGTTTGTACCATCAAATTTAGATATTATGAGAAAGAACCTGAGTTTGAATCCTGAATTGGCGAAGAGAATACGTGTAGTTCCGAATCCTTTATGGAGTACTTCAGGAGTTGATTTATTTTTCAAGGATAGAGGGCTAGGCAGCGTTGTGGAGAACCAACCCTTTGCAGATATGCAAGGCTCTTTTGCATCGGTATCCGTTGATCATTTTGTTGATGAAAATAAAATAGACAGGGTGGATTTTATAAAAATGGATATTGAGGGAAGCGAACAGAAAGCGATTAAGGGCGCAATCAATACATTAAAAAAATATAAACCACAGCTTGCAATCTCTATTTATCACAACTTTCCTGAAGATTTTGCACGAATTGCTATTATGTTAAATGAATTACAACTGGGTTATCGTTTTTTCATCAATCATTTCTCGATACACCATGAAGAAACGGTGTTATTCGCCACCTGCGAGGATAGATTATGATATATGTTACAAGGCCGAGCCTGCCCCCATTTGAAGAATTTATAGAAATCTTAAGAGACATTTGGAATTCAAGATGGCTCACCAACGATGGACCCTATCATAAGATGTTTGAAAAGGCCCTTGGAGAATATCTCGGGGTAAAGTATGTCTCTCTTTTTGCCAACGGAACCCTTGCCCTTGTAACGGCTTTGCAAGCGCTCAGAATTACAGGGGAGGTGATTACAACCCCTTATAGTTTTGTTGCCACAACCCATGCTTTACACTGGAACGGTATTACCCCTGTATTCTGTGACATTGAACCTAATTATTGCAATATGGATCCAGAAAAGATAGAAGCCCTGATTACACCCAGAACGACAGCAATATTGCCAGTCCATGTATACGGTAATCCATGCGATGTTGACAGAATTCAAGAAATAGCTGACAGATACGGATTGAAGGTCATATACGATGCCTGTCATGCCTTTGGGGTAAAAATAAATGGCGAATCTATTTTAAATTACGGAGATCTTTCCATCCTCAGTTTCCATGCAACAAAAGTTTTCACAACTTTTGAAGGAGGCGCAGTGGTTTGTCACGATGAGAAGATGAAAAAGAGAATCGATTTTCTAAAGAACTTTGGATTTGCAGATGAGGTTACTGTAGTTGGCCCAGGTATTAATGCAAAAATGAACGAATTCCAGGCAGCACTGGGACTTTTGCAATTGAAATACGTGGATGAGGTAGTTCGAAATAGACGTAGGATTTGGGATATTTACCAACAAAGGCTCTCAAACATAGAAGGGGTAAGGTTGATCAAAAGAAACGAAGCGGTAAGCCATACTCCACAGTACTTCCCAATTTTCATTGAAAGAGGTATTTTTGGCAGAAGTAGGGATGAGGTCTATGACGCATTGAGAAAACACGGTATTTACCCGAGAAGATACTTCTACCCTCTCATAAGTCAGTTTCCTCCATATCGGGGTTTGCCATCTGCATCTCCTGCCAATCTTCCGGTTGCCGAACGGGTAACCAAAGAGGTACTCTGTTTACCCTTATACTCGGACTTACCAGAGGAAAGTGTAGAGTTCGTCTGTGAGGTAATTCAGAGGATGCAGAAATGATAACGATAAAAAAAATGATTGCAGTGTACAGATTAGCAACTGGGAAAAGTTCCAAGATTTATATGTTTAAATTCATAGAAAGTGAGGTAGAAAAATGATTATTGGAAAAAACTGCAATATTGCAAATGATTTTATTTACGGTGACAACTTCAGGTGTGGAGATTCGGTGATAATCGAAAAAAATGTAGTAGTGGGAGCTAACGTATCACTCGGGAATTTTGTGATCATTCAAGAAGGGACAAGAATAGGAGATGATGTGATTATCGGCAACTTTGTCTCAATAAAATCGAACGTGATAATAGGAAATCAAACAATTATTGATGATTACTCTTTTGTGTTATCGGGTAGCGTCATAGGGGTCAACACGAAAATCGGTACACATACGAAGATTGGAAAGAACGTCATGATAGGCAACAATTGCAAATTCACGGCTTTCTGTGAAATACGAGACAATTGCCACTTGGGTGATAACGTCTCAATGGGGAGCCGCTGCACTTTGTCAGCCGGTGTTCGGGTCGAGGACAATGTCATTATGAAATACAGCTTCGTCTACACAGACACACCTATTCTTGGCAGGGAAGATGTGAAAAAAGTCGGAGTTCTTAAGAAGGGGTCAAAATTCGGTGCTAACGTTACGATAATGCCAGGAGTTTGCATAGGAGAAAACAGTGAGATTGGAGCTTGCTCCCAGGTTAGGCACGATGTGCCTGACAACGAGGTATGGTACGGAAATCCGGCAAAGTTCTTTAAGAAAATCAACAGAGAATGATGACGCTAATTGCGAGGTTAATGTATGGATCTGGGCAGACTAAGTGATCCTATCTCCTTACAGGTCATAGCGGCTATGTTAGACAGAATAGGTGTTTCATATGAAATTCATGGTCAGGAGATGGTCGTTGACAAGGTTTGTAGCATCAGAAAAAAGGAAAATTCGGGGCTATACTACCTAACAGGTGAGATGGCACGCCATGGTAACGGAATAAAAAAGAGCATCATCATCGTCGATGAGGTTTTAGAGAACTTAAAGGGAGACAACTCTTTTGTTGTGGTCGACGACCCACAGCTAGTCTTTTACAAAATCTGCCAGCTACTCTTTGAAAAAGAGAAAAAATATGGTGTGCATCCTACAGCAGTTATTCATGAGGAGGCAGAGATTGACCCGGAGACCTATATTGGTC
>JAOADT010000003.1:0-41141 GCA_026417175.1 Deltaproteobacteria bacterium | reverse complement strand
GCCTTACACTATCCTCTCAAAAGGTAAAAATGTTACGCGAGCTAAAATTGATTTCTGGGTGTTGGAAAATGCAAAATTAAGCGAGGTAGCACTATTCACCCACATGTTGTTATATACGATAGCGTATTAATTGGCGAAAATGTAACTATAGAAGCGGGCTCTTGTATTGGAGCTACCGGAGTTTCCTGGGTATGGGATAAAAACGGCCAGAGGGTTGTCCAGCCTCAAGTAGGAGGTGTTTTAATCGAGGACGGGTGCTTCATTGGAACTAATGTAACGGTCGTGAGAGGATCGGTGAATGAGTTTACGGAGATAGGTCGTGATACGATGATTGCACACGGGACAAAAATAGGGCACGGAGCAAAAATTGGACCTCGCTGTCATCTTGCAAACAATGTAACAATTGCTGGAAACGCCCAAATTGGAGAACAATGTTTTTTAGGTGCAGGCTCAGTCGTGAGCTCTCATGTCAGACTTGCGAGAGATGTTATAGTTGGAGCAGGGGCTGTAGTCGTCCAAGATGTTAACGATGAATCTGTCGTAATTGCTGGCGTGCCTGCAAAAGTAATAAAACGAGCCGAGGAAAAACACAGGGGTGTTCCGAGAAGAATTGAGACAAAATTCCATTCTGATAAACGAAAGGTGGTTTAACAATGGAAAAAATTCCACTAGTTAGTATTTGCTGCACCACCTATAATCATGCGGAATATATACATGATGCCATTTTAGGCTTTTTGAAACAAAAGACAAATTTTACTTTCGAAATCATAGTACATGATGATGCTTCGACAGATGGAACTGCAGAGATAATCAAATTCTACCGAGATAGGTACCCTGATATTTTTTTATGCATTTTTCAGAAAGAAAATCAACGCTCACAAGGATTTAGACCTCTGATTGATTTTGTACTGCCTATGGCTAGGGGTAAGTATATAGCCCTCTGTGAGGGCGACGACTACTGGACAGATCCTTACAAACTTGCGAAGCAAATCGAGTTTCTCGAGGCTAACCCTAATTATTCCTTTTGCTTTCACCAAGTGGAAATGAGAGATGGGTCCGGAAAATTTATACAGAAGTTTATTGGATTACCTTATACAAAGGTGTTTCAATTAAAAGACCTTCTCGTAACAAATTTTATCGCAACCTGTTCTGTAGTATACAGGAGAGAAAATCTTAACGTTGAGGAGATTCCGGAAGAGTATTTTAAGATGAGAATAGGATGGGATTGGATCTTGCACGTCCTCAGTGCAAAAAAAGGGGACTTTGTGTACTTACCAGACTGTATGGGCGTCTACAGAGTTCATAATAAGGGAATGTGGTCAGGATTGAATCATAAACAAAAGGGACTGCTCGGTGCCGAGATAATTGTTATGCTGAACCGAATGACACAACTTCTCTACAACCAAGACGCGGAAAGAGGGATCAAACTTAGACTAAGAGAACACTCAATTGGCATGGAAGATCTGGAAAGCCAAAAGGGTGAACTTTCGGAAGAAACCTACGAGGTATGTAAAAAAATCTTACTAAATCTCAATTCGGGCGAGAAAAGTGAGAAAGTTGGAGGGAAAGACAAAGATGGTTTTTCTGTACAACCGTCAGATGGCTTTTCCTTATCGATTGTTATACCCGTTGAATCAGGTGGATATCGGCTACGGCTGTGTCTCGAGAGCATAAAAAGAAACCTTGCAGTAGGTGTTGACGATGTTATTGTGGTGGGTAAAAAGGAGCATGTCGAGGAAGCAATCAAAGGGGTTGATCGAAATCTCCCTTTTGGGCTAGGTTGGTACTTCCTGGCAGAGGGAGAATCTCTGATTGGAGCAATTAACAAAATTTGTAAAGAGTCCCCATTTACTAATATTCTTTTTGTTCATCCCAAATTGGCATTAGCCGAAAGCAGTCTTCTTCCACTTAAGAAGATGATTCAGTCTGGAAGGGCTGATGCAACTACATCTAAGATCACCAATTCTTCTGATAATAAGCTAATGGAAGCAGGATATTCTTTTTTGAGAGGTCAAAGATGGATGGGTTATGGAGAAGGCTTTTCAAAATTCCATCCAAGGTTCAACTATGTTTGTGAAATTCACTCCGGATCGAGGTATTCAATGGCAGTATCGAAGAAAGCATGGGATTTCATTAAAGGATTCGATACCATGTACGAACAATTTTCTTCTGCCCTTGTGGATTTGGGATTAAGGATCGCTTCAAATAATTTGAAGATCATTTACCATCCGCGCAGTGAGTTTCTCTTCTTGGGTAAGGATGAAGAAATAGATCTTGATGAGAAACGGCCAAGAATATTTCACCCTTTTACAGTGAATTCTGAAAGAACTTTTCCTTGCCATGTTTTAGTTCTCGGAATTTACCTTGCAGACCAGATAAACACCATTTATGACATAGTGGTGAGATTTAAAGAGTCTAGAAATTACCTCGTTGAACAGTCGTGGATCTCACTTGGGGGAGATCCTCCAAACAAAGAGGTAGAGAGAGTGACAGTAAGAAGCATATATGAAAAAAAGGGAAAGTTTGAATTGCTAAACGAATTACTTCTAGACTTAGATCTCAGCCGTTATGAATATATCATCGTATGTGACGATGATGTTATTTTGCCTTTAGGCTTTCTGGATGAGTTTCTCTACATTCAGTCTAAATGCGAATTTGCGCTTGCGCAGCCCGCAAGAACTATTAATTCATTTATTGATCATCCAATAGTGGGGCAGCACAGAGGTGTCATTGCACGTCAGACCATGTTTGTGGAAATTGGTCCAATATTCAGTGTTCATAAATCGATCTACGACATTGTATTTCCCTTTGATCTTACTTCTCCGATGGGATGGGGTTATGAAAATTACTGGGCCTTAGAGATTTTAAGGCGAGGACTCAAAATGGGAATTATAGATAACACCCCGGTAGACCACAGTATTAGAAAGCCAGTAGCTAATTATGATTGGGGTGAAACACATAAAATAAGAGTTTCGTTTCTCGAAAAGAAACCTCACTTGAAGTATGAGGACTGTTTTAGAGTGATAAAGGTTTTTGGAATGGATGGGGGTTTTTAAATGAAAGATGGAGAGCGGAATCCATTAATCAGTGTACTAATTCCGACTTATAACAGGGCTCATCTTCTGAAGAAGTCTCTTGAGAGCCTTAAGAATCAATCTATATCGAAAGACCTTTACGAGGTAGTTGTGGTAAATGATGGATCTACCGATGATACAGAATGGGTTTCAAGATCTTACAGCAACCAAATAAATCTTAAGTATGTGTTTCAGGAAAACTCTGGAATCTCTGCGGCAAAGAATCTGGCTATTTTCGTATCTGAAGGACCCATTATTCTCTTCTTTGATGACGATGACGTGGCAGATTATAACTTACTGAAAGAGCATCTTAGATTTCATAATGAGTATCGTTTAGAGAACTTTGCCTGTCTTGGTTACACAACATGGCATCCAAGTGTTCATATAACTCCTGTAATGAAGTACGTTACAGATGTTGGACAGTTTTTATTTTCGTACAATAACCTAAAGGATGGCCAAGAACTCGACTTCACCTATTTCTGGGGTGGTAGAACCTCATGTAAAAGATCGTTTTTGGTTAAGCACGGCATATTCAATCAGGATTTTCGATACATCATTGAAGATATCGAACTTGGCTTTAGACTAGTTAGTTTTGGGCTCAGAGTGATTTTTAACAGGCAGGCAAAAAGTTTCATGATAAGACAAATCAGTTACGAGCAATTTTGCCAGAGGTGTGAAAGACAGGGAAGGGCTTTATTCCTTTTTAGCTTGTTGCATCCCTATCCGGTCGTGCAAAGGTATTGCATGGTAGATGGAGCAGATGAGAAATGGAAAGAGATAGAACCAAAAATCGAAGAAATGAAAGACAAAGTTCATGCTATTGAGATTTCGCTTCTTTCTTCTGGCTTATCGGATCAAAAAAGAAATTTGCTCACGAAAGAGCTTTATGAGCTTTATGAAAAAAGTTTTCGTGCGTTTCAACTCAAGGGCATTGTGGAAGCAAAACGAGAAATGTTATCACAACGGTTTGTTAGACATAGACTAAACGAATTAAGTGCCAACGACTTGGCCGTCTTTAAGAGTAGGTGGGAAAAATTGCCGCGTCCTTCAAAGAGATCGAAAAGAGTACTTGTACTTGATCATTTGTATCCTATGTATGACAGGGCGTCAGGCTCGTTGAGAATATTTAACATTTTGAAGCTTATGAGGGAGCTTGGGTATGACGTGACTTTCATCGCTATGAGTAACGAATTAGAGAACATCTATAGACCGGTATTAGAAGAGTTAGGAATAGAAAACTACGTATTCCAACACTTTAAAAAATTTAATGTTTTTGATATAGGGACATTTTCGCAGTTTTTCAGGGAACGTGATTTTAATTTCGTAATTATAGAATTTTGGAACCTGGCTAAGCAATGGATACCAATGCTTCGAAAATTAGGTCAGAATGTACCTTTAATTGTGGACTCGGTGGATATTCATTTTGTGAGGGAACTAAGAGAAGCTGAATTGGCGGGGGACAAGAATCTTATAAAAAAAGCCCTTGAAAACAAGGAACAAGAGATACACACGTACAGGCAGGCAGATAGGGTATGGGTTGTAACTGAAAATGATAAAAATGCCATAGAAAAACTAATTGGAGATATTCCCATAGACATAGTTCCTAATGTGCACGAAAAGATTGACTTCATAAAAAGATTTGAGGAAACTAGAGATCTGGTGTTCGTGGGAAACTTTAGACATGCTCCCAACCGAGATGCGGTTTTCTATCTTTGTAATGAAATATTTCCGTTGATTAAAGAGACATTAAAGGATGTAAAGCTTTTTGTTATAGGAAATTCTCCGCAAGAAGACGTTATGAGATTAGCATCAGAAGATATCATCGTTACAGGATATGTAGAGGATCTCTCTCCCTACCTTAAGAAAGCGAGAGTTTCAGTGGCCCCCCTTAGGTATGGAGCTGGAATGAAAGGCAAAATCGGAGAGGCACTTTCGTTTGGACTTCCTGTGGTAACGACGTCTATCGGTGCAGAAGGGATGGGTCTCACTCATGGTGTAAACGTACTCATAGGAGACGATAAGGAAAAATTTGCCAATGAGGTAATACGGGTGTACAGAAACAGAGAAGTTTGGGAAACTTTGTCCGCTAACGGAAAAAGGTTCATCGAGGACACTTATTCCCCTGAAGCTGTGAAAAAGAGACTAAGCTCAATTTTTTTGAGTATGGAAATTGGTCGGAGATTTTTTGAAAAACCAATTGAAATCAAAAAAGAAAAAATAGAATTCATTGAACTAGGTCAAAACGTTGGGATGGCAAGCATTATTGTACTGGCCAAGGACAACTGGCCCTATACAAGAACGTGTATTGAGTCTTTGACAAGGTATACAGATGTTCCCTATGAGATTGTCCTTGTTGACAATGGATCTATAAGATCGTTCTTGAACGACGTTGTAGGCTGGAAAGATAAAGGCAAAATTGTTGACATCAAATATTTAAGATCGCTTGACAATCTAGGTTTTGCTGGAGGATTTAATAGAGGGATTGAGGTCTCTAAAGGAGAATACATTGTGATTCTTAACAATGACACTATCGTGACTCCTGGATGGCTAAGAAGCCTTTTAAAACCACTTGTTGGAAAAAAAGAGATAGGTATTACTGGGCCTATGTCTAACTATGTTTACGGTGCTCAAATGATTCAAAACTGCCCTCTAAAATTTGAGGCTCCACATAAGGTAGACTTTGGAATATTAGCCGCATACGCGACAAAAATAAGGGAAGAGAACAAAAATAAGTATATAAGACAAAACTATGTGATCGGGCTCTGCATGGCAATCAAAAGAGAGGTCATTGAAAAAATAGGTGGATTTGATGAAAGGTTCTATCCAGGGAATTTTGAAGACGACGATTTCTGCATAAGGGTGCAAAGGGTAGGATATGAAACCCTAATTTGCTGCGAGTCCTTCGTATACCATTTCGGAAATAGAACGTTTATAAATGAGCGATTAGATTATGAGCTTTCCATCGTTGAAAATGAAAGGAAGCTGATGGAAAAATGGGGAATACCCCGCGCTTCGAGAAAAGATGAACTTATAGAGAAAGCTCTGTACGTAAACGCAACTATCGAAAGGCTAATTTTTCCTTTGTGCAATGATACGTTCTTTATCATGGAATGGGACAAAAAACACTGGAAAAAGAAGTTCGATTATTATTTGACTCATCCTTACTCTAAAGCAATGCAATTAATAGTATATCCAAACGGTGAAAATCTTGAGTTTATAAAGGATCAAATGGAGTCATACATCAAGGAGATGGGACTCAGTGAATTTCCAGATATCGTACTTTTTGACGGACAAAGAGAAGAGCTTTTAAACGGTTTGGAAGGGAAGAAGTACCTTATTTTAACGAAAGCAGATCTGGCCAGACGAGATATACCAAGTAGGAGTGACATTTTTTCGCTTTTTGCATGATGCATTTAGAAGAGCTAATATTTAAATTTAATTCTTTTACCGATTGCGCCCTTTCAGAAGAAGACGATGAAATCTTTTTAGAGATTCTCATGGAAAGAGACAAAATCTTTGATATCATAACACAAACAGAAACTTCATTAACCTGGGTAAGAATGGAGCATTTAATAAAAGAGCAGGAGATTCTGAAAAGACTTGAGAACATAAAAAGTAAGGTTTTAAAAAGTATGGAAAACCTAACCCAGAGGAAGAAAGCATTATTATCATACCGTTCACGGTTTCCTTTTCCGCCTATGCCAGCATTTTTTGAGAGGGAAGAATAAAAGATAACTTTCTCTTAAGTTTTTCCTTGCCCTGCCGATAAGAAGACAAGGAGTAGCGTATGACCATATCGGATTACCAGATTTCAGCTGTGATCAGAACTTACATGAAACACATGAAGATGAAGCTAAAACCTAAAGAAAAGGTACCAACACATGAAGCATCAGAAGACCGTGTTATAATTTCCGAAGAAGCAATGAAAAAAGTTCTTTTCGAGAGGATCGGAGACAAGATGGTAGAGATGGTAAGAAAACATGAACCAGAAAAGTAGCCATTTCAGTATCCTCATCGTGGATGACAACTATGATGTTGTCTCCCTTTTAGTTGAGTATCTAAAAGATGAAGCGGAAGTCATAGAAGGGGCAAAAGATGGAAATGAAGCAATAGAGAAGTACAAAAAATTCCGATACGATTTAATAATCACCGATCTTAGCATGCCAGGCCTATCTGGTATTGAGTTGATAAGAAAGATAAAAAAAATAGATGATCTTACCGAATTCATCATTATTACTGCCTATGCCTCACTCGATACCGCTATAGATGCGGTAAAACTCGGAGCGTTTGATTACATAATCAAACCGTTCAGGCTCGACGAACTCAAAGTCATAGTGAAGAACGCAAAGGATAAGATCAATCTGAAAAAGCTGAACATGGAGCTTTTTTCAAAGCTTCAAAAGCTATACGAGGAAATAGAAAAGTATAAAAGTGTTGATAAAAAGGCAGAAAAAGAGACGAAAGTTTTTCCTTCTAGTGACACAGAACATCTGATTAACGAAATAAGAAAGTTAGAAGAACTAAAAAAGGGGAGGTTGCTAATAGAATGAGAGAGAAGAACCTCGAAGAAGAGGGATACAAATGTTAGAAGAAACAAAGGTGCTAGTAGTAGATGATGTTCCTGATATAGTTGACATGCTAGCTGAGTTTCTAAAGCTTAATGGCTGCCACGTATTCAAGGCGTATAACGGACAAGAGGCGACAAAAGTCTTAAACAGGGAAAAAGCTGACATAGTAATAGCAGACATAAAACTCCCTGACACAAATGGAATCTCATTACTTGAGAGAATAAAACTTGAGGATCCAACAACCCCTGTCATAATGATGACAGGGTATTTTGAGCCTAACATCTTGGTTGAATCCATGAAAAAAGGTGCCACAGATTTTATATTAAAACCTATTGAGTTTGATAAACTTTTGCTTGTGCTTTTGAGGGCTAAAAGAGAAAAGGAGCTTCTTACTGAAAAATTGAGAATTCAAGATTCTCTCGAGGATAAAAAGAAGATAATGCTTCTCAATAGGGAACTCCAGAACAAGATAAAGGAACTCACTGCTATGTATCAGATATCAGCCAAATTCAATACGGTGAGGGTTCACGAGGACGTCTTCGAGAAAGTACTTGAGATTACAAAAGACATATTCGAAGGAAGATCTGCGGCGTACTACATATTTGATGGAGAAAAAGAGGAGATTTTTCCTGTAAGGATAATAGGCGATAAAGGAAAAATGGAAAGAAGAATCACTTTTGATGGTAATCTTACAAAAGACCTAAGATCTCTAAAAAAACATATCGAGCTAGAAGATCTCTTTCTTGTCCCGTTGGTAATACGAAGTGAGTGTATAGGTTTTTTAGGACTAGAAAAGAAGAAAAATGAAAAAGAAAAATCTGCTCAGGAAGAGTTATTTCTGCTTAAGCTTATAGCTGAAAAAGCCTCGACTCAAATAGAAAACAAGATGCTTTATGAAAGCCTTTTCGACAGTATTATCCAGACCCTTAACTCGCTCATAATTTCTATAAACAGAAGAGACGCATACACACAGGGCCATTGCGGAAGGGTTACCCGCAACAGTTTAAAGTTGGCTAATCTCATGGGCCTTTCTGATTACGAAAGAAACGCATTAGAAGTCATTAGTCCCGTTCATGATATAGGTAAGATAGGAATTCCAGACAGTATCCTTTTGAAACCAGGTCGACTCACGGACGAAGAATATGAAATAATGAAAAACCATTCATTATACGGAGAGGAAATAATAAGCAGGTTTGAGATTCTCTCAAATGAGGCAAAGATCGTAAGGTACCATCATGAAAGGTACGACGGACGAGGGTATCCAGATCACCTAAGTTCCACAGATATTCCATTGAGTGCTCGTATAATAGCTGTATGCGATGCTTACGATGCTATGGTAACAGATAGACCTTATAGAAAAGCCATGACAAAAGACGAGGCAGTAGCTGAGATAATAAGGTGTCGAGGCACGCAGTTTGATCCAGAAGTGGCAGACGTTTTCGTAGACATGATCCGGCGAGAGGGACAATTCAAGAAGGGTGAAAATGGTTGATAGTGAAAGACGACAGTATTTTAGACTGAAAGAGGACCTCTTAGTTGAATTTAGAGAAATAGAAGAATATGAGTTTGAAAAAGTACGAGAAAGAATGAACGATGATTTTCAAAAAACTTTTTTGAAAAGCATATTACTTAACCCTAATGAGCAAAAAAGGCAAAAGAGGACACAAGAATTTGAGATTTTTCTTGCTTACCTTGACGCTATAAATAGAAAGCTTGACACAATCTTAGAATGGATCGAGAAGAAAAGAGATAGACCTTCTTTCTTTAAATGCCTCTTCACAGTGGATGTAAGTGGTTCAGGTATAAGATTTGTTTCGCCGAAGAGGCCTCAAAAACCTTACCTAGAACTCGTAATTTACCTTCCATTCTCTTTCACATCTAAAATAAGAACGATAGCTGAAATTTTAAGGGTCAAAGAAGAAAAAAAGAATGGAAAATCTTTGTGGGAAGTAGCCGCAAGATATATAGAGATAACGGAGGAAGACAGGGACCTGCTTGTAAGTTACATCCTGAAAAGACAGAGAGAGATGATAAAAAAGAGTAAAGCGGATGAGTAATTATGGATGTAACGACAGTACTTGGTCTTCTAATAGGAATCGGGGCAGTGATTGTATCTTTTCTCTTAGAAGGTGGGAGGGTCTCCTCTTTATTTCAGCTTCCCGCAGTAATACTAGTGGTCTTCGGAACGTTTGGAGCTGCCACCATAACGGCCTCTTTTCGGCAGCTAATGAGTCTACCCGCAATATTAAAGGTTGCCTTTTTCGATAAAAAATTAAATCCCCAGGAACTGATTGAGACGATTTTTAATCTCGCTCAGAAAACGAGAAAGACAGGACTCTTAAGTCTTGAGTCTGACCTTGAAAGAATAAGGGACCCATTTCTGAAAAAGGCCCTTCAGCTTGCAATCGACGGATTCGACACAAACAAAATTAGAGAAATTCTCGATATAGAAATTTCTTACATCGAAGAGAGACACAGACAAGGGGCAATTTTTTTTCAAAAACTGGGTGGTTTTTCCCCGACACTTGGAATTATGGGAACAGTTTTAGGTCTGATACACGCACTATCCAGCATGGAAAATACTTCAAATATGGCATCCGCTATAGCATCAGCATTTATAGCTACTCTTTGGGGTGTTGCAATGGCAAACCTTATATATCTTCCAATTTCGGACAAGCTGAAAGCGAAGCATCAGGAGGAAGCGCTTCATCTGGAACTCATAAAAGAAGGCATAATATCACTTGCCGTAGGGGAAAACCCAAGGGTAATAAAGATGAAACTCCTTTCTTTTCTTGTCCCTGAGAAAAGGGAAGAAAGATAAGACATGGGAAAGAGGAAAAGACACGAAGACCATGAAAATGTGGAGAGATGGTTAATAACATACGCCGATCTTATTACACTACTTTTGGCTTTTTTCATAATGATGTACGCATTTTCAAAGCAGGATGCTGAGAAATACAAAGAGGTCTCTAGACACCTGAAAACCATATTTGTTTCGGGCTCTGGTATCGCTGAAAAGGGAGGGTTAACTGGAAAGGGTGTGCTCGATGAAAACGAGCTTTTGAAGAGTGAAATAGAAAAAGAGTTAGAAGAGTTGAAAGTAATGCAAGGATTAAACCAAGTATCGGTGGTAAGTGATGAAAGGGGAATAGTCATAAGAATCTTAGACAGAGCTTTTTTCGATGAGGGAAAGGCTGAGTTAAAGGAAAACGCGAAAAACGCGATCCATAAAATAGCGCCTTTAATAAAAAAAATACCAAACCATATAAGAGTAGAGGGTCATACGGATAACTTGCCTATCAGTAATTCGGAGTTTAAATCAAATTGGGAATTATCAGTAAGACGCGCAACCGAAGTTGTGAGATATTTCATAGAGAAAACAGGCATTCCTCCCAATAGGTTCTCTGCTTCCGGTTACGCCGAATATAAACCAATTGCAGGAAATGAGACCCCCGTGGGTAGAGCATTAAACAGGAGAATAGAAATTATAATCTTAAAATCTAATCCTTCTTAAGGACCTCAACGATTTTTTTTCCAATTTCTTCTACTGTAAAAGGTTTTTGAATGAAATTGACCCCAGGATATATGATACCGTAGTGAGCTATGGCGTTTTCCGTATACCCGGACATGAATAGAACCTTAGCCTCGGGGTGTAGCTTTTTTAACCGAACCGTAAGGGCAGGAGCCCTAATCCCGGGGATAACCACATCCGTGAGAATAAGGTCAAGTTTCTCTTTTAGATTTCGTGCAGCTTCTACTGCTTGTTCCTCATTTTGTGCTTCAATGACATTAAAGCCCAGACTTTTTAGCATTTGAGAGGTCACCTTAAGGACATGTTCGTCATCCTCGATCAGAAGTATCGTCTTCTCGCTGTGGAACAACAACTTTTTCTTCAATCCTTTCTTTCTTTTTCGGTCTTTCTGCTTTCTCATCGACACGGGGTAGATATATCTTGAAAGTCGTTCCTCTACCTTCCTCACTGTAGACGTATATATGACCCCCCAGCTGTTTTACAATCCCATAAACCGTGGATAGACCAAGACCTGTTCCTTCCCCTTTCTGCTTTGTGGTAAAAAAAGGCTCAAAGATATGAGGCATTATTTCTTTGGGGATACCCGTGCCCGTGTCAGTTATAGAAAACATTACATAGCTTCCAGGACTCACCCCAAGATGTGTGCGGGCATAATCCTCATTTAACTCAACGTTATAGGTCTCAAGAATCAACTTTCCACCATCTGGCATAGCATCTTTTGCGTTCACGGCCAGATTTATTATCACTTGCTGCAACTGCGTCGGGTCAGCCTTTACTTTACCTAGATTTTTCTCAAGGTACGTTGTTATCTCTATTTCTTCGCCCAAAAGCCTCTTTAGCATATCCTCCATACTCATTATCAACTTATTTAGGTCAAGAACCGTAAGTTGCATTAGCTGCCTTCTACTATAAGCGAGAAGTTGTCTTGTTAAAGATGCCGCTTTTTCCGCTGAGTTCATTATGGTCTCTATGTTCTTTCTCATTTTTTCCTTGTCTTCCAAACTCAAAAGCGCAAGCTGGCAGGTACCAAGTATGACTGTAAGGACGTTATTGAAATCGTGCGCTATTCCGCCGGCTAGGCGCCCTATGGCTTCCATTTTTTGGGCTTGTAAAAACTGTTCTCTGAGGGAGTTAAGCTCTTCTTCTTTCTTTTTTCTTTCGGTCACATCTTCTGCAATACCTTGAATGTAAAGGAAGTTTCCTTGTTCATCATATACAGGCCAGGCTGTTGCATTTACCCATATGACATTTCCATCTTTTCTGTAAAGCTGAGTCTCGTAATTTATTACTTTCCCTTCTTCCTTTAAGATCTGTAAAAATTTATCTCTGTCGGCAGGATTCACATAGAGTTGTGATCGTATATCGGTTATGGCCTCTTTGAGTTCTTCGAAGGAAGAATAACCGAGCATCTTTACCATTGCAGGATTCGCAAATACATACATGCCATCAAGCGTAGATTGAAATATACCCTCCGATGCATTTTCTACAATTGATCTGTATTTCTTTTCGCTTTCACGAAGTAAAAGTGCGTTTTTTTCTGCCTCGGTTACATCTTCATAACCCATGACGTATAAGTTCTCGGCTACAAAAACCGTTGTAACTGTTAGTCTTTTTACACTTCCGTCTTTACAGGTCACAGTAAAAGTTCTGGGTATGGATTCTCCAACTTTGAATTTTTTTGTATCCTCCTTCCAAAGAGAGATCACCTCCAGTCTTGATTTTTCATCAGGAAAAGCTTTCTTTATGAAGGTTTTTCCATCAGGAACCTCCTCCAAAGTGTATCCTGTCATCTCTGTGAACTTTTTGTTTGCGTAAAGATACTTTCCCTTTGGATCTACAAGGACGGCCCCAAAAGGCAAATTCTCTATTAGAATGCCAAACTTTTTCCTTTCTTCTTTGAGTTTTTCTTCTGCTTTTTTCCTGTCCGTGATATCTATATCAGTTCCTTCTAGGTACAAAATGTTTCCTTGTTCATCTGTTATTGCTCTTGAGTTAGTCGACACCCAGATTATTCTTCCGTCTTTAGTCTTCCTTTGGGATTCATAGTTTTCTACAAAACCGTATTTCATTATCATCTCTAACATTTTTGTTCTATCTTCGGGGTTAACATAGAGATCCTTACCAATATCTTGTACTGATTTCATCATCTCTTCAGGTGAAGAATATCCATACATTTTTGCATAAGAGTTATTAACCATGATGATCTTACCGTCTAATGTCACCCTTATAAATCCTTCCCTTAAATTTGAAATTGAAGATCGATAGAGCTCTTCATTTAACTTCAGAGCAATCTCGGCGTTTTTTCTTTCTGTTATATCTACGGCCATCTCAAATCTTACTTCTCTTCCGTCAACCCAGGTAATGACCTTATCGGTTATGTCAAAGTATCGTTTTAAAACGGGATTATAATACTCCCAGCGGTAAGGATTTCCTTTTAAGTTTCGGATTATCTCGTTCGTGCAAAAACTACAAGGACGATCAAAGCCCTGAAACTCTTTATAACATATACCTCCCACAGGATCTCGACCGAGTATCCGTTTCAAAAATTCATTTGCATAAAGAATCTCATAAGTATCCATGTCTGAGATGTATATGGCTTCCTCTATACTGTTTAGTATTGAAAAAAGTCTGTCCCTTTCCTCAATTGCCTTTTTTTCCGCCTGTTTCCTAGCAGTAATATCAAATGCCACAATGAGTACCTTTTCTACCTCGCCAGAATCCCCAAATATTGGACTCATGTGGGCCTGATAATATCTACCTTCCCTTTCATCCTCAAATATCTGTGGTTCTTTACTAGATATAACTTCCTTAACATTATCAATTCGTCTTTTAGCGACCTCTTCGGGGAAAATATCATAAAAGGTTAAACCTACTATTTCCTCAACAGGTTTTCCAATCCTCTTAGCCAATGTAGCGTTTGCAACTAGAATTTTTCCTTCAACGTCAGTTATCAATATTGACTCAGGCGTGGTATTAAGAAGTATTTTCAAAAGGTCTGTCTTTTTATTTTTTTTACCTTTAGTTTCGCTCACTTTTCTCCTAGGGTTTATAGCACAGTTTTTTTATTTGATCAAAAAATTTTTATTTCGATTTGAAAACCTTACCCTTTGTATGTAAACTATGTCAAATGGACGAAAGAGAAATCCTAAGGAAAATCCCAGCGGATTTTCCGCTGACAGAAAAGCCGTACGAGATTCTTGCAAAAAGCTTGGGAATGGAAGAGATGGAACTTATTTTTGCCCTAAAACGAATGAAGGAAGAGGGAAAAATAAGGAGAATAGCTGCAATTCTTCACCATAGAAAGGTCTCATATCTCTATAATGGTATGGTCGTATGGAAAGTTAAAGATGATGAGGTAGAGGAAAAAGGAAAGATAATGGCTTCTTTTCCTGAAGTGAGTCATTGTTATGAAAGGGAAACGAGTGGATTTTGGGACTACAATCTCTACACCGTAATCCACACAAAAAATGAGAGGGAATTTTATGAAAAGGTAAAGGAAATTTCAGAGAAAACAGGGTTAAAGGATTTCAAAATCTTTTTGAGCAAAAGAGAATTTAAAAAGATAGGACTATCATTAAAACATGAATAGAGAAAAATCTCAGATCTTTTTTGAGAAGGCAAAAAAACTTATTCCAGGTGGTGTGAACAGTCCAGTTAGATCATTCATCTCAGTGAATGAAATACCTTTTTACGTGGAGCGGGCATATGGGTCCCACCTTTTTGATGTAGATGGAAATGCTTATATAGATTACGTCTGTTCCTGGGGTGCCATAATTCTTGGCCATGCTCACGGGGGACTAGTTGAAGAGATAAAGGATGCAGTGAAATCCGGAACAAGTTACGGTCTCTGTCACCCTTATGAGGTAGAGTTTGCGGAACTTATTATTGAGGCTTTTCCCTCTATCGAACTTTTGCGACTTACAAACTCTGGAACAGAAGCAACAATGAGCGCCATACGACTAGCCCGTGGTTACACGGGAAAAAAGAACATCATAAAGTTCAAAGGCGCTTATCATGGGCACGCGGATTTCCTTCTTACGAGTGGCGGTTCTGGAATGGCCACACTTAGCCAACCGGAAAGTAAGGGTGTTTTGGATGATCACGTAAAAAATACGCATGTCGCAGATTTCAACAATATAGATTCTGTCTGGAGAATAGTAAAAGAAGACAGAGACGTGGCATGTGTAATTGTGGAACCGATTATGGGGAATATGGGTGTTATATTACCAGATCCAGATTTTCTTAAAAATCTCGAGTCATTGTGCAAGGAAAAAGGTATTGTTCTTATATTTGACGAGGTAATTACTGGGTTTAGGGTTGCATATGGTGGTGCACAAACTATCTTCGGGATAGATCCTGACATTACTTGTCTAGGAAAGATAATTGGTGGTGGTTTTCCAGTAGGTCTATTCGGAGGGAAGAGGCAAATAATGGAAAGTATCTCTCCATTAGGTGGAGTGTATCAGGCTGGCACGCTTTCTGGAAATCCTGTGGCCGTAAGAGCGGGTAAATATGTGGTCCAGTATCTAAAGGAGCGCAAAGAGGCATACGAATATCTTGAAAGAAATGTGAAAAAGATAAAAGAAGAGGTGGAGAAGGTAGCGAAAAAATACAAAGTACCTTACACCATAAACGCTGTGTGCGGAATGTTTTCGGGGTTTTTTACTGAAAAAAGAGTTAGAGACTATGAAAGCGCAAAAAGCTCAGATAAAATCCTTTACGAAAAATTTTTCAAACTTATGCTGGAATCTGGTTTCTTTTTTGCCCCCAGTCCATACGAGGCTTCATTTTTGACATTAGCTCATACGGAGGAAGAGATCACTGCCACTATCGAGGCTTATGAAAAAATCTTCAGGCAACTCGGCAAAAGATAGGATTTTTGCCGAGATAAATCTAGGCACAATAGAAAGAAATTATAAATTGATAAAAGGCAGAGTGGGAAAAGACGTGGAAGTTTTATGTGTAGTTAAAGCTGATGCGTATGGCCACGGTATGATACACGTTTCGAAGAGACTTTACCATTCAGGATGCAATTTTTTCGGAGTTTCTTCAGTTAATGAAGGTATAGAAATGAGGAAAGCGGGAATAGGAGGCAAAATCCTAATCCTTGGTGGAATATTCTCTCCAGACGGAATAAAGTCGTTGGTCAGTTACAATCTTACGCCTGTTATTCATGAACTTGAAAGCTTAAGGAAAATCATCGATTTTGCGAAAAAAAGTAAGAGAGATATTGTGATACACGTAAAATTCGATACAGGTATGGGAAGGCTCGGTTTTATGCCAGAAGAAGCGGGGAGTCTCATTGATCTTTTGAAAAACGAACCTCGCCTTCATATTGAAGGTATAATGAGCCATTTCTCTGAATCGGAAAAGAGGAACGGATATGGCTTAAAGCAAGTAGATACGTTCGAAAATGTTCTAAGACTTTTCGGTTCTTACGGGATTAAACCAGTACATATTCACATGGCCAACACTGGCGGAATCATAAACTATCCCGAGGCATACTTTAACATGGTTAGAGTGGGTATAGGTCTATATGGGTCATACCCTTCTCGAGAACTGGAAGGTAGTCTTGGTGTAGAAGAGGCGTTCTCTCTTAAAAGCAGAATCGCATACGTAAAAGAATTCGGGGAGGGTTTTAGGCTAAGCTATGGAGGAACTTTCGTTACAAAAAGGAGAACGAGAATAGGTTTTATCCCTTGTGGATATTCAGATGGATATAGGAGAGGGCTCTCTAATTGTGCTTATGTGATAGTGAAAGAAAAAAGATGTCCCGTTGTTGGAAGGATATGCATGGATTGGACGCTTATAGACATAACGGATGTGAATGCGGAAAAAGGAGACACCGTTATCCTACTTGGTAAAACCGAAAAAGAAAGGATAACAGCTTGGGAACTTGCTGATAAACTGAATACTATCCCATATGAGATATTCTGTGGGATATCTAAAGACGTGAGAAGATACTACATATGAGCATTTATTCGATCTCTTCGCCTCTAAGAAAATTTATAACAGAACTGGGATTAGCCGGTCTTATGTTTTTTGAGTGTGTGCTTCTCGCTTTTAAAAGGCCACTCAAGATTAACTACATCGTCAAGCAGATGGAGTTTGTTGGAGTAAAATCCTTACCCGTTGTATTTCTCACTGGAACATTCACAGGAATGGTCCTAGCATTACAGACATACTATGGATTTAGGAAGTTTGGTGCTGAAGGTTTAATAGGGATTACAGTGGCTTTGAGTATGACAAGGGAACTAGGGCCCGTTCTCACCGGTCTTATGGTTGCTGGCAGGGCTGGTTCGGCAATGGCTGCGGAGATAGGAACTATGAGGGTCACCGAGCAGATAGATGCACTTGTGGTTATGTCATTAAATCCAATAAAGTATCTGGTTGTCCCCAGGGTTGTAGCATCATTCTTTATGTTGCCCGTTTTAACGATCATTTCTGATTTTCTTGGCATAGCAGGAGGTTATCTTATAGCTGTCAAATTACTCGATGTGAACGAAGGGGCCTTCCTAAACCGAATCTATAAGTATTTGGAATTTCAGGACATATACATGGGACTTGTAAAGGCTGCTTGCTTTGGCGTCATATTCAGTCTAGTGTCATGTTATAAAGGTTTTTATACAAGGGGTGGAGCTGAAGGTGTTGGTAGATCCACTACGGAAGCTGTAGTCATTTCGTGTGTGGCGATCCTTGTAGCAGATTACGTACTTACGTCACTGCTTTTCTGATATGGGAGATATAGTCATTCGCATAGTGGATTTAAAAAAAAGTTTCGATAATCAGAAGGTTCTCGATGGGATAAACTTGGAGATAGAAAGAGGTAAAATAACGGTCATAATCGGAAAAAGCGGAAGCGGAAAGAGTGTTCTTTTGAAGCACATAATTGGGCTTATAAAGCCTGACAGCGGAGAGATTTGGGTGGACGGGAAGGAAATCACTAAACTAAGCGAGAAAGAACTCAACGGAATAAGGTTGAATTTCGGAATGCTCTTTCAAGAGGCTGCTCTGTTTGACTCCATGAGCATATGGGAGAATGTGGCCTTTCCGCTCGTTGAAAGGACTAGGCTAAAAAAAGAGGAGATAAAAAGAATAGTAGATGAAAAACTCGAACAGGTGGGTCTACTTGAGCACGCCAATAAGCTTCCTAGCGAGGTCTCTGGCGGGATGAAAAAGAGAGCGGGTCTTGCAAGGGCTCTTGTACTCGACCCGCCCATCGTTCTCTTCGATGAACCGACCAGTGCCTTAGATCCTGTTATGTCTCTTACAATTTCTGACCTCATTAAAGAGACCCAAAGAAAGCTGAAAAAAACGTATGTTGTCATAAGTCATGACATAATAGGGATGTTTAGAATTGCGGACAAGGTTGCTATGCTAAGTGGAGGAAAAATAATAGCGTATGGTACGCCCGAGGAGATAAGCGTGAGTAAAAATCCAGACATTAAAGAGTTTTTAGATGCATCAAGAATAAAAGAGATAGGGGGTCAAAATGAAAAAAGATAAATTAAGTCCTGAATTCAAGGTGGGGTTACTTGTCCTCTGTGGCATACTCCTCCTTTTTTACATGTCATTTAAAATTGAGAGGTTCGGGTTCTTTAAAGAAAAGGGATATGAGATTTTTGTTTTTCTTGAAAATGCCTCGGGGATAGATACTAAATCACCGGTCCAATTAGCGGGAGTAACGGTGGGACAAGTAAAGAGTGTGAATCTTGAAGGTTTTAGGGCAAAAATTGTGATGATTATAAGAGATGATGTAAAAATTCCAAGGGACAGCTCCGTGGTGATTAGAACTGAGGGTGTTTTGGGGGACAAATATATAGAGATTCTACCGGGAAAAGACAGATCGTATCTTGCAGAACGCGGGGTAATAGAGAATGTGGAAGTCACACCTTCTATAGAAGATATGTTTAAAAGGATTGATAAGGCGGCATCCAATTTTGGGGATGTGATGGGTGATCTCAAAGGTCTTATAGGAGAAAAGGAGAAGGCAAACTTGAAAGAAAGTTTAAAAAACATAAGAAATGCCACAGGAGAGTTTAGCGAGATTATCTCGAAAAACAAGGATAGCATAACAAGAGTTGTCAGTAATGCAGACGAGGCTTTATCTGGACTAAGAAAGATAGTTAAAGATGTTGAAGAGGGGAAGGGAACGCTAGGATTATTAATTAAGGACGATTCGGCATATAAAGAGGCAAGAGCCTTACTAAATGAGGGAAGGGAGGCGATGGGAACGATAAAAAACATAGCAAGAGAGGTTGAAGAGGGTAAAGGAACTCTAGGAAAGCTTTTGAAAGACGATTCCATGTACGTTGAGACAAGAGAGACTGTAAGATACTTAAAAGAAATAGCTGAGTCTGTAAATAAGGGTGAAGGAACTTTGGGAAAACTTGCCAAAGATGAAACCCTTTATGTGGAGACGAAAAAGGCAGTAAAAGATATACAGAGAGCTTCTGATGGAATTCAAGAAATGACACCTATTACAGTGCTCGGGACACTTTTGGGCATATTATTCTAATGCTCATAAGGTCTCTTCTTATCATTTTTCTGTTTCTTCCTTTGAGTTCGTACGCTATCTGGCCGTTTTTTTATGAGTTCGGAGAGGAAAAAAGGTTATTAGGCCCTTTTATATCCTTGACGGATAAAGAGGAAAAGGAAGAGCTTATAGTGAGACCTCTTTTTCTTATATATGAGAATGAGAATGGAGGGGTGGTGAGGTTTCCCTATCCTCTGGCCAGGTTTGGACCTAAAAAATCGTATTTTGTGCCTTTCTACATGTCTCAAGAGCAAAAAGAGCGTAAAAACTACTCTTTTTTTCTTTTCTTTTATGGAAAAGAAAATAATGAAACCTACGGTGGATTATTTCCGATTTATGGTCATTTAAAAAATAGGTTTGGTAATGAAGATATAAGATTCTTTCTCTGGCCTTTATACAGTTCAACGGAAGTGGAGAAAAGAAAAAAAGAGAATTTTTTTTGGCCTATTTTCTCAATTTATAGTGGAGAAGAAAAAGGATTCAAGGTGTTTCCTTTTTATGGAAGGAGAGAGATAGAGGGGAGAAAAAAAACTGAGTTCTTTTTTTGGCCCTTTATTTACCGTGAAATAAAAGGCTTGGATACAGAGGATCCGTACAGCTCATTTTATTTCGTACCCTTCTATTTAACAGGAAAGAAGGAGTCCGGATCTTTAGAGTCTCTTTGTGTTATGTTTCCTCTTTATTGCAGATTTAAAAACCCATATAGGACAAAAGTTTCTTATTTTTGGCCTTTTATTACGGTATCAGAAGGAAAAGAAAAAGGGGTAAGTATTTTCCCTTTGTTTAAAAATATGGTTAGCGCCGAATACAAAACAGAAGGATTTCTCTGGCCATTTCTCTATACAAAAAAGGAATCTATTGATGAGGAGGAAAAGGAAATTGATATCCAGTTTCTACTTTTAAACCGATATGAGAGAAAAAAGGAAGCTCTATTTGTAAATTTATGGCCTTTTTTTGGATATGAAAAGAAAGAGGGAAGTTCTAAATTGGCTGTACCCTTTGTGTTTCCGTTTAAATTTGAAGGATTTCAAAAAATCATAAATCCTTTATTTTCAATTGTGGAATATAAAAAACAGGGGGACTGGGAGGGTCTCAACATCTTGTACGGACTCTACACCCAGGAAAGGAAAAAAAACACTTGGAAGAGAAGATTAGCTTTCTTGCTTGAGGTAAAAAAAGAAGAAAACGAAACCGCTATAAAGTTTTTCTGTGGTCTTTTGGGTTTTCAGAAATCAAAGGTTACACTTTTCTTCGTACCTTTCAGCAGAGACCAAAAAGATACCCAAAACGTTCCCTGAATTTTTCGGGGGTCATATGTGCAGTATCTGCGAGTGTTTTTAATCTTTGGCCCTCAAAATCTTCTTCTTCGAGCCTTATCATGTATTCCCTTGCTACCCTGTATAGTTCAGAGTCTATGTCCACCTTCCTTATTTTAACGTTACCCTTTGAGTCAAACATTTCCACAAAAGGTACAGCCATTATTCTTCCCTCATACACAGCGATTAGGGCACCTGTACCACCTTTGAGTAGATGGTTCACCGCGCCGTATCCTAAATTTCTCGTATACTCTATATCAAAAGGGATGGGGTCGGCGGCTCTCAGTTCATAACCTATATTCATGGAAACTATATTCGTTTTTATTCCGCACTCGTTCAAGGTATCCGATACATAAATTTTGAGGATACGGCCGAGTTGGATATCAGATATTCTTATCTTGCCTGATATCTCATCTCTTTCTATAAATTCTATCTTTGAGAGTTCATCCATATCGAATTTCTCCACAATCCCTTCCGCAAGTATGGCGACGCCATAAGATCTACCCATTGAGTACCTTTTTATTATGGCGCCGGCTAATATGTCTGCAACCTTTTTTAAAGATACTTTTTTTTCAAAAAATTCTTCCGGTATTAGTGTTACTGTAGCACCAGCTGCCTTTCCGATGCCTAAAGCTAAGTGACCCGTGTGTCTACCCATAGTAGTTATAAAATACCACCTATCCATAGTTCTTGCGTCTTCCATTATGTTTTTCACTATATTAACACCTACATGGCAAGCGGTCTGGTAACCAAATGTGGAGAATCCCCCAGGAAGGGGAATATCGTTATCGATAGTCTTAGGAGTATGAACGACGGATATCTTTCCTCTTGTTTCCCTCTCTATCCATGAGGCCATAAATAATGTTCCTTCCCCACCGATAGTTATGAGGTAGTTTATACCACTCTGATAAAGAGTGGAAATTAATGTCTTGAATTTTTCTTGTACGTTTTCCGGAGCATCTCTTGACGTTTTTAGGATAGATCCTCCGGTGGTATGGATTCTTGAAACGTGATCTATTGTTAAGGGGAGAAAGTTATTTATATTTCCTTCAAAAAGGGTTTTAAAGCCTCCGACTATCCCATAAACTTCCAGTCCGTGGTTTAAAGCTTCTATAGTTGCGGAACTTATAACACCATTTATTCCCGGCGCAGGACCCCCTCCAACGACTATTGCTAACTTTTTCTTTGCCATTAATTACTCTTTTTAATACATTTCCAGCTTGAAGTGCAAGTTTTTATTCTGGATTCAGTCCATCAGCGTACCGCTCTTTTCTCTTCTGACCATTGGGCGCTCATATCCGTCTCTATAGCATGAGGAGAAACCGCATTAACGTTAATGCCATACTTTGCCAGTTGTCTAGCAAAGGTTTTTGTTAGAGCATCTATTGCGGCTTTTGATGGACCGTAACCAGGCGCTGATGTAATATCTCCCAGCTTTGCCGCAATAGAGGAAATGTTTATAATTTTTCCATACCTTTGTTCTTTCATAATCTCCATCACAGCTCTTGAGCAGTTAAAAGTTCCTTTGAGATTTACTTCGATCACCGTATCCCAGTCTTCTTCTGTAACCGTTTCTATGCTGCCGCGCCTTATAATTCCCGCATTGTTTACGAGTATATCAATCCTTCCGAATGTTTCTAAGGTATTTCTTACCATTCTTTTAACCTCATCGAATTTAGCGACGTTGCAGACTATTGTGATAGCTACCGTGCCTTCTTTCTCCACCTCTTTTTTTACAAGCTTTAATCCTTCTTCGTTTATGTCCACAAGGGAAAGTTTCGCCTTTTCTCGGGCGAACCTGAGCGCTATTGCCTTTCCAATCCCCCTTGCACTTCCCGTAATAATAGCGATTTTATCCTTAAGTCTCATTCTAGTTACCCCTTACCGAAGATTAGATTAGGTAGAAAAAGAACAATTTGGGGAAAGAATATTATGAGAACATCCACAGCGACTATGGCAAAAAGAAAAGGCAGAAATTCCTTCATATAATCTTCAATAGAACAGTCGAGTATGGAACATACTGTGTACATGGATACACCCACAGGTGGTGTTACAAGCCCAAGGACAACTACAATCATAAATATGAGTCCAAAGTGGACAGGATCAACTCCAACTTTTGAAACCAAGGGAAGAAGTATAGAAGTAAATAGCAGGATTATAACCACACTCTCTATGAACATACCTGCTATTAATACGAAAGAAACAATCATTAGGAGAAGGACATAATGATTCTGAGAAAAATCTAGTATAAATTTTGAAATCGCTTCACCCACTCTATCATATGCTAAACCGTATCCGAAGATCCCAGAATAGGCGATTATTATCATTATGGCACCAATATCAATCATCGTACATTCCAAAGCGTTTTTGAATCTAGCCCACGAAAGTTCCTTGTAAAAAAAGAGACCTATAGCAATTGCATAAATCGCCCCGAAAGCCCCAGCCTCAGTGGGTGTAAATATACCGAATCGAATACCCCCGATTAAAACTATTGGAAAAAGAAAAGCCCATATGCTCGCTGCCAAAGCAGATATAATCTCGCCGGCAGATGGACGTTCCCTTTCTGGAACGTACCCCTTTTTTCTCGATGTAATTGAAACCACGATCATTATTGCTACCATCATGAGAAGTCCTGGAATGATACCTCCTGCAAATAGTTTACCTATTGAGACCTGTCCTATGGTTCCATAAAGGATAAGCCAATACTAGGAGGTATTATTGGGGTTATACAGGCTGTGATAGTTGTGACTGCGCTCGTGTAGCCTTTTGAAAAACCTTTTTTAATCATTTGGGTGCCCAAAATTCTTGCTTCCATTGCAGCATCCGCAATGGCTAACTCTGAAACACCACCCATAAGAGTGCTTAAAACCACATTAACCTGGGCGAGTCCTCCCCGTAAATGCCCGGCCAAGAGACCTGCCAGTTTAATTAGTCTGAGCGTTATACCTGTTTCATTCATCAAGTTTGCGGCAAATATAAAGAGTGGGATAGCCAAAAGTGGAAAATTCTGAGTTTGGGACAATGGAAGCTGGATTATCATAGTGAATGGAAGCTGTGGATTTTGTAAAAAGAAAATGACTCCCGAGATCCCAATGGCAAATGCAACAGGCATACCCATCAGGAGAAAGCACACAAAGAAAAGAAAAACGAGAAGCATTTCAATGCCCACAGGATCTTAGATGGTCTCTCAGTTTAGTGAGTATGGTCAAGATCATAAGAGTGCTACCAACCGGAACGCTGAGTGTAACCCATGTGTAGCTAAACCACGGTATACCCTGGAAAGTTCTGAACCTTGTTGTATATGACATCTTTGCTCCATAAATGACCAGTGCTCCGAGAAATACCAATATTATTCCCAAATTGGTAAGCTGGATGACCCATCTTATCTTTGGGGGGTAGGTTTCTGACTAACACGTCTACACACATAAGTTTATCCCTTCTTAAAGCCACATCCCCACCTAGAAAAGTACACCATGTGAAAAGACAGACAGCTACATCAACTGACCAGTTTATGGGATGGCCCATATATCTTGTAACGGCAGCGATAAATATAAGACCTAAAAATAAAACCAGGAATAACTTATTAAGAACACTTCCACTTCACAAATACGATTATAAAAGAAAGACTCCTTCATAGCTTCTCACACAGAAAAAGCGGAATGCCCGCGATGGGCCTTCCTTCTTATTTTTTCTTACCCATCTCTCTGTGCATCTTCTCCTTCACATCTAAAATCTTTAGCACTTCATAAGCTTTTTCTCCCGCCTTCCTGAATGCTGCCAGATTCACATCTTCTACGATTACTATACCTCTATTTTTTAGATCGGCTTTTACCTCCTTTTCTATCTTTTCTAAAATGAGTTTGGAGGTTTCAATTCCAGCTTTTTCACATTCTTCAACCAAGATCTTCTGGTATTCAGGTGGGAGACCGTTGAACCACTTAGTACTTACCGCTTCGAAGTTTATTAACATAATGTGCCTTGTTTCGTTGGAATATTTTAAAACCTCGCAAAATTTGCCAGCCGGTATACTTGCGTAAACAAGTTCTACCCCATCAGCGACTTCCTGTTGAAGAACTGGATACATTTCGCCAAAAGCTAACACAACAGTGGTTGCGCCCAGTGCTCTTATTGACTCCTGCCAAATTGGAGCTGGTGGCGTTCTGATCTTCAAACCTTTTAGATCTTCCGGATTTTTGATAGGCTTGTTTGTGAAGAAATGCCTGTATCCCTGAACCCAGCTAAAAGAGAGAATCTTTATCCCGAACTTGTTTGCAAGTTCATCGAGCCATGCTTTCACCGTTGGAAGGGTTTTTAGCTTTTGCACTTCTTCGAGTGTCTCTGCGAAATAAGGACCGTTCATGACAGCAATGCCAGGAACATAGTTACCCATTCGTGCAGAGTCCGTATTTTGGCCAAAGTTTGCTCCCTGTCTTATTTGCTCTATTATATCTTCTTCTACACCTAGCTGCGCACTATGGAACACTTCAATCTTGAGTTCGCCTTTTGTCCTATCGAAACCATTTTTTGTCCATTTTTGAAATCCAGCATGGTGTGGCTCCTGTGGACCAAGTACATGGTTAAATTTGAGCACATACTTAGGTTGCTGTGCTAGTGTTACAGGGACGAAAAATATGATGCTTACAAAAATCCCTATAAACAACCTACAGAGCAAGAAATATCTTCACCTGCAAACCTCCTTTTTACTGAAAATTTTAAAAATCATCAGTCTTTCTACCCCCTCCTTGTTTATCTCAAATCCTAATCTTTTGGAAAGATTTGATGCAACCGAGAAAAGGTCCTTTATGATGTTTTTGATTTTTTTTCATGCTTAATCTGTGTTTCGGTCCAACTACACAAAGGGCAGCACAAACATCACCGAAATGGTCTTTTACAGGTACAGCTACGCACCTTATACCATCTATATGTTCCTCGTCATCTATGGCGTATCCCCTTTGTCTGATTAGAGTAATTTCTTTTCGAAATTCCTCTGCAGAGACAATTGTATTACGTGTCATCTTTCCAAATCTGGTATTTCTTATAAGATTTTCCAATTATCTATCTGGAAGATAAGCAGCTAAAACCTTTCCGAGTGCTGTGCAGTGAATTGGACGCAGCACCCCGATTTCCTGAACCACTTTTACTTGTCCATCGTTGTCTCTTTTCGCGATCACTAGCATTCGTCCCTATTAAAAACAGCTAAGCTATTTCCTTCTCAGGTGTGAAAACTTGAGTCCGAAAGGTAAGGTTTTGATGAAAAGTCCGACTGTTTCGCGCTCCACTTCGTTTTGCATGTTTGAGAAACTTTACAGAAAGAGAATACGTAGAGGATGCATCATCTTTTACTACATAACCGAGATCAACTAAGGCCATAGTTAAGTGGTACACCGTATTAGAGGAAGAACACTTTTTGGATAAATCGGTTGCCATTACCCTCAGAAAGGATTTATAGTAATGTCCTTTCGAGTGACTTTTCGTTTTCCGTTGTCTCATATACTGAAACGACTGTATGATGAGACTTTACAATATAAAAGATGTCAAGCAATTTATTTTAAAAACAATGAGTTTACACAACCAAAAACCTAAGGACGGAAAGTTTAAAAAAACTGCCTAGTCTGGTATAGATATAATTGTGCGAGTTGGTTTTCACATGAGTGTTTCAAAAGGCTTTGAAAAAACGTACAAGGAAACCGAAAAGCTTGGGTGTCAATGCATCCAAATATTTGTAAAAAACCCGAGGTCGTGGAAGAGGAAAAAATTAAAGAGTGAGGAAATAGTTACTTTCAGGAAACTTTTTTCTTCTCTACCAGTGTTTTCCCATCTTTCTTACCTCCCAAACCTTGCCAAAGGCTCTTTCAAAGACATCTCAGCGTTTTTTGAAGAGATTGAGTTATCGTTAGAACTTGGAATAGACTGTATTGTTGTACATTGCGGATCACGGTCAGATAAAGAAGAAGGATTGATTCAGGTTGCGAATGCTCTTAATGAGGCACTAAAAGTTTTTAGGATAAATATACTTATTGAAAACTCGGCAGGATATAAAAATTCTATAGGAGCAACCTTAGAGGAGATCGCGAGAATTTTTGACAAGGTTATAAAAAAGGAGTACGTAAAAGTCTGTTTGGACACCGCTCACCTTTTTCAAGCTGGGATAGATATAAGACGTTTCGAAGTATGGGACAGGTTAATTGAGTATTCTAATCAAATTTTAGGAAAGGGTAAAATTGGTCTTATCCATCTTAATGACTCTAAAACGGATCTCGGAAGTAGGGTTGACAGACACTGGCACATAGGTCGCGGTAAAATAGGGCAAGAAACTTTCAGGTGGATCCTGAACGATCCTAGAATCAACGATCTTTGTGCCGTTCTTGAAACGCCGGAAATGGGGAAGATGGATCACGAGAATATGAAAATGGTGAGATCCCTACTTCTTCCTCTGGTGTCTCATTCTCTTTCTTAATTTACGATACTTATGTTTTCTCATTTTTTTTCTTCTCCATTTTAGCACACTACCCATTTTTCACCTCATTTTTTGATCATAAATTCATCTCTTATACGTCCCTTCAAGTCAAAAACCGAAAAAATATATCCATCCTTACTTCTTTTTGCAAGAAGATAATGATGAAAACCGCCGTACTCTTCCACTGGTACAAGCAATCTGGATCCGCCACCCCCGGTCGTCAAGTAGGTGACCCCATCCCTTTTTGTCCTATTATAAATATGTTCATGGCCTGAAAAAACGCATGTAATCCCGTTTTCGGAAAAAAGTTTATGGAGGCTATCCCTTTCTTCCGGAAATCTATCCAGACAAAATGATTTGCCAAATATAGTTGGAAAAAGAGGTCTATGAAGGAAAACAAATTTGTAATTGTAATTCTTTTTTAATTTTTCTACTAGCCAGGACTTCTGTGTTCCCGCGATTTTGGCTTCTTCTTTCGGTAATTCAGTACATAGTATAAGAAAAATTGCATCCCCTGACTCAAATGAGTAATAGGGAGGTTTTTTAATCCTATTTCTGTAAACCATTAAAGACTTTGCAGAGTTTACGTCGTGATTTCCTAAGGAGATGTGGAATTCCATCTCTTCCCCTACAATCTCTAAGAATCTGTCCCATTGCGCTTCAGATCCAGGTTTATGGATTACATCCCCTGTGTGAAAAAACGTTTTTATACCCATCTTTCGGAGATGAGCCACGAAGTGGACAAAAACCTTTTCATTTTGTCCTATAGATGTGTCTCCTATTACACCAAATTGAAAATAATTAGGATCTGCGTGACCATAATAACTGAGAAAGATACAGAAAAAGGTGATGAGAAAAAAACGCATGTCTAACCTGACATGCTTTTTAAAGAGATCTTATCTCCTGTCTTAAAAAGACAGTATATGAGACAGCAAAACAAATGGTTGTTATGGCCACGATAGAAATAATATAGGGAATCACAATCAAAAGACTCTGTGAAATTGGTAATGGTCCGGAAAAACGTTCAATTGAAAGTTTTTCAAAGGGTCCCATCAAAACGTACGCTCTTGTAGTCTTTTTAGTGGGATCTATTATAGTGGAAGATGCCTCAGAATATAGCGATACAGGAGAAATTAGAGAGACAGACCTCTGAATAGAAAGCTGTTTTAAAATAATTTCTGTTTTGTCTGCTTCTCCAGGCGGAACAAATGATTTTGCAGCTATTCCAGCTCCTAAGGGGACAAAGAAAGTAAAAAATATCCAAGCCGCCAAAGAAGCGAGAGCAGATGTGGTCACACTTCTGAAAAGGATGGAGAAAAGTATTGCTATGCCCAGCCAGAAAGATATGTAAACTATACTTATGACAAGGTATATAACGATCCTTAAGATCTCATCGATTCCAGGGACAACCCCAACGACCTTTAATCCAAGTCCGGAAATTACAAGGACTATGGATGTCATCATTATACTTATTGTCACAACTCCCGCTAGAAACTTCCCATTTATAACAGCGTCCCGATAAATTGGCTGGGCAAGGACCCTACTTAAAGTTCCTTCATTTTTTTCTCTATTTATCAAATCAAACCCCAATATCACACCTATCAAGGGGCCAAAAAATGCGACGAACTGGATGAACGAAAAAAAGCCTCCTGAAGACATGAAAAGCAAGAGAAAAACGTACTTCGGTTTTGTGACACCCGAAAGCTCGTCTCTGATACTTGTGCCCACCATGTATGTGATTAATAGACTGACCATCCATATCAATGAAAAAATAATAAGAAATCTATAACTAGTGAAATGATCTGAGAGCTCTTTTTTAAAGATAACTTTCAATCCTCCCATTATTTAAGCCTCCATGAAATACCTCATGTAAATCTCTTCAAGTGTGTACTCTTCCTGTCCTATTCCAAATTTTTCTCGCGCTAGTTTTTCTATCTCTCCTTGGGCTACCATCTTTCCCTTTATCATTATGGCAACTCTGTTACATAGTTTCTGAACCATCTCAAGATAATGGGAACATAGAACTATGGTCATATTTTTCTCTTTTCTTAATGTTTCAATCAGTTCAATAACTCTAGATGTGGCATCTGGATCAAGTCCCAAGGTTGGTTCATCCAGAAAGGCTACTTTTGGTTCTTTAATCAGTAGTTCAGCTATGGCAAGCCTCTGCCTCATTCCCCTCGAATAAGCTCCAATTTTCTTCTTTGCATCCTGGTCGAGCCCGACGGTCTTAAGAGCAGATTCTATCCTTTCTTGTAGAATATCTTTGGGGATACCATTTAACTCCCCTATGAACTTTAGACTTTGAATGGCGTTCATGTCATTATAGAATCCTACATTTTCTGGCATATAACCAATCATGCCTTTAACCTTTATGGCGTCTCTTGTGGGATCAACCCCAAGGACTCTCGCTCTGCCACTAGTCGGTTCAGTGAGTCCAAGGAGCATAAGGATGATTGTTGTTTTACCAGCACCATTTGGTCCCAAAAGACCAAAAATTTCACCCTCGTATACATTAAATGTAACATTGTCCACAGCCTTCTGTGGACCATACTGTTTTGTCAGGTTTTGGGTTTCAATTACGGCAACGCTCATTTCACCTTCTCCCCACAACCCTAAAAAGAACCATCAAACCGACGATAACAAATGCGATTATACCAACACCTATCCATCCCCATACCGCTGCAGCCCGCACGGTCACCCTAAATTCAAGATTCTTGGAAGTTCTTCCAGCATCAATATTTACCGTAACCGAGTAATCTCCGACCAAAGCCTCTTCGTAAGGTGTTATTGAAACCTCAACCTGTTTTATCTGATTGGGTTCAAGAACAGCTATTCTTTCCGGATTAAACTCAACTTTCCAGTTTTCTGGTTTGAAAGATGTAAAAGCAATGTTATTTAACGTTGCGCTTCCCGTATTCTTTAAAAACACAGTGACGGATGTTTTTTTGCCTTGTCTTGCCTCTAGACTTAATAAACCAGTGAGAGTACCCGCATCTATAGAGTAAGTACCTGTGATGACAACAGTGAGAGGAATCTCTGCCTTCATTTCACCATACGTTGCTCTTACTATTACAGGGTAACTACCAGGCTTTGCATCTTTATAAGGTGTGATCTCGACTGTGAGATTTTGGCTTTGGTTTGCCCTAAGCTTAAGACTCGAGATGGTCTTATACTCGTAGGCAGGTTTGAAATTCACCTCCCAACCCTCTGGCACCTGTGCCGAAAGGTTAAAGACCGCATCTCTGTCTAATTTGTTCTCAGCTTCAACTGAAAATTCAAATTTTGCATCAGAAGGACCTTTAAGCACTGGATACGAGGTTGTAAGCTTTATACCCCTGGCTGCACCCTTTTCAAATTCTCTCACCTTTACGAGTATTCTCTGTGTGAGAACTATCTTCTCATCAGACGTTTTGGCTTCTATTACAAATGGGTAATCACCTGGCCTAACCGATCTGTCAGGTTCTGCCTCGAATACCACAGTTTTATCTTCGCCCCAAGGGACAGATACAGCAGTAACAGTAAAATTCTCGCTCTTTATTCTTGTCCTCCAGTTTTCTGGTTTTGAAACGATCCTTACGTTAACTGATTCTGTGGTTTTACCCCTGTTAAAAAAGGTAATATTCATATTTACGGACTCCCCTGGAGGTACTTCAATCCCTGGAAATTCTGCAGCCATCGTGAGTGATCTCTCTGGTAGTTTTTCATAATCTTCCACCTTTTTCTTGGTTTCAGCGCTAAAACTTGGCCAATAAAATAGTAGAGAGAGAAAACAAACCATAAATATCAACACAATTTTCTTTCTCGCCATTTCCACATTAACCTCCCTTGTTAGAAATGTTTCACTTGTATTAATTTATTTATACTGTTACTAATTTATCATTTCAACATCCCAAGAATCTCTCCATTTAGAAAATGCATCCTTTCCGAAATTGAACGGGCTATTTTTTTTAAAATCTCTCCTGTTTGTGTTACTTTTTCATCGGTTAAAGAATTAGAAAATCCTAGTATACATAAAGTCACGAAACTGTTTCCCACATTAGGGACAATCGTTGCGCAGGCCCTGATTCCCTTTATGTATTCCTCTTTATCTATACTATACCCCTGATCTTTAGTTTTAGCAATTTCGAGCACTAGTCTATCCGTTTCAGTTATGGTGTTTTCAGTGTATTTTGGAATTTTCATATCCTTTAGCATACTCTTTACTTCGGGGAGGTCATATTGGGACAGATATAGTTTAAGAAAGGCGGACGTGTTGACCGGGAAAAGGGTATCTATTTTTGGTGAAACCTTGAGTTCTTTGTGGGCCTCAACTACGTCTATAACTCTTATCTTTTCCCCTTCCTTAATCCCTAAGAACGCAGTTTCATCCACTTTTTGGACGAGCTCTTCAATGAGCGGCCGTGCAACTATGGTGAGCTCGAACCACTTAAAAACTTTCTTAGAAAGGTCCATGAGTCCTTTTCCAACTACGTATCTCTTGTTTGTCCTATCTTTGAGAACAAGTTGTTCTTCTTCAAGTGCTTTTAATATTCCATAGGTTGTGCTTTTGCTTAAGGCGAGATACTTTGCGATCTCAGTCACATTCAACGGACGATTTTTCTCTACGATCAGTCTAAGAATGCGGAAAGCTTTCTTTATAGCTGGGGCCGTGTACATATGTAAAACAGTCGTATTTATATCATACAAATTTATTGAAGTTCAAAGAAAACAAATTTGTTGACCTGGTGCAAAAAAGGTTTTATATTTGTCCATGTGAATAAATTCTCATACTCGGGGGGTATAAATTGTTCAAAATATTATCAAAAAAAACTTTAGTTCAAGGAAAGGTGATCCTTATCCGAGTAGACGCTCCCTATATAGCAAAGAAGGCCAAACCTGGACAGTTCATCATATTGCGAGTTAACGAACAAGGGGAGCGCATACCATTAACTATAGCTCGGGCTGACACTCAATCAGGGACAATAGATCTGATATTTCAGGTTGTGGGAAAAACTACCGCTCTTTTAAGTACGAAGAATCCAGGCGAATATATACAGGATTTGGTTGGACCTCTAGGAAGGCCGACTCACATTGAAAAGGTGGGTAAAGTGATTTGTGTAGGAGGGGGCACAGGGGTAGCAGTACTTTATCCCATAACTAGAGGATACAAGGAAGCTGGAAATTACGTCATATCCATAATTGGAGCGAGAACGAAGGGTCTTTTAATTCTTGAAAACGAAATGAAGGAAATAAGTGATGAACTGTATGTAACTACCGACGACGGTAGTTATGGAGAAAAGGGATTCGTTACTGATGTCTTAAGAAAAACTTTGGATAATAAAAAAGACATAGGGCTTGTTGTGGCGATAGGTCCTGTTCCGATGATGAAATACGTTTCCCTTTTGACTAAAGAATACGGTGTGCCAACAGTTGTGAGTCTAAACTCCATAATGGTGGACGGGACGGGTATGTGTGGCGCATGCCGGGTTACTGTGGGCGGAAAAACCAAATTTACCTGTGTGGATGGTCCCGAGTTTGATGGTCATCAGGTAGATTTTGATGAACTGGAGAAGAGACTTTCAGCATATGAACAGGAAGAGAGACTTTCAATGGAAAAATTTAACTGCACCTGTGGGTGACAAGGGGGGTTAAAAATGGAGGAGAAAAAGAAAAGAGAAAAAATACCAAGGCAAAAAATGCCAGAACAACAACCGAAAGATAGGATCCATAATTTTAATGAAGTGCCTTTGGGTTATCCTCCAGATGTAGCAAAACTAGAAGCAGAAAGATGTCTTCAGTGTAAGAAACCAGCCTGTGTAGAAGGGTGTCCCGTGGAGATCGATATTCCAGCTTTTATAAAACTTATAAAAGAAGGCGAATTTTTATCTGCCGCCAGAAAAATCAAAGAAAAAAATGCTCTTCCTGCGGTGTGTGGAAGGGTTTGTCCCCAGGAGGTACAGTGTGAAAGTAAGTGCGTGTTGGCAAAAAAAGATGAGCCTGTAGCAATAGGAAGGCTAGAAAGATTTGCAGCTGACTGGGAGAGGGAAAATGGGGAAATTTCAATCCCCCAGATAAAGGAAAAAACGGGGAAAAAGGTAGCTGTCGTTGGATCTGGGCCTGCGGGTCTTACGGTCGCGGCAGATTTAATAGTTTTGGGCCACGAGGTCACAATATTTGAGGCACTTCACAAGCCTGGCGGTGTATTGATCTATGGAATTCCAGAGTTTAGATTGCCAAAAAAAATAGTAGACGCAGAGATAAACTATCTAAAGAGCTTAGGGGTAAGGATAGAAGTTAACTGGGTGATTGGAAGAATAAAAACTGTGGATGAGCTTTTGGAAGAGTATGACGCGGTATTTTTGGGATTAGGCGCAGGATTGCCTCTTTTTCTTAACATACCTGGCGAAAACCTGTGTGGAGTCTATTCGGCTAATGAATACTTGACCCGGGCTAATCTTATGAAAGCCTATCTATTTCCAGAATACGATACGCCTATAAGTAAAGGAAAGAGAGTAGCAGTCATTGGCGCGGGAAATGTGGCTATGGATGCGGCAAGGACTGCCCTTAGGCTAGGAGCAGAAGAGGTTCACATCGTGTATAGAAGGGGAAGAGAGGAAATGCCTGCAAGAAAAGAGGAGATTCACCATGCGGAGGAGGAAGGTATAATTTTTGATCTACTTACAAATCCGGTAAGATTTATAGGAGATGAGCGCGGCTGGGTAAAAGAGATGGAATGTATAAGAATGGGATTGGGAGAACCAGATGCCTCTGGTAGAAGAAGACCCGTTCCTGTTAAAGGGTCAGAATTTAAAATGCCATTCGATTTGATTATAGTAGCACTTGGTACAGCAGCTAATCCACTTTTGACCCAAAATACTCCAGGACTGGCGCTCAACGAACGGGGTTACATCATAGCAGATCCTGAAACGGGAAAGACAAAAAAAGAAAGGGTATGGGCTGGAGGCGACATAGTAACAGGTGCAGCAACAGTAATTTTGGCCATGGGTGCGGGTAGAAAGGCGGCAATCTCCATAGATGAGTATTTAAGGACTCAGAAATGGTAACACCATTACTGGGTTGAAGTTACTTTTGGTTCAACCACCTATTGAGGATTTTTACAATACACCGATAAGAAGCTATCCCCTCGGACTAATTTATCTGGCAACAAAGGTAAAAGACTTTTACGAAGTCAAAATAGTAGATTTAAGAAAAGGAAAAAAGCCAAAAAAGTCTGAAAATCCTTTCCAAGAATTATCCCAGTACTATAAAGAAGATACTTACTCTCCTTTTTCACTTTTTAGAAGGTACGGAAGATATGGCTTAGCTGAAGAAACAATAGAAAGCCTAATAAAATCGGAAAAACCCGACGTTTTATGTATCTCTTCCCTTTTTTCTGCTTATGTAGGAGAAGTAATTCGTATAGCGAAGATGGCAAAAAAAATAAAAGGGGATATGATCACAATATGTGGAGGGCATAATGCGACCGCTGTTCCACATGTTCTTTTGAGAGAAGGATGTATTGATTATGTAATCAGAGGTGAAGGTGAAACCCCCCTTCTTGAACTCCTTTGTAGCTTAGAGAATCGAAGACTAAAAAGAATAAAGGAGCTACCAGGATTATGTTTCAGAGAAAATGGCGAAATTTTAGTGTCTACCAAAATAAACTTCGAGTCCGAAATTGACTTTGTCCCCCACCATGGATTCGTGTACAATGAGGACTATTTAATAGGAAAGAAAAGATATGCATTTGTTATTACTTCAAGGGGATGTCCGTATAAATGTTCCTTTTGTTCGAGGATGCCGGTTCCCTACAGAGAGAGATCTTTGGCCTCTGTAGAGTCTGAAATAGAGGCACTAAGATCGTTGGGAATAGAATGGATAGACCTAGAGGACGATATGCTCCTTCATGGTAAAAAGCGGTTCATAGGACTTCTAAACATATTTAAAGGGAAAGGGCTTACCCTCTCGGCTATGAATGGCATATACATGGAAGGTCTAACCAGTAAGTTGCTAAAAGATATGGTAGAAGCAGGTTTTAAAAAAATTAACCTTTCACTTGTAGATGTATCGCCCTGTGTAGTTAAGCGTCAAGGGAGACGTTTTCCAAAAGACTTACATGATACCCTCTCCAGGCTTGAATCTTCTGAACTACAAATGGAGATACATTTCATCGTAGGATTACCCAACCAGAAATTAGAGGACGTACTTAAAACCATGGTCTACCTTTCAGAAAAGAGATGTCTGCTCGGGCCCAGCGTTTTTTATTTGACCCCTGGAGATCCTAATGTGGAAAATGTACTGGGATCAGACTGGACAGAAAAACTTCACTACATGAGATCAAGCGTGCTATTACCGGCGAATCCTTTTTTTTCTAGGAATTCACTTTTTACCCTATTGAAACTCTCCCGATTTATAAATTTCGTGAAAAGACTTGTGGATTCGGCAGAGTCTAAACTCAACCTGAGGGACGTTAGACTTTCAGATGAACTAGATGACCAGATACTAAAGACACTTTTGAAAGAGAAGCGGTTTATAGCCTATGATGTGAAAAAAAATGAATTTTTTGAAGAACCTCAAGAAAGAGACATCGTGGAAACCTTCTTTAGACTGATGAGAGGTAAAAAGATAAAAGGTTACAAAACAGCAAACTGTGCCGAATTGGGAGATGAATAAGGAAGATCCCAAAAAAGAGCTCCTTCTTTGCGTATTTGAGAGACTTCTCAAAGCATATGGAAAAAGAAACTGGTGGCCGGCAGAGTCTCCGCTGGAAGTTATGATTGGTTGCATACTCACCCAGAATACGGCTTGGAAAAACGTCGAGAAGGCTATAGCTAATATGAAAAAAAAGAATCTTATAGATCTGCACGCTCTCAGATCTATAGATGTAGGAGAGCTTTCAGAGGTTATACGGCCAGTCGGGTTTTACACCTTGAAGGCAAAAAGATTAAAAGCTCTAGTTGATTTTCTCTTTGATGAATTTAAAGGAGACTTGGAATTGATGAAAAGGATGGACCAACACACATTGAGGAAAAGATTGCTAGGTGTTGACGGTGTCGGTCCGGAAACCGCAGACAGTATTCTACTTTATGCTTTAGAGAAACCGATCTTTGTTGTAGATGCTTACACGAGGCGTTTTCTTATAAATCACGGGCTTTTTGATGGAAGGGCAAAATACGAAAGAATTCAAGCTTTCTTTATGAGTAATCTGCCTGAAGATACTTACATATACAATGAGTTTCACGCTCTTATTGTGTATCTTGGACAGAAGCACTGCCGGAAAGTTCCAATCTGCAAAGGCTGTCCATTAGAATCTGGAAAAACCTGAAATTCCTAGTATTGACTTAAATGGTTGAGGGTGTTATAAGTATAGAAATTTCTGTTTAGGCGCGTAGCTCAGCGGGAGAGCGCTACCTTGACGCGGTAGAGGTCACGGGTTCAATACCCGTCGCGCCTACCATAAAAGCCTCTAGTTTTTACTGCCAAAGTCCATCTGAGAGATTGTGAAAGTTAAGTCTTTGATACAATTAGAAACTTTTAGTCGCATTTAGATTCACGAAATGACATAGGAGGATATTATTAGAAGGGATTAATAAAAAAGGCCGATTAGGGTTCGCATACTTTATGGCGTACGGAAAATGGAAAAAAGGAATCAGTTTCTGCTGCTTAAGGTAAATAAACTCTTAACTTAGTTGTGCTAAGTCAGAAAGAAAAGGATTTGACCCAATTTTTGCTCTTCTTTTACAACTCCCATTTCCTCAAGATACTTAAGATGGGCCAGAGTTTCACCAAAGGCGAACCACTTCTGGGTAAGAGGGAATTCCTGCCAAGATTTATAGCCTATGTCCCACCTAACAAAAGGTGCTATTTCAAAGACGGTTTTTTCTCCGGTCTTAAGTGCAGAGATGATCTCTTTCATTCTTTCTTCATGATGTGCCTTTAATTCTGTTATGCGCTTTCTATGGTCATTCATGAGGTTTCTATGACCAGGCAAAACGAGTTTTACATCCAAAGCGTACACCTTCTCCAAACTTTCTAGATATTTCTTCAAGGAGTCGGGAAGTTCTGGCCAAAATGTGATGTTTGGAGTAATATCGAAAAGAATATGGTCTCCAGATATGAGAATCTTTTTATTTGGCTCATAAAGGCATGTGTGACCCGGGGAGTGGCCTGGCGTTTTGATACATGTGAAAGAGTAGCTCCCAATATCTATACTATGACCTTCTTCCACAATGAAAAAATCCATTTGGTCCCATAGCCCGTATTTTATAGCTGGATGATTCTTAAAAGATTTTTTTAGTTCTTTATCTGGAAAACCATTTGAAAGGTAGATATTGTAGATTGTTTTTTGTCGCTTTTTCCTTCTCGACGGAGTTGAATTGACAATGGGTGCCTCTTCGCGATTGAAATAGACCTTTGATGTTTGGGAAGCAAGGGCAGATGCTAAACCCGCATGATCCGCATGTACGTGGGTGATGAATATGTCCATCCTTTTTAAGTCTACATTTAATTTTTTAAGCTCCGAGACAACATGATTTAAGCAGCTCTTTTCGTTCCATCCTGTATCAATAAGAAGAAACTTTTCTTCACCCTTAATCAGATAAGAGTTTAGATTACCAAGCGGGCTACCCAAAAGTGGAATGGAAATCCTAAAAAGGTTTTCTAGAATCTCTTCAGCCATGGCTATATGGCACAACAATTTTCCCGGGTTTGTCAATAAAAAGATCAATAGGTACCTGCGTGGCAAGCCGGATCGAAACCAATTACCACAAAGACCAAGAACCGAATTTTTTTGGCTTGTAAGGTGAGACTTTATTTAAAAAATCTTGTCACCTTATCGATTAGGGACTTTTTATCGTAGATCTGCTCTAAAGCCTCAGGTTTTTTGTCCTCCTTATGCTCGAAGCTGTATGGAGGTTCTGTCTCAAGTCTCGATAACACATTTGGGGTGTCCAAAAATCTCGATACTTTGTTAAATCTATTTATTCCACCTTTTGTCCCCTCATGATGCATACTAAGGAAAAGATGGTTTTTTGCCCTTGTAATAGCCACATAGAACAACCTATGTTCCTCTTCCGTCTCTTCCTGGGAACTAAGTGAAAAACTTACAGGCAAGATCCCATCTGCAAGCCCTACTATGAATACCGCTTCCCATTCAAGTCCCTTTGCGGAATGGATAGTAGAAAGTGTAAGCGGTCTTTCTTCCTCTGGCGTTGAGGGATCAATAGCTGAAATTCCCTTTTCAGGAGGCTCAATGGCAAAATCAGTAAGGAAGTCATCAACTGTTTCATACCTTTCAGCTATCTGACCTAAGACCTCAAGATCATTTAACCTTAAGTTCCAGTCATCGTATCTGTCTTTGAGTATGGGCTCATAGTACTCACAGATTATAGAATATTTTTCTGCCACTCTCAGTGAATTATCAAGTGCCTTCTTTAAAGCCTCTTCCAGACGTCTTAACCCTTCAGAAAACTTTTTCAAAGAGGTGTATCTGGGAAAGACTTCGTTGAGTACCGATCCTAAATCAGATAAGGCTCCAATTTCTCCGAATATCTTATCTGCCGTTCTAGGCCCTATTCCTTCGATAAGCATGAGAACCCTGTTCCAGGCAAGCTCATCTTTTGGATTGAGAATCACTTTAAGATGGGATATCACGTCTTTCACGTGGGCGGTCTCGTAGAATTTTAAGCCTCCAAAAACCTGATACGGAATGTTTCTCTTACTAAGAGCAACCTCTAGAGGGATTGAAAGATACGAAGACCTAAAAAGTACAGCCTGATGTGAGAAGGGAATGCCCTCATCATGGAGAGTCTTTATTCTTTCCGCCACCCATTCCGCTTCTTCGTATGAGTCTTTAAAATGGTAAAATACAGGTTTTTGTCCGGACACTTTCCTTGCCGAGACTAGACATTTGGAATATTTGTTCGTCATGTTATCTAGAACCGCATTAGCAAGGTCCAGTATGGACTGCGTACTTCGGTAATTTTCTTCGAGTTTGATTATCTTACATTCAGGAAATCTTTTAGGAAAGGTCATCATGTTCTCATGGGATGCACCTCTAAAGCCGTAAATACTTTGGGCATCGTCTCCTACTACCATTATGTTTCTGTGTTTTTCTGCGAGAAGGTACGAGATATCCGCCTGAATAATATTTGTATCTTGATACTCATCGACCATGATGTATCTGTATTTTTCAGACAGTCTTTCCCTTAGTTTTTTGTTTTCAAGTAAAATTTTTAAATAGATCAATAAATCGTCGTAATCAACATAGTTCCTGGTTATCTTATACTCGGTGTACTTCTTTCGGAGCTCTTCTATATCCCGGGCGTATTCCAGGAAATGGCCATAGTCCTTCTTTAGAACTTCTTCTATCTTTACACCTCTATTGACAGCCATACTCATTATGGCTCTCAATGTATCCTTTTTTGGGAATCTCTTCTCCTTGTCAAAGAAACCCAAAAGAGTACAGCACTTATGGATTGCCTCCTCGCTGTCTGCCTCATCCAAAACCAAAAAAGAATCTAGGCCGATAAGCCTTGAGTAACGCTTAAGAATCTTATATGCAAAGGAGTGAAACGTCCCGCCTTCGACGTCTTTGCACCTGGGATCATGTCTTGAGGCCCTATCAAGCATAGTTTTTGCTGCTTTTCTTGTGAATGTGAGTAAAAGAATAGAGTTTGGGCTTATCCCAGATTGGACAAGATTTAATACCCTGTACTCTATCACTCTTGTCTTTCCTGTACCAGCACCGGCTATAACAAGAACAGGGCCATCCAGAGTAGTAACAGCGGCGTATTGCGCGGGATTAAGCTGGTACCAAAGCTGAATATTGCGTTCTGTCATTTTGTGTAATTCTATACCAAATTAGAATTCTTAGGCAATCTGGTGTCTGACTTTATCGTTATAACTCTTTAGTTCTAGAGAATACCTTGTACATTACAGAGTTCGTAAGATTACACATCAGGATAAAAACAAGTCTATCTATATGTCCAGAGCTTTCAACTTATTCTTCACCGTAACCGATCTGGTGTAAGCAACAAAAAAACATTATGATCATCTAGTTTTAAGTATGAAAAACCATCTTTCGCTGTCTGGACTTTTTGGGAGAAAAAACGAAACCCTCCTGCTCATCTAATTACATATTTCAAACTCAATCTGTGCTTTTAGGGGAATACTCGCTTTCTTCCACGACCTGAGCTCCGATCTGCCTTAGTGTCTCACGGACTGTGTGCTCCAACGTAGTTGGTTTGATGCCCATTTCACTTTGGGCTTTCAAGCTTATACGGACTCTTATCTGGGCACCTTCTTGGCGTAGTGGCATTACCACCCCTCGTACAAAATCAGAAAGTCTATCCCAGGGGATTACCACATCAAGGTTGTACTCGTGTATAGCTTTTTCTCCGACTGGGCCGGCTTGTTGGGGCTTCTTTTGAGTTTCCTCATCTTGACTTAGTAGAGGCTCCTTAAGTCCTCTTTCTACAATCGGTTCGGGTTCTGGCTTTGAGACTATCTCTGGCTCGCGCTGAAGGACGGCATCATCCTCAAGCTGCGAAAGCCCCAGTGATTCACGAAAATAGGTGCGCTCTCCAACCCTTAGACCGAAAATCCCTTCTTTTACGCCTTGCACTATGGCATCAAAAAGAACCTTTTTGTTCTCCAGTATAGGAAGGTTGGGGTAC
>JAOADT010000039.1 GCA_026417175.1 Deltaproteobacteria bacterium | reverse complement strand
GTCATATCTAAGGCCTGTCCACTCTTCGTTCCCATAGTGGAGGAAGGTCTGGAAAAAGACGAAATAGCATACATCATGGCTGAAAAATATCTTTTTGAGATTAAGGAAAAAAAAGTGGATACCCTTGTTCTGGGATGTACCCACTACCCCGTCCTAGAAGATGTTATCAGATCTGTCATGGGACAAGATGTACGAATTGTACACAGTGGTCGTGAAACAGCAAAAGTAGTAAAGGGTTTACTCGAAAAAGAGAAACTCAAAAACGGGAAAAAGGGTGGATCAGTGAGGTATTTCGTCACTGACCTTCCAGAATCTTTCATTGAGATAGGGTCAAAAATTATGGGTGAATCCATAACATCTGTGAAGTGTGTAAAACAGATAGATTTTAGAAACATTTTCTTCTCTTCATGATCGCCGATGTTGCCCTCCCTTATCCCCTTTCTCATCCATTTTCATATAGGGTGCCTGAAAAATGGAGACCCTATCTTTTTATCTCGCAGAGGGTATTGGTCCCCTTCAGAGAAAGGAAAGTAAAAGGCTATATAGTAGATTTAAAAGAAGGTGAAACTTCCGAACTCAAAGAAATTGTAGAACCTATTGACTTTTTTCCATTTATGCCTCCCACCCTTTATGCGCTGATAGAATGGATGAGGGACTATTTCATTATCCCCCATGGAATTCTTATGAAGTATGCTTTGTCTGATATAATGAACATTGACGATTTTCTGGTTATTAAATCAAAAAACGTACCCAAGTTAGAAGGACTCACACTTAGAAAAGCTTACAGTAAATATGGAAAGGACTTGATTTTTTCCCTTTCTTCATTGGGAAAGATTGAATTTCGGGATATCTTTTTTGAACTTTCCTTCCCAATGCAATCTCAAAACAGAAATAATAAAGACTATAAAAGAACATTGTACATTGGCCCAATTGAAAAGCGTTTGGAAATGTATATAAACGAGGTAGAAAGCGTGATTAGAAGAGGAGAGAACTGTTTAATTTTCTGTCCCTCTTACAGTTTAAGTGGAAAATTGATTCATGACTTTATTAAAAGATATTATCCCGAAAAGGTATTATGGTTCGGTCAAGAGACAAAAAAGAAAGATAGAATTAAGACCTATTTTACTTTAGCTTATTTTGGAGGATACATCGTACTTTCGAACGTCATGGGGCTTTTTCTCCCGGCTAACAATTTAGGTTTAATAATTGTAGAGAGACCAGAAGACGAGTCCTTTATTATGAATACAAGATTCAGTATAAATGTAGCGGATTGTGCAATGAAAAGATCTGAATTAGAGTTTTCGAATTTATTAGTGGGGAGCATTGCGCCTCCTCTTTCGTTTATACACAAAAAAGAATTTTTCTCCGAATTAAAAAGAGAAGTTGTTCCAAACTTTGGAATAAAGACATTACCTAAAAAAGGGGCGGATGAAATATCGTCACTTAAAGTGGTCACGTCTATAATATCTGAGGCTATTAAAAAAAACCAAAGCGTCGCTGTGTACATACCTAGAAAACATTATAGCGGTAAAATAGTATGCATGGAATGTAATGAAGTGCTATCCTGTGATACCTGCGGTTCCAATCTTTCCTCAAGCAAAGAGAAAAACTCATTTTTCTGCCCCAAATGTGAAGAAACTCTGAAATTCAGGGATAGGTGTTCTCAGTGTGGAAGTTCTTTTTTGGCTTTGCAAGCCCTTGGGGTCGAGTTCATCAAAGAATTTCTTATCTGTGAATTTCCTTCATTAAATTTTCATCTCGTTACTTCTGCTGAAGATTTGGCTATAGAAGGGCATCAAAATCCTCTCGTTGTAATAGGAACAAAGAACCTTTCATTTCTTTATGGGAAGAGCTTTGAAAACCTGGTGATCCTTAATTTAAAGGAGCTAAAGAAAATTTGGAAATACAAGGCATATGAGAAGATGTACGAACTTATAATGAATCTTGTGGACTCTCTCAAACCGAACGTAATCTATTTTGTGGGGACTAAAAAAGATGATATAGAGATTCAGTACCTTTTGGATACAGAGAAGTATTATAATGAGGAGCTAAAAAAGAGGACAGAGCTCGATTTTCCGCCATCAAAAAGGTTAATTCTAATGGAGATTGCTCGGAAAGACAAAGAAAAGTTAGACATCCTAAGAAAAAAGATGGAGGATTACCTTCAAAACCAAAAGCTCAATGGCTACATATTTGGGTACAATTGGCAGAGAAAGAAAAAAGGGTATACACTTAGGATAATACTTAAGGGGTTGACCGAAGAACTAACCAGTAAAATTTTTCCACTTTTCGATCTTTATGGAGTGACCGTTAAAACGGATCCTGATACAGTATAAAAAGGGGGCATAAGCCCCCTTTTTGGTTACTTCTTTGGAGGAGCAGGCTTTTCAGCTGGCTTTTCAGCTGCTGGCTTTTCTTCCTTCTTCGGCGCGCCAGCTTTCTTCACAGATGATGCTACCAGCTTGCCTTCCTTTTCAGTGTACTTAACCACAACCTTGTCGCCCTCTTTGAACTCCTCCGGTTTGAAGCCTTTCACACCGGACACGTCGAAGGTCTTTTCCTCCTTCTTACTCTTTACAACAAGTGTGGAAGCGTCCGCCTTCACCACTTCACCAGTAAACTGCCTGACCTTAGGCTTTGCAGGTTTCTCAGCTGCAGGTTTCTCCGGTGCTGCGGCCTTCTCAGCTGCCGGTTTTTCCGGAGCCTTTCCTTTTTCCGGCTGAGCAAAGACGGCAGACACAAAAGCTACACTGATTAAGATAGCAAGTGCTACTGTGAGTAGTTTTTTCACTCGAAATCACCTCCTTTCTTTTTTACATTTGTATTATTTTATGTTGCATACTTCGTGCCACCGGTGAAGCCTTGCTTTTTAATGAACTAAATGAGTCCAACCACACGAATTTTCGTAAAATTTTAGATTTATTCGCTTACAAAGTCGTAAAAACTACGAAACTAAACATTCTTATGCTCGCTTGGAAGTTCACCTTTTTCACGCATCCTTTTCACTTTCAGCCAAAAGGTATCGTAAGGCATGTTCAGTAACTTAGCAGCCTGTGTAAGTTTACCATTAGCTTTTATGATCGCCTTTCTTATAAGTTCCTTTTCAAGCCTTGCCAAATCTATCCCTTCATCCGGTATCTCTATCAGTTTCTCAAATGAGAATTTCGTATTTTTCACCTCTTCAGGAAGATGATCCAGATCGATTATATCCCCATCACACATTATGTAGGCCCTTTCAATTACCGATTCAAGTTGTCTTACATTTCCAGGCCAATGGTACTCCATTAGAATCTTTATCGCCTCATTGGACATAACTTTTTTTTGATTGGTTTGGGAATTCAGTTTTTTTAAAAAATGTTCTACAAGAAGCGGTATATCTGTGGCCCTCTCTCTGAGGGGCGGGATTGTGAAGGCGATAACGTTCAGTCTGTAAAAAAGATCCTCTCGGAATCGTCCCTTTGCTATTTCTTCTTCGAGTCGTTTGTTGGTTGCAGCAATTATACGTACATCCAACTTTATTATCTCCTCGCCACCTATCCTCCTTATTTCTTTTTCTTGGATGGCCCTCAAGAGCTTAGCTTGAGTTGAAAGGGAAAGATCGGCAACTTCATCTAGAAAAAGGGTGCTCCCATTTGCCTGCTCAAGAAGACCTATGTGTCTAGTATACGCTCCAGTGAATGCACCTTTCTCATAACCAAAAAGTTCACTTTCAAGTAAGGTTTCCGGAATAGCGGCACAATTTATGGCAAAAAATGGTTTCTCCCTCCTCGGGCTGTTGTAATGAATGCTTCTTGCGAATAATTCCTTTCCCGTACCGCTTTCTCCGTATATTAGAACCGTTGAATTTGAGGAGGCTATCTTCTTGACTATTTTAAAAAGCTCCTCCATTTTTCCATGCTTCCCAACGATGTTTTCAAGGCTAAATTTCTCCTTCAGTTGAGATTTAAGAAGTATGTTATCTTTAGCGAGCTTAACCTGAGATATAGCATTATTAACGATTATCAGTAGTTGGTTTTTGTCAAAAGGCTTTTCAAGATAATAAAATACTCCCATCTTTGTCGCTTCAACCGCTGAAGGAATTGATCCATAAGCAGTTATAATAATTACATGACATGGATTACCATCTGCCTTAGCTGCCTTTACTACCTCAATCCCATCCATATCGGGCAGTCTCAGATCCGTGACAACAAGATCGAACCCGTTGTTCTTTATGAGTTCTATTGCCTTCTTCCCTTCACCCACGTCTTCTACATAAAATCCTTCTTTTTGCAAAATCGTTCTTATGATCTGTCTTTGATTTGGATCATCTTCAACTAGGAGAATTTTTCCTGTACTAAGCTTCATGGTTCGGTAAAAGTATCTTTACTTTTGTACCCAACCCACGTTCTGACTCAACAATTATTTTTCCGCCATGTTCTGTTACGAACCTTTTCGTAAGTGTTAAACCTAAACCTATTCCAAACTTTTTTGTGGAAAAATACGGTTCAAAGATCTTATCGAGACATTCCTTATCGATACCTACACCGTTGTCCATAACAGATATGTACTTAAAAGATCCTTCAGTCCCCGCCTCTATCATTATCTTTCCATTCCCATCTACAGCCTGGATCGCATTCAAAAGAAGATTCAGAATAGAGAGTCTTATGTATTCTCTATCACAAAAAAATACTTCATCTTCGCCTTTTACGGTTATTTCTATTCCATCCACTAACTTGTCCTTTAGTAAGTAAAGAGCTTCATCTATTATTTTCTTAATTTCTGTCTTTTCCATTGTCAACCTTATCTTTTTTCCAAGAAAAAGAAAATTGTGGATCAGTTCGTTGACCCTTTGAATCTCACGCATCACATTATCCAGAAGATTCACAATCTCTTCCTTTTCTTCCAGATTCTCCTTCGATTGGATGCTCTCCTTCACATGGCTTACAGATAGGGAGATGAAATTCAAGGGGTTTCTGATCTCGTGGGCTATACCTGAGGACAGTTGACCGATAAGCGAAAGCTGCTCTGATTCTTTTAACTTCTCTTCCAATCTTTTTCTCTCTATCATTTTTTCAATCATCTCGTTGTAACTTCTTATTAAAGTTCCTATCTCATCTTTTCTTCCAAAATCTTCTATCTTTTTGAGGTCACCTTCTATTATAGCTCTGCTAGCCTCAGCAACCTTCTTTATAGGTCGCGTGTACTTTTCGGCAAGGACAAGACACAAAATTATTCCCAGAGCAAACACAGAAACGGTTGTTATAACTCTCTTTATATGATTTTTCTTTTGTAACAAAGTATAGTCGTCAAGAACCATGCTTATGTGTATGTAGCCTAAATGTTTTCCCTTCACTGAAACAGGCATTATCACATTGTAAGGCTTTTGAGTCCCCCTTTTTCCTTCCTCACCAAGTCTGGCAACTATAAAGAGATCTTTTTTCCTTAGAAACTGATTGTCCAGTTTTACCCTCTTCGGTACAAGTAAGGGATAAAATTCCTCAAGAAGAAATCTATTGAGCCTTACTAAATCTTTTTCGCTCTTTGTTTCGTCATAGGATTTTTTAAGTTCTTCTATATAGATTCTCGTCTGGTTTGAAACTTTAAAAAGATCTTTTTTCTGGGCAATAAAGTTATAAAACTCAGGTACCCGTAAAAGCTCATTGAGCCAATCTATGGTGTTAATCTGGGAGTTAAGCTGCTGGTTAAAACCATCTAAAAGGATAATGTTACAAAGTTTTTCGATATGGTCTTTGCTTTTAAATTCATTCACAGTGAAATCGGGCATAACAAACTTTTCATCTATAGGTTCCTTCCTTCCGACCTTCTTTGGGTTAGAAGAAGCTATCACCTCTGAACTATTACTTATTATGCTTATCTCCTTTATCCCCTTCTTATTCAACATCTCCACGTACGCTTTCAGTCTAGCTGTTGAGTCTCCTCGGTACGTGAGTTCTTCGACACTAATCTGGATAGCCTTGGTTATGTCTTCAATATTTTCTGTCACCTTATTAATTATTAGATCTTCTGTTCTGGCATAGATGATTGTAAGAGAACTTAAAGAGACAACTAGAAGAAAAAGTAAGATTACAAGAAGTTGAGTTTTCAATGATAGACTCATGAATCTTGATTTAAGTTTTTCTAAGAACTCGTTAGGTAGCATTCTATCCTTCCTAAAATGATCTCTTTAGGAATTAGACTTAATATAGAATCTATGGGTGGGCCTATTTTTCTACCTGTAAGCAGAACCCTCAGTGTGAGCATGTTCTCTTTGGTTAAGGATATTCCTTCTTCTTTGAGTTTCACCGTAAGAGACTGAAAGGATACATTTTGATTATTCTTTAAAGCTTCTTTCAGAATCTTTGCAATTCTTTCTCCATCCTTCACACCTTGTAAGAATTCAATCCCCTCTTCGCTAAGCTTTGAGCTTTTGAAAATATCAACCATTTCTTTTACATCACTCAATGTCTCTATATTATCCTTCAATGCTTCAAGAATCTGCGTATCCTCTTCTTTGAGATTTGCTCTTAATATCAGTTCTCGCGAAGTAAGCGTCTTTATATGCTGTTTATTTAACCACAAGAGTTTTTGAAAGTCGAAAATGGCATCTGATTTTGATACTGAATCAATGGAGAAAGACTCTATCAGTGCCTTAATATCTGTGATTTCTCTATCTATCTTTCTACCCAAGACTCCTAAATAGTTAAAAATCGCCTCAGGAAGTATGCCTAATTCTCTTAAGGTTCTTATCTCTTTTGATCCTTCTCTTTTGCTCAAGGGCTTCCCATCCTTCTCTAGAAGAAGCGGATGATGTCCATATGTTGGGTGAGATTTTCCCAAAGCTTCAAATAATAGAATCTGCTTAGGTGTGTTAGGAATGTGATCCCTTCCTCTTATTACATGCGTTATCCCCATGAGCATATCATCTAATGCTGCCGCAAAGTTATATGATGGAGTTCCATCTGCCTTTATCAGTATAAAGTCATCTACATAGCCAGAAGGAAAGCCTATTTCCCCAAAGATCATATCTTTGAATTTCACATCCTTTTGAGGAGCCAAAAATCGTATGACGTAGGGCACCTCATTAGATTCCAGTTTTGCCCGCTCCATATCACTTAAATACCTACATTTTCCATCGTATTTTGGTGCTTTCCTGCTTTTTAATCTTTCCTGTCTAATTTCGGTTAGTCTCTCCTTTGAACAGAAACATTTGTAAGCCAGTTTCTCCGCTACCATTCTTTCTGCGTACTCTTTGTAAATATGAAGTCTCTCTGACTGTAAATAAGGACCCTCATCCCATTTTATTCCGAGCCATGAAAGATCGTTGATAAGTGCCTTAGTAAAAGCTGGGTTTGATCGTGCTCTATCAGTATCTTCGATTCTCAAAATAAAGGCACCCATGTGTCTTTTAGCAAAAAGATAGTTAAGGATTGCTGTCCTCGCGTTACCTACATGAAGGTAGCCAGTTGGACTCGGGGCAAACCTTACTTTAACCATTAGACACCACCTGTAAGATCCATCCAATTTTGAGGTTCTCTCTCAACAAGAACCACTGCGTAAGCTTCGATTCCCTCTTTATCTCCAACAAAACAAAAACCTTCTTTGGTTTTTGCTTTAACAGAGATATCATCTTCTCTTAAGCCGGTAATCCTCGATAGGTTTCTTATTATTTCTTTCCGGTACGGACCAATCTTAGGTTCCTCCAGAATCACAACACTGTCTACATTTACTAATCTAAACCCTTTTTCTTTTAATATCTCTAGACATTTGGTGAGGATCCTTTCGCTGTCAAGCCCAAAGTACCTAGCATCTGTATCTGGAAAATGAGTACCTATATCTTCCGCAGAAACTGCCCCAAGTATGGCATCACATATGGCGTGGATAAGAACATCCCCATCAGAATGACCGAGAGAACCTTTGTGATGTGGGATCGAAACCCCCCCTATGACTAATCTTCTCCCCTTTTGAAGTCGATGACAGTCATATCCTATACCTACTTTCATTCTGAAGGCATTATATCATGCCTTTGAAGTATGAGAGAAGACCTTTTGCGATTACCAAGTCTTCTGGCGTGGTTATTTTTATGTTAAAAGGGGACCCTTCTATAACCTTAACTTTTTTGCCAAGGTATTCAATAAATGTGGCATCATCATAACCAAAAAGTTTTTTCTCCATCCCATCTCTATAAGCTTTTATGATGAGGTCATATTTGAATGTCTGTGGTGTCTGAACCGACCATAGAGAATTTCTCTCCAGAGTTTTTTGGACAAAACCCTCCTTGGAGACTACTTTTATCGTTTCTTTAACTGGAATTGCTGGGATTATTGCATCGTATATTTCCATTAGGGAGACAGATTTTTCTATAAAGGAAGGCGATACAAATGGTCTTGCTCCATCGTGAATCACAACTATATCACATTTACAATCTATCGCCTCAAGACCATTCCTTACCGAATCCTGTCTTAGTCTTCCACCTATGACTATCTTAGATATTTTACTGAATTTGTACCGCTCAAGTATTTCTTCCTGCAAAATAGGCAAATCCTTCTGGTTAACAACAAGGTATATATCGTGTATAGCTCTACATTCTTCAAAAATTTCTAATGTGTTTACTATTATAGGCTTATCATCTAAGAGCAGAAACTGCTTATTGGTGGGAGCACCCATCCTTTTACCGGCACCACCAGCAAGGATAATGGCAACAACTCTCATCTATTTAACCTGTTCTTCGTATCTATACTCTTCGGGAAAATAGAACTCCTTTTCCGCATGCTCCCTTAACTTCGCAAAAATCATTCTACCCGAAGGTGTCTGAAGAACGCTCGTAACAATGACATCCACATTTTTCCCAATGTACCTCCTAGCCTCATCGATAACCACCATGGTACCGTCTTCCAGATAACCTATACCTTGGCCAAACTCCTTACCCTCTTTTACAACTTTTATGTTTAAAGATTCACCGGGCAGTAGTGGCGGTTTCAGCGCTGATGCAAGCTGGTTTATGTTCAAAACTTCTATTCCTTGAAGTTCTGCCACTTTGTTAAGATTATAATCGTTAGTTATTATCTTGCCAGAAAATCTTTTCGCAATGGCTATAAGCTTTGTATCAACATCCTTCAACTTGGGAAAATCGTAGTCTACTATTTTTACCGGGACTATATTCTGTTTTTGCAATCTGTGTAATATATCTAGGGCTCTTCTCCCTTTCATCCTTTTTACATGATCAGCTGCGTCAGCTATATGTTGTATTTCGTATAAAACGAACTGTGGAATGATGAGGGTTCCCTCTATAAAGCCACTTTCGCAAACATCAGCTATTCTCCCATCTATTATGGCGCTCGTATCCAATATCTTAGCCCCTTCAAGCTCGTGGAATTTCTCGAATATGGGAAGCTTTGAGAGATCGAGACTCTTACTTTTTTCTATACCTATTCTGAACCCTAAATATCCCATCACAAAATAGAAGAGTACGTAGATAGGAAGTGTGATCGGTATTTTTTGGGCAAAAAAAAGCAAAAGTTTCGATATGAATAGATTTGCTATGATGAGACCGAGAATTATACCAATAAGTGAGCCAACTATCACCTTTAATGGAATGTCTTTTAACTTTCTTTCTAGCTTTATAATGATGTAACCAAAAAGTATACCTGCGATCGCACCAAGAAGCGAAATTAAAAAATTATTAAAGATTTCCCTAAAGATAAAGTATCCAGAAAAAGTAGTGACCAGAAGGAGGGCCAGTTGGACGGTGAAATCCACAGTTATTCCCTGAGATTCTTCTTGAAAATGTTTTCTATTTCTGCTTCTATAACGTCTTCTTCTTTTTTCAATGCGAAGGAAAGCTCCTTCTTTAAAAGATTTTTTGCCATTTCGAACATCTTCTTCTCACCGAAGGAGAGCTCCTTCCAAAGCTTTAGATTATATAGTTCCCGTAATACTGCCGCCACATCAAATATGGAACCACTTTTTATCTTTTCCATGTATTCCTTGTACCTTCTATTCCAAGGAGAGTTATCGTGGACAAAATTCTTGTCTTTTAAAATCTCGTAAACCCTTTTTACCTCATCCATACTGATTATGCACCTTAGTCCCGCATTTTCTGCACCATCAACTGGTACCATGATAGTCATGTCCGTATCTAGAATCCTCATGATATAAAAAGATTTCTTTGTACCTGAAAACTCTCTTTCCTCTATTGATTCTATCCTTCCAACGCCGTGACCAGGGTAAACTGCTACCTCTCCTACCGAGAATTTACGTTTTTCATTAAATCCGTTCTTTTTTACCATTTTATATATTTATACCATTTTTTTTGATGTTCTTCAATCGCCATGAGGAGTAAAGGTGTCTAAATCTGAAAGGGAGTGGATGAATTAGGAGTGTAAAAGGTTAAATGAAAATGCGGCTACCAACGAATTTAAAAATATTTCAATGCTGGCAAATTTACTGTGTTCAGCTGACAATATTAAGGAAAGGTTAAATTACGGGTTAAAAAAAGTGAATAAAATTCAGCAAGGCAATTTTGGTAAGAACAGCAATGAACATGACTCTCCAGATTCTAAAGAAATAATTAACCAATTGAAAAACCTAACCTCTGAGAATCTGTAGGTTTCTTTCTACATGAAGCTACCGTGAAAGGAATTCACTAAAGAGACTATGTAAAATAGATGTAGAATACTATGACCCCAGAAAGTCGGACAAAAGAGTAAGATTTTAAATAAGATTCTAAAAACTGAATCAAGAGAGATTGATTTGCTCTACCCCCATCTCTCTAACTTATTCTTTATCATCCTATCTTCACTTTTGAGACCTCAGCTTTTAACTCCAATATAACGATGATTCTTACATTGTTTTTGCATCATGGGGATCTTCTGATATTTAGCCTATTAGGTTCCACGCTGTATTTAACATAGCTTACTTTAGATAACCTACCATGGATTTAATTCACTCATACCCAGAAAACCGGATGCTTAATATTAGTGATCCAATTAATGGTTTTTTTCATAGAAAATACTGAGATTGTATATCTTACTCTATGTTTTTCTCCCTCGGTGCTTAATAGTTTCCCCATATTGGAAGTACACTTTTGGAATTACACTTCAAACGGTCATACTCCGCGTAGTCTGCGACGCACAACAAAAAGGCTCCTTTCGACC
>JAOADT010000038.1 GCA_026417175.1 Deltaproteobacteria bacterium | reverse complement strand
ATCAAATGCTTCGCTCATAACACCCCCTAGTATAAAACTTCACAATGTTACCAGGTTCGTTTTCTTTTTGTCAATCCGGAATGCCAAAAATACATTGCGGAAAGAACATCTACCGCCTCTTCAGGTGTGGAATAGACTGGAAAGCCTGTATTTTCAAGTTCTATTACGTCATCAATCGCAAACTCTTTCGAGACGACAACACACATTACAGGACGGCCACCAAAGTCAATTTTCTTAAATGTATCAATGTACTCTCTTACCTTCTCCGTTTGGAGGATTACAATAAAGCCTCCCACCTCATCTGTCTTCAGAACAACTTCAAGGGCAGATTTTACATTATGTGGTGTCTGATCAAAGGTGAAATCTACAGGATTCAATCCCGATACAAATTTGGGTAATATTTTTTTTAGCTCTCTTCTTATTTCTCCTTTCGGTTCGTATAGATTAAGCCCCTTTAAGACAACAGCATCTGCGACAGCGACACCTAGTGAACCGGCATAAGTAACAACAAATACAGAATCCCTTTTTGGAAAAGGCTGTTTTGAAAATGCTTTTGCAAGAGCAAACATGTGTTCGTTATCTCTGGCTCTTATTATTCCTGCCTGCTTGAATGCTGCCTCGTATATTGTGTCGTTCCCTGCTAAGGATGCTGTGTGGGAAAGGACTGCTTTTTTTCCGGCCTCTGTTCTTCCAGTTTTTAATATTATTACCGGCTTCTTACGCGAAACCTCTTTTGCCACATTTATGAACCGTTTTCCGTCTTTTACGTCTTCTATATACATACAGATAACCTTTATTTTTTTCTCATTTGCCAAAAAATCTAATACATCGGTCTCGTCTACATCCACTTTGTTTCCTATAGTGGCGATTATCCCAAAGTCAATAGTCTTTCTTAAACCCCAAAGGTAGCCAGCGGCGTAAACACCTGCTTGAGCGATAAGTCCGATATTCCCCTTTTTGAGTTCGCCCACTACCCCTATGGATTCACAAACACCGGAAAACGTGTTTATTATACCCGAACAATTGGGGCCTATGATTCTGAGCCCATCTTTTATCACTCTTGATTTAAGTTCCTCCTGGATTCTTTTTCCCTCTTTTCCAAGCTCAGAAAAACCTGCAGATTCTATCACGAAATGTTTGATTCCAAGCCTTGTACACTCATCGATCGTTTGTAAGGTCTGATCTGCTGGAACAAGTAGAACTGCCACATCCACTTTTTCGGGGACATCAGATATTGATGAGAAGGATTTTACCCCTTGGATTTCTTTCGAATTGGGATTCACGGGGTATAAACGACCCTTGTATCCGTGAGTAAGAAGATTGTGGAAGACATTCCATCCTAGTTTTCCTTCCGTATTTGAAGCACCTATCACTGCTATACTTTTCGGATAAAAAAAAGGTCTAAGATTCTTCTGATCGTAAGGTTTTCTTTTGGCTTTTATTTTTAATTGAAGTCTGGCATCAAGAATAATGCGGGCATCTACTATTTTGTATCCCTTATCGTAAACGAATACCGGGTTAAGATCCATTTCCCTTATCTGGGGGAATCTATGAACCAGAGTTGAAATTTGAAGCAAAAGGTTTTTGAGTGCCTCAGTATCCGCTTTTTTACCTCTGTACCCGCTTAAGATCTTATAACCTTTTATCTCTCTGACCATATTTTCCGCATCTCGGTCATCAATCGGTAACACTCTGAAGCTTACGTCTTTTAGTACTTCAACAAAGATTCCTCCCAATCCGAACATCAAAACATGGTCGAAGGTTTCATCGAATGTAACTCCTACTACCACTTCTATACCCGGCTCAGCCATTTTTTGAACAGAGATTCCTTCAATCCGTCTATCCTTAAAAGTTGTGACCAGTTCCTGGTATGCTATCCATGCCTCTCTTTCGTCTTTTATGTTCAGTTTCACCCCGCCTATATCAGACTTATGAATAATTTCAGGGGATACAACTTTCATTACTATGGGATAACCAATTTTTTTTCCAAACTCGATCACTTCTTCAAAGCTGGTTGCAACGCACGCATTAACACAATCAAGACCATATGACGAAAGGAAGTTTTTACTTTCGGGCTCATTTAGAAGGGACTTTTTTTCTCTAAGGTGTGCTCGGATTATTTTATGTGGGTCCTCTTTTCCACTTTTTTTCACTATATCACCCCCGTAAACATGTGAAAAAATGAACAAACCTAATTTATAATAAGATCATCTACAGGTCAAGCAACCTTAGCAAAGACCCACTTTTGGTTAAAGAATATAACTGGGAATGTTATAGAATGGCGTAACTTTACACGATTACTGTATCTCAAGCATTGTAGATGGTGACAAATTTAGTTTATTACTTAACTTTAAGTTCATTGTACCTATCCAACCAAAAATCCCATTGCATCTTTATTTGATCGGGCCTGTAATTATTCTTGTAAAGTTTCTGGGCATCCTCATGGCTCATCTCGCTTGGTTTACCAAATTTATGTGCGTAGAGATGATACTTTGCAGCCTGTTCAAAATGAATAGCTAAGACTACAGCCTCCTCAAGGGTTTTCCCCACTACAGTAATGCCATGATTCTTCATAAGCAAAAGAGGCGCATCTCCCAATGTTTTTGCCACAGCTTGACCTAGTTCTTTTGTTTGGATGAGCTCAGGTGAAACAAAAATAGGTATTTTTCCTGTAAATGGCACGGATTGCTGGGCGATAGTGCTAAGCTTTCCATCGAACAGAGTAGACAAGATAATGGAATAAAAAGGATGTACATGCACAATAGCACCCACATCTTTTCTTGCCCTATATATCTCAAGATGAAGGTACTTTTCAGAATGGACGCGTCCCCTACCATCAACTAAATTCCCTTCTATGTCTAATCCTTGCATCTCCTTGGCCGTTACTTTTTCAAATGCAGTTCCCCAGGGTTTTATATAATAAAGACCGTCATCACTTTTGGCTGTTATGTGACCTCTGGTAGAGTCCTCTGCCAAGCCCATCATATATATAATTCGATGAGCCTGCTCTAACTTCTGCCTCAGCTGTTCATTTTTTAAGGACTCTGAAACAGGAGAGGTTTGTGAGTTCTTTTCCTTACCATTCCCTGATTGTGTCCATAATACTTCGGGAGTGGTTATGAAGATCAACAAAGATAAACCAAATATTATCGAGAAATTGCGTATCATGATTACCCTCTTTAGATTTTTTAATTTCTTAGATAACTCGCTGGGAAATTGTCAAGAATAATCTTCAAAGTACTTTAATTTAGACATTATTTTATCTTCCTACTTCTTTCACTCCACGGCATAATACATCCTGTTTGTTACAAGAATTCATTCTAAAGAGTATAGTCCGATCTAATACTCTAGTAAAAGCTATTAAAATACGCTTTTCATGAAGAAATACGTTCTCAGCATGTAAATCTCTTAGGAATTAAGTCTTAAGGCTGAAAAATCACAAGTGGCCACAACAATAAAACAATATCCTACAATGAAAATAATCCTACAATGAAAATATAATTTCCAATTACCGTTCAATCTAACCTCTAAATTTTTAGAAAGCTTCTACCAATTTCAGGAAATATGGAGTCTAAGGTGTCTTTCCCACTCCTTGGGCGATAATGGTTTAGCGTATAAGACTCCGTCTTTTTTTGACATTTTGGGATTTAAATGCTTTATGTTCATGTAGCTACACATTAGATCGTACAGATGAGTATTATCAATGGCACTTTTTAAATTTCTCAAGTATGATTCTTTTCCATAAACTATAACAAGTTGATCTTCGCCGGTGTGGTTCGTGGAAGTGAAACCCACATTTCCTCTTCTCTCTTTTGGCGGATTTATTGGCCTGTCCTCTTGATGATCGTATTCGTATACACTTTTTCTGAGAAACATCCCCATTGTTGCTTCCGGCTCATACCAAATATCATTCATGACAACCTTTTTCTTTTCATTTAATTTTTTGTAGATTTCCTCTGCTTCTTCAATGGAAATTCCCTGCCCTGTGTATGTTTCAAAAATCTCTTTTAACGTTCTTACGTCCTGGTTTCTCATTTTTCTTATCATGTACTCAAAGGATGCTTTGTTTTTATAACTCATAAGTGCCTCTGTTGAATCGTTATACTCAGGGCCCGTGCCGTTTATGCCATATCCCGAATTTCCGTGATCTGAAGTTACTATAAGAAGTACATCGGGATTTTTGTTTATAAATTCGAGCACAACTCCAACAGTCTTATCGAGCTCATAGGAATCCATCATGGCTGCATAAGCATCGTTAGCATGACAAGCATGGTCAATTCTTCCCGCCTCTATCTGTAAAATAAAACCCTTCCTATTTTTTGATAGTTTTTGGAGTGCAACCATTGCCATTTCTGGCAAAGATGGTTCAATCTTTCCTATTTTTTCATCATTTATTCGGTCAACAAAATAACTCATATGGGAAGAACTGAAGATCCCTAAGATAGGACTCTCATCTGCCATACATTCTTTCAATTCCTCCCTAGTTTTAACCACTTTGTACCCTCTCGAAACAAATTTAGCATAAAGATCGAGTCGGTCTTTCCTCCTTTCAGGGTTAAAAAACCTATCGCCACCGCCCATCGCTACCTTCAAGTTCGAGTTTAGTAGATCAATAGCAATGCTTTCTTCATCGTCCCGATTTGGATTATGACTGTACCAGGCGGCTGGAGTGGCATGTGTTATTCTAGTTGTGGTCACAAACCCGCAGGAAAGTCCAGCTTGAGTGCCAAGTTCGAATATGGTTCTAAGTATCGTCCCGTTTGGTAATACCGCAAGAGACCTGTTTATAGTCTTAGATCCTGTAGCCCACGCAACTGAAGCCGGAGCAGAGTCTGTAACAATGGAAGACAGAGAAGAAGTGTTTTGAAGTGCAATCCTGGATCTAGGATTATTAAGAAGGCTAAAAAGATAACTTTTTTCCTTAAATTTTCTCTCAATAAATTCGTTCATAGTCCTCATCACTCCAAGGGGCCATCCGTCTCCTACTATGAACACAACGCCCTTTGAGCCACCGTAATTTGAAGAGGTCGCTTTGGCAAAGATTTCTTGTGAAGATGCCACCAAAGTAAAAAAGCTTGCCAGAGATGTTTTTAAAAAATCTCTCCTGTTCATTTTTCCTCCTCATATTTCTAAATCTTTCGTTCTTGAGAAGTTTTTTTCTACTCTTTGAAAATTCCATTCTGTCTTTTAATAGTGTTGTTGTATACCTTTTTGCATGGGCGCATTTTTTACTCTTATAAGATATAATCCGATGAGTAAGCTCATCTTTATAACCATTTTTGGCTGTAATTTACTGTGGAAATATTATGGAAAAATAAAAATTAGATTAAATTTTGGTTAAATTCCTAACGGATGTGTCCCTTTCTTAGGAATAACATTATTGAGGTTATAGTTTATCCATTTCTTTGCTACAAAATTTCAATAATAGGAGAGAAGGCCAGTCGTTTAGATAAAATGGCAGTCTTGATTTAATTAATATTTCTTCAACTGAAACTTAATTGTACGTTAACGATCACCTTTTAAAATAAAATAAAATTTCTTCCAAGGAGGAAACCATGGAGTTAATGGACAGAAGAACGTTTTTGAAGACCGCTGGGGTTATCAGTGCCTCTTTCGCTATTGTAGGGGTGGTTGAAGATGTTTTATCCTATGCCGACCAAGTTACCTTAAAGGATTGTCTTGAGATGACACCAGAGGAAATGGCAAAAAATTCTAAATTGATAAGATATAGCTGGAAAGTAGTTATGGATCTAATAAACAACATAAGCGATAAAACTTTGCGACAAAAACTTGCGGATGCGTGGACTGACCCTAGGCCCATATTTTTTAGTGAGTACACTCCATCGGATCTTGCTAAAGTCAGCAAAGGATTGAGAGATAGAGGGTTTTTGGAAACTCCCCAATGGAATTTTCCGCCAAAAAAGAATGCATATTCGACTCTCGAGGCCCCGGGAAGTGGCTATAGCGCTCACCATTCTTATCCTGGCGGATTAGTGGTCCATATAGCTGAAAATCTTAGGATAGCGCTAGGAATTGTTAAAGCGTACAGTGAAATCTTACATATCAGAGACATCAACCAAGATGTGGTAATAGCTTCTCAGGTGCTTCACGATTTCCAAAAACCATGGGTATTTCAATGGGAAGAAGATGGGTCCTTAAGAAAAGAGAATCGACTTGCAGGAACGGGAGAACACCATATCTACTGTATCGCCGAATCAATTAAAAGGGAATTCCTACCAGAAGTAATAGTCGCTTTAGCTTGCGCTCACGAACACCCCGGTACTCCCGATGGAGAGAAAAAAGTCATTTCCTGGATACAGGCAGCCTCCATATTAACAGGGACCGATCCTATAGGAAAATCTCTATTAAAGAAAGACAATTTGGGGTTGCCATCACCCGTTCCTCTCGAATGTTGGATCACATATCTTGGTGACCATGACTGGGTTCTGACTAACCCCACCGCTCTTTCCGCAATTGATACCCTCAAAGAGATTGCTCATTCTGTATATAGGCTTCGACCAGAAGGCAAGGAATTTAATCTCTTCCGTAATTACATTTTCAGTCGAATCTGTCAAACCTCTTTTTACTCCATCTACGCAAAAAAAGGATTCGAGGGAGTAAGAAGGGTTGTTACAGAAATCGTTAAACCTTTATGAACCTCCGGTTCGATAGTGATTTAATCTTCTCTTATTAGGAAGGGTTTTCCCCCTTCCTTTCCTCTTTGATTCGCTAAAGAACCCTGTTCATTAAGAATTCTTAACCTTCCATTTTAGCGCCTAGCTACCCTGTAGAGGGCAAATATTTTTTTGAGTTTATATCCAAAAAGTTTCTGGTAGATGCCGATAATGTGTATGTGTGATTATACTTTCCGGGTAACCACATGAAATTTGAAGCAATCAAGTCAAAAGAGTACGATGAGACAATCAAAGAGTTTTCGAAATCTATTCTTCCCCTTATGATCCTTGCAGGATTGGTGCTTCTTTTTTTCGAACTCAGAAGACTTGAAGGAGAGTTTCTGTCATTTTCTTTTGTTTTTCACTCCTGTATCCTTTTTGGGCTTATCTTTTGCTTCAGTCTGAGAAAGAAACTTTCCTCTTCTCTAATCGTTCTTTTTGTCTTAGTACTTCTTTACTCTGAAACTCTTTATTCCCTATTTTTTTATGGATTCGAACCAAGAAGTCTCTTAGGTCTTTCATATCTTTGTATTTTTATGTATTTCTTTTTTGGCAAGAAACCAGGGTATTTAAGTCTAATGGGGGTATCCCTCCTCATACTTTTAAAAGGGAACATTATCCAAAGGCAATATCTCGAATTGGAGACCTCTTTAATACACAAGCTGTTCACTCTTGAATTTTGGATGCTGATTGCTCTCGCCTTTTTCCTGTATCCTATACCCCTTCTCTTTCTTATAAGCCAGGTTAAAGACAGGCTTAAACTTAAAGTTGAAGAACTTTCCAAACTCAATGCAATTTTGAGAGAAGAAATAACCAGAAGGGAGATTTCGGAAAGAAAAGTGGAAGAACTTGAGGACATCTTTAGATCAATGGTTAAAAGCCCATTAGCTGGATTTTTCTTTCTTCACGGATCAAAGTTTTTATACACCAACAAGAAAACATGTGAAATTCTAGGACTGGGTGAGGATCAGATTGTGGGAAAAGACTTTTTAGAATTTCTTCAGCCAGAAGACAGAAATCATTTTTTAAGCATATTCACTCCAAGATCCTCCGTATCGGAAATGACATTAAAATGCATCTCTAATGATGGCAGAAAACTTTCACTCCTTGTGTCCATTACCCCAATAATTTATGCAGGAGAAGTCATTTTTTCAGGGATAATGATAGATATAACGAGAGAAAAAAATCTAGAGGCCGAAATAATGCACGCTCAAAAGATGGAAGCCATAGGGACATTGACCCAGGGAATCTACCACGATTTCAATAACGTACTTACCGCTATTTCAGGATACGCTTCTCTCATTCTAGAAGGCACGCGTTTAGACGATCAGGTAAAAAGATGCGTTGAGGGGATAATTTCTTCCTGTGGTAAAGCCAAATCATTAATTAGAGATCTTCTCATTTTTGGAAGGAAAGATCCATTAACTATGAAGGAGACTGATCTAAATGACGTCGTAAGAGATGCTGAGGGCTTATTGAGAAGACTTCTTACGGATGACACAGAATTGAAGATCAGTTTATCCTCAGAAAAACTTCCTGTAATTTGTGACCAGTTAAAGATTCAGCAGGTGCTAATGAATCTTGCAACAAACGCAAAGGATGCCATGAGACAGAAAAAGATAGTGACAATCACAACCGAACTCTCCGAAATTGACCGAAACTTTATAAACCAATTCGGCTATGGGAAAGAAGGAAAGTATGCCATTATACGGTTTTCCGATACCGGCTGTGGGATGGACGATAAGGTAAAGGAACGTATCTTTGAACCTTTTTTTACAACCAAAGAAAAGGGTAAGGGAACTGGGCTTGGCCTTTCTGTAGCGTACAGTATCATAAAGCAACACAATGGATATGTGAGGGTAGAAAGCTCACCAGGTAAGGGTACTACTTTTTATATTTACCTTCCAATATGGGAAAAGAAAAAAGATGGAGAAGAAATACAATAAATCAGTTTTTTACCTTTTCATGGTCAATTTCTTTTCTTCGGATTTGGTTAGCCTGGATTTTAGTTTGTAACTTTCTTGCCTCTTGGATCCAAGTTTAAATCTAGATAAATATTTTTGATCATACTCTAAGAAAAAATCTTGACTCATAAAATCGACTCAAATAACATAATCCTGCCAGAAGAGTAAAAAATAAGTAAAACTTCGTTGATAACGGGGATAAAAGATGTCAGAGCATAATGGGCTTACCCAGAAGTTTACCACTTTAGAAGAAGCTGTAAAAAAGTTCATTAAAAGCGGTTCCATAGTGGCTATCGGTGGATTCACAGTCTCAAGGAACCCTATGGCTCTCGCTTACGAAATAATACGTCAGGGTATAAGGGATTTGCATATCGTTTGTCATTCTCATGGACAGGCACTGGATGTTTTGATAGGCGCGGGATGTGTAAAAAGACTAGAAATAGCATATGGCGGAAATGGAAGATACGCGCCAACGTGTGTAAGATTTAGAAAAGCTATAGAAAGGGGAGAGATTGAATTTGAAGATTACTCTAACTACCAAATGAGCTTGAGGTTTCTTGCGGGAGCTCTCGGTATCCCGTTTATACCTACTAAAAGTGGGCTAGGTTCAGACATTCTAACAAAGGAAGGTTTTTCACCTCAAACTCGAAGGGAAAAGAATGTGGCAAGGAAAAAGTTGGTTGTCCTTCAAAATCCATTTACAGAAGAAGAGGATCCCATTGTTCTTTTGCCTGCGCTTACACCAGATGTGACTATCTTGCATGCCCAGTATGTTGGAGAAGACGGTACAGTTAGAATAAAGGGGCTCACATTTGCAGACATAGAACAGGCGAAGGCGGCAAACGCAGTTATTGTTACATGTGAGGAAATCGTTTCACGGGCATTCATAAGAAGCGACCCTGACCAAAATTGTCTCCCGCCCTTTTTTGTGGATGCAATAGTTAAAGTTCCATACGGCGCCCATCCTACAGCGTGCTTTGGTTTCTACGATTATGATCCAAAGCATTTAAACTACTATAGAAAAGTAGCAGAGGATGATACAGAATTCAAAAAATATCTAGATGAGTGGGTGTACGGGTTATCCTCTCATACACAGTACCTGGAAAAAGTTGGAATCCAAACCCTTATAAAACTTAAGGCAAGCCCTGTTACAGGATATGCCATTGGTCTTGAGAGGAAGTAGGAGGTTTATCTATGGCAGGTTATAAAGAGAATGAAATGATGGCAATCAGGGCAGGTCGATTTATAAAAGATGGTGACGTGGTATTCGTAGGAACTGGCCTGTCAATGCTCGCTGCTATGGCAGGAAAAAGAATCTATGCACCTAATGCGATACTTTTTTTTGAAACAGGAGGAATAGACCCATCTCTTGAAGAGATACCCATGTGTGTTTCAGACCTTCGAGTAATGTACGGATCATCTTTGAATTCTGGACTTATAGAGTCTTTTTCAATAGTGGGACACAAAAAGCTCCGCACAATAGCTTTTTTGGGGGCAGCCCAAATAGACCGATACGGCAATCTGAACACAACCTGCATTGGTAACTATTTGAAGCCAAAAGTGAGATTTCCTGGAAGCGGGGGAGCCTGTGATGTTGCAGCACTAGCTTCTGGTTTTATCGTCTTCATGCAGCACGAGAAAAGAAGATTCGTAGAAAAGTTAGATTATTTAACCAGTGTGGGTTGGTACAAAGGATGGGACAGTAGGATAAAATTAGGCTTGAAGCGTGGAGGAGTTATTGCAGTGGTTACCAATCTTTGTGTTATGAAATTCGATGAGATCACTAAGGAAATGTATCTTGCGGAATACTACCCTGGAGTTTCTATAGAAAAAATTGTTGAGAATACAGGTATTCAGATAGACGTCTCAAGGGCAATTGAGACAACCCCTCCTACGGACGAAGAACTGAGGATATTAAGGGAGGAAGTCGATCCCCAAAGGCTGATCCTAGGTAAAAAATGAGATTCCTGAGTAAAATATCTTTAAAACATTACAGATAAGGATTCCACCTTCCAAAATTCCATCTAGTATACACTGATTACGAAACAGAAGCGGACAAGAAAAACTTGTCTCATTTTGAATGCAGTCGATGACCAGAAATTGCTTGACAAAAAATGCTGCGACACATGTTCTATACAAAAAATAAAAATTCTATACAAAAAATAAAAACGGGAGGAATTAGATGAAAAAGATGTATTTTTTTTAATGATGGTTTTTCTTATAAAAGTGTTGCTCTTGGCTTTCACACAAACTAAGATTAGCATAGGGAGTGGCAGTCAGGCGGTGCCTACTATCCATATGGTGGCACTATTGCTGAGATAGTATCAAAAGTTGTACCAGTTGATACTGCTACTCCCGAGGTTACAGGTGCATCCGTTGAAAATGTTAGACTCATTGGGCAAAAGAAGATAGAGTTGGGACTTTCAATGAATGACACTGTGTATCAGGCATATAAAGGAGAGGGAAAATTCGCTGACAGTAAGATAGATTCGTTGAGGACGGTTTTTCAAATGTATCCAAACCTATATCATATTGTGACGCTAAAAAAA
>JAOADT010000037.1 GCA_026417175.1 Deltaproteobacteria bacterium | reverse complement strand
GCATGACACCTGAAAGTGCCAACAAATATGGCGTTGAAGATAATGGAAGTGTTGACGTTGAGATATTAAGTGACAAGCCTACACGCTTTTTCGGAGTGCAGGTACGAGTTAATCCAAAGTTCAATACTGAAATGCATTTACAGGACTTACATACCCACAACGGGAAAGATATGGTTCCATTCTCAGGATTACGGAATAATAGACCTTGCAAGAATAGATGAGTCCAAAATGATACAGATTCGAGAAAAAGAGATCGGATATATCAGTCAATTTTTGAAAGTAATTCCTAGAGTCCCAGCAATTGATATTGTGTCAGAGCCCCTATTAGAAAGCGGAGTGCCCGAAGGTGAGGCAAGAAAAATGGCGAGAGATCTTTTGATGAGATTGCGAGTACCATCTAATCTTTATGATGCTTATCCTTCTACTTTCAGCGGTGGGGAACAACAAAGGATAAATATAGCCAGGGCCATCATTAAAAAACCCAGATTATTACTTCTTGACGAACCAACAGCTTCCCTTGATCAAATGTCAAAAAAGATTGTCTTAAGAATTTTTAAGGAATTGAAAGAACAAGGTTGTACCATGATAGGGATATTTCACGAAAAAGAAATTTTGAAAAAATTCAGCGACCAAATTTTGACCTTACACGAAAATGGACACTATGACATCGAATGATAAGGTATTCATAACGAATGCCCATATTGTTCTTGAAGATTCCGTACTATACAACTCATCCCTATTAATCGAACATGGAAGGATTGCGGATATTGAGTGTACAAATGTTTCAGGTACAAAAACTATAAATGCAAATAAAGCTTTTGTTCTTCCTGGCTTTGTCGACTTACACTGTGACGCAATTGAGAAAGAGATAGAGGTGAGGCCCGGGGTACTTATGCCTTTAGATATCGCCATTATTGAGCTTGACAAAAAGGTGGCAATGGCAGGAATTACAACTATATTCCATTCAATAAGTTTTGCAGAATCTGACACAAAAAGCGCTGTTCTTAGAACGGTAAAATACGCAGACCAGTTGATAAAGACGATCAGAGAATTCTCACCAAAACTCCTTGTCGATACGAGGATCCATCTAAGATACGAAATCACATGTAGTGAAGCACTTTGTGTAATTGAAGAGCTATTAAAGAATCACTGTGTGGATTTGCTATCGATTATGGATCATACCCCTGGACAAGGCCAGTTCAAAACCTTTGAGCAGTTTTTCAAATATTACGGAAAGCATTTTAGAGAAAACATGCAAAACATAAATGAGGTGATGCGGAACAAAATAGAAAAAAAATTGAGCCTCGGACTCGAGAATGCAAAAAAAGTTACAGAGATTTGCAAAGCATACAACGTTGCTTTAGCAAGTCACGACGATGACAGTAAAGAGAAAATAGACTTCGTTTATGAATGTGGAGCCTCCATATCGGAGTTTCCGATGAGTTTGGAGGCGGCTAAATATGCAAAGGAAAGAGGTCTCATGATTATAGTCGGGGCTCCGAACATTTTAAGAGGGGAATCTCATAATGGAAATTTGAGCGCAATAGAACTAATAAAACTTAACTTAGCGGATATCATTTCGTCCGATTACATGCCAGGAAGCTTGATATACGCTTTTTGGAAACTATACAAAAGTGGACTTATGTCTATTAATAACATTTCGAAAATGTTTAGCCTGAATCCTGCCAAAGCTATAAAACTGGACAGAGAGTTAGGAAAAATAGAAAAAGGTTTTAGAGCTAATTTAATCTTACTAGATTTGGATGATGAATATCCAAGAGTTATAAAAACTATTGTTGATGGAACCGAGGTTTACTCATCTGAATCGAGAAAAAGTTTCTTTTGCAATGAGATAAGTGACAGACCTTTTTCAATGGCCAGGATCGGATAGGTGGAGGTGCAATTATGGAGGACAAAAGTTACAACAAAGAAATCAAAGATAGTCTAAAGATTAGAGAGGCAAATCCGCAAGATATACATGAGATCCTATCTTTATATGCTTCGATAAATGATGAGGGAGAAACAATCGACATAAATGAGGCATTATCCCTTTTTGAAAAGATGAAAAGCTACCCTTATCATAAAGTGTTCGTGGTGGAAAAAAACGAGCGTGTTTTGGCCACATTTGCTCTCACTATAATTGACTACATGGCACACGGTGGGAAAAAAGTAGGAATCTTGGAAGACCTTGTGGTTGAAGAGAGGCATAGACGAAAAGGAATAGGAACAGAGATCCTCAAATTTGCCATATCCGAATGCAGAAAGAACGGGTGTTATAAGCTTGCCCTTTCAAGCAATCTCAGAAGGGAAAAGGCTCACAGGTTTTATGAAAAGAACGGGTTTAAACTTCATGGCTACAGCTTTTACACAACTCTTTAGAGAAAGTGAGCTTTCGAACTGAATAAAGCACCACAAATGACACTTTCAAAAGAACCGACTGTCTCAGAAACAGCTAGCGGGTGAATACGCCGAGATCATGGATTATGTCAAGATCATGGACCCTATTATGGATAGTTATACTTACATCTGCCGGTACTCGATAGTAAATTCTTCCCAAAAATTGTGCGACAAATGGTGAGGATAAATCTACCTAACCATCCATATGACAGGATGTCGTAGCATCATTTCACTTACAGATGTGACAAATATGGGTTTTCAGATTGTAGAGATTAAGATTTTTTTTCCTGGCGAAAGCACCAAAAAGTAGAGATAGGTCAGGATGTATGGATAGGTCACGGAGGTCTCATTTGAACCTCCCTTCTCTATACAAAGGTCAGCCATTTTTAAGTTTAATATCCCCATTTCCAGCTTGTATGTTTTTTATTGCAAAGGCCCTGTGATATCTCTCTGTATTGTAAAACTTAAAGTAGTTACACATGTTCTCTTCAGTATCCCATACGAAAGAAATAATGTTGAATATCTTTCCGGCTTCCTTATGTAAAGTGCCTCTTAAAATCATTATCTTGAATACCAGTCCATGACCAAAGTTAAATATAAACGAACCTATTCCTCATGGGATAGAATCTTCCATGTTTATAAAACCTTATCCTCATCTTCAAAGGATAAGGTGTTCAATTTTTTGAAGTCAGTCCATTTCCATCTCAAGTTTTGGCCTATCTCCTTCAAAAGAAGCTCTTTTTTTCCTTTTCATAGGTCTTTTTCTTTTTTGGCACTATCCTTAAGAGAAAATACGAACTAGCTCATAGATTAGTTTCTTTTTCCACTTCTAGCCACGAATAGCCTTAAAGTACAACCCCTGCTTTGAAACTCCCATTATGTTTTCTTCTAAGCTCTTTCATCTTTTACCCTTCTCCGATTTATTATATGTCATCTCGAGCGGGAGGGGGATAAAACTTAAAGGAGTGTAGGAGGACTGGGGGGAATTATAATTCTCCTCGGAGTCAGAATCAGTACCACATCTTTTGGGTCTTCACATAAATCATCTGTTTCTTAACCGAAATATAACAAGAATCTAATACGCCGTTAAACTTTCTATTTTATTGTTTTCTCAAATGGATAAGGCCATTTTAGAATTTCACGACGTTTCGCCACTTTTCGAGACTGAACTGAGAAAAGCGTTGAGCTTCGCTAAAAAGTTTACGATAGAACGCCTCTCGTTATTAGTTGTCCCCGACTTTTGGGGGCTTTGTAAGCTCACGGATTGTCCAGAGTTTGTCAATCTTTTGAGCGAGATTAGGCAAGAAATAGTACTTCATGGCTACAATCACCTAGGTAGAGCCAAACTCTGGCAGTTCCTCTTTACAGATGGAGAAGGAGAATTTGCAATGTCCGATCGGGACGATACAATCAAGCGAGTTAAAAAAGGAAAAGAGATGTTCGACCTTTTGGGCATATCATCGAAATACTTTGTTCCTCCATCTTGGATTAAGAACTCCTACCTAGAAGATATTCTTAGGCTTTTTGATTTTCGCATAGTGTCCTACAGGTGGACAATCAAGGATCTTTCAAACGGCAAAGTTATATTTAGTCCTTCGGTAACCTTGAGTAATCGTGAATATGTATCGTACTGGAGTGCTGTATTTGTCCCTTACTTTTTTGCAGTATTTTGCCGATTCGCCGAGTGTGTGAGGTTGGCTATCCACCTCTCCGATTTCAGGGATGAAAAGAAAATTGGTATATGGGAGCTTATGGTTGGAAAAATTAAAAATAAAAGGAGGTTTATCACATATGGAGAACTCTTTGGTTAAGGTGGACTTACATGTTCATTCAAGAGCGTCCCAAAAACCTGCCGGTTGGTTCTCTAGACTTCTTAAGTGTCAGGAAAGTTATTCTAACCCAGTAGATATTTATAACCTATTGAAAGCACGGGGTATGGACTTTGTTACCATAACAGACCACGACACACTGGATGGAGTTTTAGAGATAGCTCACTATCCGGATGTGTTTCTAGGATGTGAGTATACCGTTTGTTTTCCTGAAGAAGATGCAAAGATCCACGTCTTGGTATACGGTATGGACGAAAGGTTACATTGGGATCTTTTAAAACTGCGTGAGGACGTTTACGAGTTCGTCAAGTACCTCAAAACTTTTAGATTGGCGCATACATTGGCCCATCCTTTATATCCGGTGGATGGAACAAAAATCACCAAAAATCTTGTGGAAAAGCTAGTTTTAATCTTTGACAACTGGGAGATCGTAAACGGTACGAGACAGGCAGAAACGAAATATTTTGAAGAGAATATAGCCAAGAAATACTCTTCTTGGTCATCTATTTACGTACTTGCGGAAAAGTACAAAATGAAGCCTTTAAGGGCAAGAGAAAGTATCGCCTTTACAGCTGGATCCGATGATCATGGTGGTCTGGATGCGGGACGTACATGGACATATGTGGAAAATGTCTCCTCTATCGATGGCTTCTTTGCGGCGTTAAACGAAGGTAGAACACTCGTAGGTACTGAGTCTTTGGGTTTAGAGAGGCTATTAAACACGGTTGTAAAAGTTGGAACCGAATATCTTAGACAAAGGTATGAGCCCTCTTTTCTAAAGGACGAAACGAAATACATGGTGTTTAACGTGATAGGTCAGCTTTTTACAAGTACGTCTTTTTTGAAAAATCTGCCGAATTTCAAATACAGAAGGGGAAAAATAGATTTTGAAGATATTAAAAGGATAGGGGCATCGTATCTCTGCCACTTTGTGCCTTTATTGCTCAAATACCTCCAGGAAAGGGAAGAGAATAGGGTCGAAAATCTGGCAAGGGAGTTCGGGATAATCAAATTCAGACCTCCAAAAATAGCCTATCTCACAGATACTTTGACCCACATAAATGGAGTTTCCGTAAGTACGAAGTGCATGATGGATATCGCAAAGGAAGAAGGATTACCTATTAAGTTCATAACTTCACAGCTTGGTATCCAGTCGAAAGAAAACGGGATAAACTTAGAACCGGTTTTTCAAATTCCTACCCCATTCTATTCCGAATTGAAGCTTGGCGTGCCAAATCTTTTAGAACTGTTGGACCTTTTTGAGAAAGAATCATTTACTGGCATTCATGTGGCGACCCCGGGTCCTCTCGGTCTGGCAGGGTTTTTAATGGGAAATATTCTCAAACTTCCTATCAGCTTTACTTTCCACACAGATTTGCCACTTTACATCAAAACATATACGGATGATGAGGATCTCGAGGAACTATTTTGGAAGGTTATTTTATGGCTTGCAAATATGGCAGAGACGGTTTTTGTTCCCTCAGATTTTTATAGACTCTGTCTTTCAGAAAGAGGTTTACCGGTTTATAAGATCGTAACGTTTAAAAGGGGTGTCGATACTTCGGTCTTTTCTCCAAAGTACAACACTGAAGGATACTGGCAAAATAAGATTGGAAAAGATGGTCATATAGTGCTTTATGTGGGAAGAGTGTCAAAAGAGAAGAACATAGAACTAATCTTTAAAGTCGCAAACCACTTTCCTGGGGTGCCTTTCGTGATAGTAGGAGATGGACCATCTAGAGAACATTTAGAGTCATTCAAACCTCCTAATGTCCACTTTACAGGATATCTTCGAGGAGAAGAGCTAAGTCGAGCCTATGCCTCATCCTCAGTCTTCATTTTTCCATCAAAGAGTGAAACATATGGTCTTGTTGTTCTCGAAGCGCTAGCTAGCGGACTGCCCGTATTGGTGAGTTCTTATGGAGCCGCTAAAGAGCACATAACGAATGGAGAAGATGGCTTTATATGTGATACCATAGATGACTGGGTGTCTAAGCTCAATCTTCTTTTGGATGATCCTAAGAAACGTTTAGAGATGAGAAATAAAGCCCTCAAAAACGTAAGCAAGCTCAAATTCAAGGAATCCTATCGCGATTACCTCCACAAATTAATCACGACTGCTCGGAGTAAACATGAAGATACTGGACATCACGACCTTCTTCCATTCTCAAAGTGGGGGGATAAGAAGATATCTATGTGAAAAGGCAGAATTCTTAAAATCAACATCTTGGCAACATGTTATTGTAGTTCCGGGAAAGAAACTCAGGAAGTCCAGACTCTTTCGAAGCACGATTTACGAGGTACCATCTGTCAAAGTTCCAGGGACTGGCGGTTACCGCATGTTTTACGGTCTTGGTGATGTTGTAAATATTCTAAGTGAAGAAAAGCCAAATATTGTCGAGGTGGGAGGCTCTTATTTTCTACTTCCTTTTTTAAAATCAGATCAATACAAATTGATCGCATATTATCATAGTTCCTTGGAACCGTATTACGATCTTTTTCCCCTTGGCAGACTTGTGGGACAAAGGATTTTAAAAACATACGTACGTAGGTCTTTGTCTTTGGCCGATTTTGTTGTCTCTCCGTCCCGAAAGATGGAAGAGTATCTGAGAAGATGTGGAATTGATAGAGTCGCAACCGTTAACTTGGGATGTGATACCGATATCTTTAGATTGAAGCAAGATGGATTAATGGAAAAGGAAAGACTGACGAAAAAGAAAATCGTATATGTGGGAAGACTTTCTCCTGATAAAGAAGTGAAAATCCTCTGTAAGTTCTTTTCTACTCTTCCGCCCGACAGATTTGAAATTTATGTAGCGGGTGACGGTTCCCATCGAGACAAAATAGTTGAATTGAGCAAGAAAAAAAAGAATATCGTGTACCTCGGTTTTATTTCAGATAAGAAAGTTATTGCAGACCTTTACAACAAAGGAGATATTTTCGTGAGTGCCTCAGAAGCTGAGACATTTGGCCTTGCCTTTCTTGAGGCACAAGCTTGCGGCTGTGTTTTGGTGGCTAAAGACCTCGATCTTGAAACCCAGCCTTTTAAAGAGTTTCTCGTAGGCCACATGTCAGTCGATTCGCTTTGTGAGGCTGTTGAAAAAGCATCATCCAGTGTGAGTTTGCCTCTCAAGATTGAAATAAGTACTTACGTCAGACAGAATTTCTCCTGGCGAAACACATTTGAAAAACTTTTTGCTCTGTACGAGAGCCTTCTTACTTAAGAAATCCCTAAATTAAAGCAGCCTGCAAGAGCTGATAAAAAGTAAAAATTTCACAGAGATTTAACTTAGTCGTAATAACGGCTTAACAAAGTTTTGTTTTATATTTGAGCAAAAAAGAAAAAGGAGACAAAAACGTTGAAGAGAAGAGATTTTCCCAAGATGTCTATGGCAAGTTTTCTTGCACTTGTGGGACAAGCGGAGGAAATCCTTGTAAAGACACACACTCAATGTGAAACGAAAGTAAAAAGTATTATCTTGCTCGTAGGTGATGGTTGGCCTCTAGGAGTGATGAAAGCTTTATGGGAATTTCAAACCGAAAGATTTAAAGAGATTAGTCACAGGCTTAGGTTGATGAATAACCCAAAAACAAAGATCTGTTTACAGAAGACATCGTCTTTGAGCTCTGTGGTTACCGATTCTGCTCCGGTCTCTGTTGCATGGGCAACTGGTTCCAAAAGAGCAAACTGAATGCTTTCGATTCTCCCTACTGGAAGAAGATTGACTACGATCTTTGAGCTCGCAAAAGAAAAGGATATCGCATGCGGAATTCTTACAACTACAAGGCTTACTCATGCTACACCAGCACTTGGTATAGTCAGAATGAGAATAGGGACGGGGAAGAGGATATAGCAATTGACCTTTTAAACTCTGGACTTGAGGTGGCTTTGGGCGGAGGCGACCGCAAAAAAGACGGGAAAGATCTTTATTCCAATTTCAGAGAGAGAGGTTATCAAGTGGTAAAGAGCAGATCTGAATTGCTAAAAGTTCAGACGGAGGTTAGTACGCCGGTACTTGGTGTTTTTAGTACCTCTCACATGAGTTACGTCGTAGATAGAATCAATGATAGAACTTTAGGAGAGGTTAATCCGACCCTCCCTGAAATGGCAGCCTGTACTTTACACATTTTATCTATAGCTTCAAAGGATTTATTCTTCAAATTGAAGCCGGAAGGATTGACCGCGCAAATGATTTAAATGATGCCTATGGAGCAATTATGGATGCGTACGAGATGGATAAAACACTCGGAGTCGTTATCGAATTTCTGAAGTTGAACACAGGTTTCTTCTGATAGTTACATCTGATCATGGAAATTGGGGCTATGGCATAAACGGGACAAGACCGGAGTAGAATGACGCAAATAAAGCCTTACTTATGTACAGTAACATGGCATCATTTGAATACATGATCCAAAAGATGAAAGGACAGGACATGTATACGGTAAGACAAATATTCGAAGAGTATACAGGCCACTCCATTTCCAGTGAAGAGGCGGAAGAGATATTTAGGAAGCTTAATGAAACGAAAAAAACCATCATGAGCGATATAGTCTACGAGGCCGAAGCCGCAATGGGAAGAATACTGATGAAAAGCATATACGGGGCATCTGGTGATCGGTACATTGTACCTCCTACCTTGAGAAGAGGAGATATTGGATTCACAAGTACGAATCACACGGGTGAGGACCAGATAGTAGTCTTTTATCCCGAAGATGCCTTACCAATCGAGGTCCCAAGTTGTGTTGATAATACAGCATTATTCGGGATCATGTGTAGATACTTTGGCATACGCTATGAGAATCCAAAAATCGGGCGAAAAGAGGCAAAAACTTATATTAAGCCTATCGGTTTTGCCGACTGGAAAAAACATTTAGAGCTCCATGTCACTTGATATTATATTGCGGTGAGTTAGGATGAATGTGCTCCGCGGATACTTAATGGAATTAAAATACGTACAGCCGAAAGTTCTTTTATTCTACAAAAGACAAGTATTTACTTGCAAAACAAAAGTTCAGTAGGAGGATCCTTTGCAACATTGGATGGCATTTCTGGGCAGCCACTTTAGAAAAATGAGAAAGAAGTATGTCAATGACAAGCTAATCATCGTATTCGATATAGATGGAACGATATTGGACATGAGGTTCATCATACTTTTCATTCTTCGAAACTTTGACAAAAGAAACAAGAGCAACTATTTTTCCAAACTTAGAATATCAGACATAGACTTTCATGAAACCCAACTCAAACTTCTTCTTGATAGGATGGGTTTAAACACAGAGGACCAAGAGAGTATTTTGAGCAATTTCGAAAATCTTTTCCTCCCCATGCTTACTATAAAAAAAGCAAACAAGCCGTTCAGAGGCGTATTCGAGATAATTAGATGGTTTCAGATGCAGCCTAACACTTATGTGGGATTGAATACAGGAAGGCCTGAATCGCTAAGATTTAGGCCCCTTTCATCTCTGAACTTCCTTGGAAAGGAGTCTGGAGTACGCTTTAGCAACGAGCTTCTCTTCATGAACAAAAAGGGCCTCAGTGCAAACATCCCTCTGATAAAAAGGGAAGGAATTGAGTACTTCCGGAACTTAGGATTTAGGGTTTTTGCCTTCGTGGACAATGAACCTGAAAACTTGAAAGCAGTGGCAGAGATCGATTCCAAATCCGAGATCCTCCTTCTTCACGCCGAAAGCCTTTTCAAATCCCCTAAAAGCGTCATGACTGGCAACTTTGTAAGCGGTATAGATTACTGTGTGGAAAAGCTTAGGTCAGCAGTTTAAAAGTGATAAATCCGGTAATCATATTGCGAAAAGCACAGTGAGCGCTATCTCTGAGTCCGTGTCTTTTGTCACTATTTTGATAGCTTCATCATCGGAATCTTCTTTTTTTGAGAAGGGATGAGTGGGTGAGTTATTGATTCTGTGCAAAAGACCTCTCTTTTATATGGAGATTTGAACTTTCCAACGAGCAACGTATTTTGAGATATTTGGCTTTGAAATTAAAGATAGGTGGCTCATCTTCCTTACCTTACAATAGATCGATTTTACCGGGAAAGGCCTGTCGAGTGCACCAAAACACCAAGAAATACCGACATATCCGTTAGGATCTCTTCCATCGAGGGCATACTTGTTGTTTAGATAACATGCTGTGTCAAATGCCTCTTTTGGATGAGCTGTCCACTCTATGAGTTTTTTGCACCAGTACATCCTCATGTAATTATGGATAGTTCCATTTGTCACAAGCTCTCTTTGCGCACAATTCCAGTAAGGATCATGCGTTTTTGCCTCTTCAAGGGTATTAAGATCGTAACTGTAATCCCTTAAATCATGAAGATGAGCTTCTAGGGTGACCTTCGCCCATTGGGGGAGACCCTCGTAAGATTGTAATGGGGGTTATACCAAGCATAGTTTCTCGCGAGTTCTCGCCAAACCACGAGCTCATTTACGAAGCTCGTCACGTTTTCATCGTTTAAGGGGTGGTCTTTTAGGATTCTTTTTTAAGATCTGTACAGGTGATATCTGTCCAAAACGAAGATAAGGACTAAGTTCGGAAGTTACTCTCATTCCGGGATCTGAGCGATTTCCAGAGTAAAAAGGTAACCTTTTTCTCACGAAGATTTCCAATCTTTTTCCTGCCTCATCTTCGCCCCCGATGTAGTAATTGACAGTGCTTACACTTTTGTCCAAACTGAGTCTGTCGAGATAATCATCAACGCTATTTTCTACCCAGTCGTGCGCGATTTCACTGGCAAAGGAAACTTTTGGCTCGATGGATGGTAGGTCCTCGAGAAAGTGAGGAAGCATCTTTTGAACTTTTGGCCTAAACGTTCTTGCATAGAACATCAGTTTACTCGAGATAAATTCAACAGAAAAGACCACATCTCCTTCGACTTCAATTATTGGCAAATCCGTTTCCCTCGATATCCGATCTCTCCAGAGCCTCTGATGCTTTAGATAGCCCCTGTCTGTAATTAAAACGCATGCATTCTTACATAGTTTTATCGCTCCAGATGGAGGATCGTGATTTAAAAGTACAAAGCCTACGCC
>JAOADT010000036.1 GCA_026417175.1 Deltaproteobacteria bacterium | reverse complement strand
TCTTTTATCTCCTGTTTTTCACTTTTTTTATCTCCAATTTTGAGTTCATAATGTCGATACTTGGGGAAACCCGTTCCAGCAGGAATTATTCTTCCCATTACAACGTTTTCTTTTAATCCTCTAAGGTAATCTATCCTTCCCTCTATTGCAGCCTGAGCTAAAACTTTAGTCGTATCTTGAAAGCTTGCGGCTGATATGAAACTATCTGTAATTAGAGAAGCTTTAGTGATACCTAGAAATAGAGGTTCTGCTTGAGCAGGTTTTCCGCCCCTAGATATTACTTTCTGGTTTTCCTCTTCAAAAATCCACCGTTCAACCGGCTCGTCTATTATGAAATTAGTATCGCCAGGATCAGTTATTTTTACCCTTTTGAGCATCTGTCTTACTATTATCTCGAAGTGTTTATCGTTAATCTTCACACCTTGCAACTGATAAACTTCCTGGATCTCATCAACCAGATAACGGGCCAACTCCTTAAGACCGCTTATTCTAAGAATGTCATGTGGGTTCACAGGCCCATCCATAAGTGGTTCACCTGCTCTCACATAATCTCCCTCATGAACAAGGATATGTTTTCCTCGGGGAATTATGTATCTCCTCTGATCTCCCCTCTCGCTTGTAACGATGATCTCTCTTCTACCCTTTGTCATCTTTCCAAAAGAAACAAAACCGTTTATCTCAGTGACTATGGCATGTTCCTTAGGTTTTCTTGCTTCGAATAACTCAGCCACTCTTGGGAGACCACCAGTTATATCCTTTGTTTTTGTCGTCTCTCTGGGCATTTTTGCAATAACGTCGCCAGCATGGACCTCGTCACCCTCATTGACAACTATGTGAGCCCCAATTGGCAGAATGTATCTTGCGGGGCTAGTCGTACCTGGTACCATCATGGTCCTACCCTTGTCATCTTTGATAGAAATTCTAGGTCTTTTGTCAGGATCTCTTGGTTGTATGATAACCTTGTATGACAACCCGGTAACTTCGTCCTTCCTCTCCTGCATTGTAATGCCTTCTTCTATATCGCCATATTTTACCTTTCCGGTAACTTCCGAAAGTATGGGTATGGTATATGGATCCCATTCAGCAAGGATCTGGCCTTCTTCAACTCTTTGCCCTTCTTCTACCTTCAATTTCGCTCCATAAATAAGTGGATACCTTTCTCTTTCTCTTCCTGTTTCTTCGTCTACTATTACGATTTCGCCGTTTCTGTTCATGACTGTAGGAACTCCTTCTCTATCTCTCACAAGCTTTGTGTTCAAAAGTCTTACCCTACCTGAGTTTCTACATTCTAGTGTGGATTGTTCTGCTCTTCTTGCTGCGGCACCACCTATATGAAATGTTCTCATGGTAAGTTGAGTACCCGGTTCCCCTATTGATTGAGCAGCTATTATTCCCACAGCCTCTCCTATACTAACTAGCCGTCCTCTTGCGAGGTCCCTGCCGTAACAAAGTACACAAACACCTCTCTTTGACCTGCAAGTCAGTACCGAACGGATTTTTACTTTCTCATAACCAGCTTCCTCTATCTTCTTTAAATGTTCCTCTTTTATCTCTTCATTCTTCTTAACTATGATTTCACCTGAATCAGGATCTTTTATGTCTTCCAAGGCAACCCTTCCAAGAATTCTAGCATCAAGCCTTTCTATTACTTCACCTGCTTCAATAAGGGGACCAACCTCTATTCCGTCCAATGTACCGCAATCATATTCGGTCACAACCACATCATGCGCAACATCTATTAGTCGCCTTGTAAGATACCCTGCATTAGCAGTCTTAAGCGCTGTGTCAGCAAGACCTTTCCTTGCACCGTGGGTTGAAATAAAGTACTGGTGAACATCAAGACCTTCTCTGAAGTTGCTTGTGATAGGGGTCTCTATTATTTCTCCTGACGGCTTCGCCATAAGCCCCCTCATACCCGCAAGCTGTCTTATCTGCTGGGCATTTCCTCTAGCTCCTGAATGGGCCATCATATATATAGGATTTAAACTATTTTGATATTCAATCTTGCCATCCGGCGCTATTACCTTTTCCAGTCCCAATTCTTTCATAAGTTCATCAGCTATTCGCTCGTTAACATCCGCCCAGATGTCTACCACCTTGTTATATCTTTCACCGTCTGTGATTAATCCTTCCCTGTACTGATTCTGAACCTGAAGGACTTCCTCTTTTGCCTTGTTAATGAGTTCTTCTTTTTTCGCAGGTATTTTCATATCATCTATACATATGGATATCCCACCCATGGTCGCATAGTGAAACCCAAGATCTTTAAGTCTATCGGAAACAATAACCGTAACCTTCTCTCCGCCAAGCATATAACATCTTTCTATAAGTTGAGAAATGGCCTTCTTATCCATTATCCGGTTTATATCATCAAAAAGTTCTTTCAAAATCTCGTCTTTTCTTTCCCTGTCCGCTTCTAGCAAAGCATTCTCCAAAGTATCTCTCAAGATAATCCTGCCAACCGTTGTATCTTTGATCAAACCATCTAACCTAACTTTTATCCTTGCATGAAGATCCACTTCGCCGCTATTGTACGCAACTATTACCTCTTCAGGCGACGAAAATATTTTTCCCTCTCCCTTCACATATTTTCTGTCAATTGTCAGGTAGTAAAGACCGAGGACGATGTCCTGGGTTGGCACTATAATCGGTTTACCATTTGCTGGAGATAGAATGTTGTTTGTGGACATCATCAGAACTCTAGCTTCGGTCTGGGCCTCTATAGATAAAGGCACATGAACGGCCATCTGGTCTCCATCAAAGTCAGCGTTATAAGCGGGGCATACAAGTGGATGCAGTTTTATAGCCTTCCCGTCTATAAGAATAGGTTCAAAAGCCTGAATGCCCAATCGATGAAGAGTTGGAGCCCTGTTCAATAGCACAGGATGTTCCTTTATAATTTCTTCTAACACATCCCAAACTTCTGGTCTTTCTCGTTCCACCATCTTTTTGGCTGTCTTAATAGTAGTAGCGTAACCTTTCTGAATGAGTTTCCCAAATACAAAGGGCTTAAATAACTCAAGAGCCATGTATTTTGGTAACCCGCATTGATGCAATCTAAGTTCCGGGCCTACTACTATGACAGACCTTCCGGAGTAGTCTACTCTTTTACCCAATAGGTTTTGACGAAATCTACCCTGTTTACCTCTTAGCATATCACTTAATGATTTAAGTGGTCTTCTGTTCGTACCCTGCACGACTCTACCTTTCGAGTTATCAAATAACGCATCCACCGCTTCCTGGAGCATCCTTTTTTCGTTTCTAATTATTATTTCCGGGGCATTAAGCTCCATGAGTCTTTTCAATCTATTATTCCTGTTAATAACCCTTCTGTAAAGGTCGTTAAGATCAGAAGTGGCGAATCTGCCACCATCAAGTGGAACTAGTGGTCTAAGTTCTGGGGGAATCACGGGAATTATGTCTAGTATCATCCATTCTGGCTTAACGCCTGACTGCCTAAACGAATTTACAATCTTCAGTCTTCTGGCTATTTTCTTTTTTCTAGCGTCACTTGTAGTCTCATTCATTTCCTGCTTCAAATTATTTGCAAGCTCTTCAATGTTGATTCTTTTTAAACACTCTTTTATGGCTTCCGCTCCGATCCCAGCAACAAAGGAATCACCATACTTCTGTTTAGCTTGGTGATATTCTTCTTCAGAAATAAGTTCCCGCTCATTGTATGGAGATTTACCTGGGTCTATTACAATATACGACTCGAAATACAAAACCCTTTCCACATCCTTCATCGTAAGCTCCAAAAGAGTCCCTATTTTGCTTGGCATACTTTTTAAAAACCATATATGAGCCACAGGAGACGCCAGTTTTATGTGACCCATCCTTTCTCTTCTAACCTTAGACTGAATTACTTCTACCCCACATTTCTCGCATATTATTCCTCTGTGCTTCATTCTCTTGTACTTTCCACATAAACATTCATAGTCTTTTACAGGACCGAATATCTTGGCACAGAAAAGTCCATCCTTTTCCGGTTTAAAAGTTCTGTAATTTATCGTTTCAGGTTTTTTCACCTCACCGTACGACCATTTTTCTATCATTTCCGGAGAGGCGAGACTTATTTTTATGGCAGTATAGCTTAAAGGATCCTTATTTTTATCTGTAACTTTGAAATACTCTTCCAAGGCAAACCTCCTTCTTTTACTCCTTCAATAATTCAACATTTATGCAAAGACTCTGAAGCTCTTTTACGAGCACATTGAAAGATTCTGGAAGACTAGGTGTGAGCACGTCCTCTCCTTTCACTATAGCCTCATATGCTTTGACCCTACCAGACACATCGTCTGATTTTATTGTGAGAAATTCCTGTAATGAGTATGCTGCTCCATATGCTTCAAGCGCCCAAACTTCCATCTCTCCCAAACGCTGTCCACCGAACTGGGCCTTTCCACCCAAGGGTTGCTGAGTAACAAGAGAATAGGGACCTATAGATCTTGCATGTATCTTATCTTCCACGAGATGGTGAAGTTTAAGTAAATACATGTATCCAACTGTCACAGGATGGTGAAAGGGTTCCCCAGTCCTTCCATCATATAGAGTCACTTGCCAGCTCTCATTCATACCTCCAAGTTTAAAGAACTCTTTTATCTCACCTTCTTTCGCTCCCTCAAAAACCGGCACTGCAAAAAATACTCCATCCTTCATTCTATATGCGAGTTCTATAAGTTCTTCCTCTGTGAGTTTGTCAAGAAATTTATCCATTTCTGGATCGCTGAATATCTTCTTTATGTAATCTTTTATTCTTTCAGGGGATGTGATTTTCTTGTAATATTGATCCACCAGCTCGCCTATTCTCTTTCCAAGTTCTTTCGCTGCCCAACCAAGATGTGTTTCAAGGATTTGACCCACATTCATCCTTGAAGGAACACCAAGAGGATTAAGAACCACATCTACTGGAGTTCCATCTTCCATGAAAGGCATATCCTCTTCCGGAAGAATAACAGATACGATACCTTTATTCCCATGTCTTCCCGAAAGCTTATCCCCCACTGCAATCTTTCTTTTCATGGCGATGTAGACTTTTATTGTCTTTAAAACCCCTGGTTGGAGTTCATCTCCTCTCTTTAACTTGTTAATCTTGTCCTCATAGTACAAACGGACAAGATCAAGTTGATTCTCCATAGTGTCTATTATCTTCTCTATTTTATTCTGTAATTCTTCATCCTTTAGCTTTAGGTTTTTCAGTTTCTCTATTCCAATTTTATCGATTACTTCAGGTGTAATTCTCTCTCCTTTTTTGGCTACAGTCTTACCTTTCCCATCCTTTAAATCAGATTGAATGGTAACCCCTGCAAGAACTCTTTTTAATTTTTCCTTTGCGCTGTCTATTATTATATTTATTTGGTCTTCTTGATCTTTTAAGATGTTCGAAATTTCCCTGTCTTCAATATCCCTACTTCTCTCATCTTTTTCCAAACCTCTTCTAGAAAGCACTTTCACGTCTATAACAATACCCTCTATTCCATGAGGTACTCTAAGTGATGTATCCTTCACATCCGCAGCCTTTTCTCCAAAGATAGCTCTCAGAAGCTTTTCTTCTGGAGTCAATTGAGTTTCTCCCTTTGGGGTCACTTTCCCAACAAGTATGTCTCCTGGTTTTACTTTTGCCCCGATTCTAACTATCCCACTCTCATCCAAGTCCTTCAGCATTTCTTCTGCTACGTTAGGAATGTCTCGGGTCACCTCCTCTTTACCCAATTTTGTGTCCCTAACCACACATTCGAGCTCCTCTATATGAATAGAGGTTAAAATATCATCTTTTACAAGTCTCTCGCTTATGAGTATTGAGTCCTCGTAGTTGTAACCTCTCCAGGGCATAAACGCCACAAAAAGATTCTTACCAAGGGCCAGTTCACCTCTGTCGGTAGATGGACCATCTGCTAGCACATCACCTTTTTTTACATAGTCACCTTCATTCACTATTACTCTTTGATTTATACAAGTGTCTTGGTTCGATCTTTTAAACTTGAAAAGATTGTAAATATCGACCTTAACTACGGACTCCCCATTCTGGTTCTCTTCATACTGGACAATTATTCTATTTGCATCCACACTTTTCACAACCCCATCATGTTTTGCGATGACCGTCACCTTTGAGTCTCTTCCCACAATTCTTTCCATACCAGTTCCAATAAGGGGTGCCTCTGGAAGAATAAGCGGTACTGCCTGCCTCTGCATATTTGAACCCATAAGTGCTCTATTAGCGTCGTCATGTTCCAAAAAAGGGATAAGAGATGCGGACACACTTACAAGTTGCTTAGGAGATACGTCCATTAAATCAACCTGATCAGGGCTCACATAGTAAAAGTTTCCACCTTTTTGAGCCTCGACAAGATCGACCAGAAAATTACCATTTTCATCAACCGGAACTGAAGATTGGGCTATGTAATACTTTTCTTCCTCATCAGCTGTTAAATATACAATCTCATTCGTTACCTTCCCATTTACCACTTTTCTGTATGGGGTCTCTATGAAACCAAACTCATTAACTCTTGCATAAGTCGCCAGCGACGATATAAGACCGATATTTGGGCCTTCCGGAGTTTCTATAGGGCATATTCTTCCGTAGTGAGTGGGATGAACGTCTCTCACCTCAAACCCTGCTCTTTCCCTTGTGAGTCCTCCAGGACCTAATGCGCTTAATCTTCTTTTATGGGTAATCTCACTCAGAGGATTCGTCTGATCCATGAACTGTGAAAGCTGACTAGTAGCAAAAAAGTCTTTGATAGCCGTGATAACCGGTTTAGGATTTACTAGATCATGTGGCATAAGCGTCTCCATCTCTGGAAACGCGAGCTTTTCTCTTATGGCCCTCTCCATTCTCATAAGGCCCATTCGAAATTGGTTCTCCAGTAACTCCCCAACGGTTCTTACTCTCCTATTACCGAGGTGGTCTATGTCATCCCCAGGCCCGCGGGTATCTTTCAATCTCAGGAGATGTTTTATCGTTTCTAAAATATCTTCCTTTGTGAGAGCCGTGTTCTCTAAGGGGATGTTAAGTCCAAGTCTTTGATTCATTTTGAGTCTTCCAACGGGGGATAAATCATACCTCTCTTGACTAAAGAACATATTATGGATCAGTGCTTCCGCAAACTCTAGGGTAGGTGGATCTCCTGGTCTTAACTTTCTGTATATTTCAAGAAGCGCCTCTTCTTTAGTCTGTGCTTTGTCTTCTAGAAGTGTGTTTCTAAGAGAAGGACTTACGTTCAAATTATCAATAAATAGCACTTCAAAACTTTCCACCTTTCTAGATCTTAAAAGCTCAATATCTTCCCTCGTGATTTCCCTATTAAGGGGTAAAAGCACTTTGCCTGTTTCAGGGTCCCTAACCTCTTTTGCAATTATTTTGCCTATGACATCATCTTCATCAACCGGGATAGCAGTTATTTTCAATGCTTCCATCTTTTTAAGGACAGCCTGAGTTATTTTTTTATGCTTCTTTACAAGTACTTCTTCTGTATTTTCGTCGATAATATCTGAAGGAGCCTTTTGACCCAAAAGGAGATGGGGTGGAGTGATTTTCAAAAATTTGTTGCCATCCTTAAGTACAATGGTTTCTTTTTCGTAAAAATAGTCCAGTATCTCCTGTTGCGTATATCCCAGTGCTTTAAGAAAGAGTGTAACAGGAATCTTTTTTCTTTTATCTATTCTCACGTGTACGAGTTCCTTACTGTCAAATTCGAAGTCAAGCCACGAGCCCCTATAAGGTATTATTCTCGCTGTATACGAAGGTAGTCCTGTGACCGGTGATTTTGTCTGTTCACAGTCAAAATAAACTCCTGGAGATCTGTGTAACTGGTTGACCACGACCCTTTCAACACCGTTTATTATAAATGAGCCCCTTTCCGTCATTAAAGGAATTTCCCCAAAGAAAACGTCCTGTTCCTTAATTGCTTTTATTTCCTTGGCCTTGGTCTCCGGATTTGTACTCCACGCAACAAGCCTTATGGTTACCTTCATGGGAGCAGCATAGGTAAGCCCTCTGATCAAACATTCTTCTTCCGTATTTTTCGGTTCCCCTATCTCGTATTTGACAAACTCTAAAGAAGTAGTTCCATGGGCATCTTTTATGGGAAAAACACTTTCGAATACTCCTTGCAATCCAATTTTTTTTCTTTTTTCTGGAGGAACATCCTTCTGAAGGAAGTTACTGAAAGAGTTAATCTGTATCTGTATTAAGTTTGGTACCTCAAGAACCTCGGTTCTTCTCCCAAACTTCCTTCTATAAATTTTGTTATGGAAAATTTCTTTCATAATGTTTTCACCCCACGGTGCATTTTTATTTTAAGGGCAGGAAACCCTGCCCTTTCATTTTTGCTCTTATTCTATTTTCACCTGACCACTGACCTCTTCGAGCTGTTTCTTTATTTTCTCAGCTTCTTCTTTTGAAACTCCTTCTTTCACTGGCTTCGGGACCCCTTCAACAAGGTCTTTAGCTTCCTTTAATCCCAAATTTGTTATAGCTCTTACAACCTTTATAACCTGTATCTTTTTCTCCGCATCATATCCAGTGAGAATCACATTGAACTCTGTTTTTTCTTCAGCCTTTTCTTCTTTTGCAACCTGCTGTACACCTCCCATCGGAATTTGAGCAGCCACAGGCATTGCTTGTGCCTGAACTCCAAATCTCTCCTCAAGCGTTTTTATAAAGTCAGAAAGCTCGAGTACCGTCATGTTTTCAATAAATTTTATTACTTCTTCCTTCGTTATACTCATTTTTATTCCTCCTTAGCGTCTTCTTTTTTGGATTTTATTGCGTTCAAAGTCAAAATTAACCGTGATAGGTTCCACTGAAGTGCGAAAAGAAGTCTAGACGGCATACCTGTGAGCATTCCCAAGAATGCTCCTAAAAGTGCTTCCCTGCCAGGGAGCGAGGCTAGCTTTTGAAATTCCTCACCCGATATTAACTTCTTCCCTAAAAGTCCGGCTTTAACTTTGAGTTGGGGCATCTCTTTCGTAAAACCGCTTATTACTTTCGCTACACTAACAGGGTCTTTGTAGACCGAAATCAACGCATTCGGTCCGAAAAGAAAATTGCTCAGTTCCTCACCGGCTGTCCCTTTAAGGGCTATTCTTAGCAGACTGTTTTTAATGACGTTAAGTTCAGCATCAATCCCTCTCAACTCCCTTCTTATCCTCGACATCTGTGCTACATTCAGTCCGCTATACTCAGTGAGGAAGAGAGAATTAACCCTGTCCAATTTTTCCTTCAGTTCCTGAACAACTCTTCTCTTTTTTTCTCTCTCCAAGACTCTCCTCCTCCTTTCTTTTTATGATGAAGGGAAGTCAGGGACAAACTTATTTTTAAGTCTCGGCAGGCCGTGATCGTTTAACATGGTTGCACCTGCTGTCTCTGACTTATACCCTTTATTTTGCGAGTTTCCTCACATAGTTCGGATCGATTTTTATTCCGGGGCTCATGGTAGTTGAAATGGCAATACCTCTTATATAGGTACCCTTACTGGTGGGCGGTTTAAGCCTAAGTACAGTTTCAAGAAAAGCATCAATGTTTTCCATTAGTTTTTGTTTCCCAAAGCTAAGCTTTCCTACTGGTGCGTGTAAGTTACCCGCCTTGTCGACCCTAAATTCCACTCTTCCTGCTTTAAGTTCTTTAACCGTTTTGGCTATATCAAAAGTGACGGTGCCCATTTTCGGATTGGGCATAAGACCTCTGGGACCGAGAATTTTTCCAAGTTTGCTTACCATTCCCATCATGTCTGGCGTAGCAACTGCTTTATCAAACTCCAACCATCCTTTTTGAATCTTCTCAATTAAATCCTCAGCGCCCACGTAATCAGCTCCTGCCTCCTGGGCTTCTTTCTCTTTTTGTCCTTTAGCAAAAACAAGGACTCTCACTGATTTTCCTAGACCGTGTGGAAGCGTAACGCTGCCTCTAACCATTTGATCTGCGTGCCTAGGATCCACTCCCAATCTAAGTGCCACCTCTACCGTCTCATCAAACTTTGCGTAGGATATTTGCGGAAGAAGATCTAATGCTTCCTCCATCGTATACCTTTGTTCCCTGTTTATTTTTTTCTTTGCCTCTAAATATTTTTTACCTTTTCTTCCCATGGTTCCTCTCCCAATACACTCTTAACCTTCAACGATTTCTAAGCCCATACTTTTGGCAGACCCTTCGATTATGCGTATCGCCCCCTCAAGATCTTTCGCATTGAGGTCTGCCATTTTTATTTGAGCTATCTCCCTTATCTGTGACCTTGTTATGGTACCGACAACTTCCTTCTTTGGATTTGAAGACCCTTTTGCAAGCTTTGCCGCCCTCTTCAGTAAAAAAGTAGCCGGTGGGGTTTTTGTAACAAAGCTAAAGCTTCTGTCAGAGTAAATCGTGATCAGAACTGGTATTATTGTACCCTCTTGCCCTTTGGTTTTCTCATTGAATGCTTTACAAAACTCCATAATGTTAACTCCGTGCTGTCCGAGAGCTGGACCAACCGGTGGTGATGGAGTAGCTTGACCTGCCTGTAACTGTAATTTAACAACTGCAACAACCTTCTTAGCCATTCTTCATCTCCTTCTTAAAACTTAAGTTAAATCTTCTCTATCTGTATAAAATCGAATTCAACAGGAGTTGTTCTACCAAAAATGTTTAAGAGAACCTTGGCCTTGCCCTTTTCCGGTTTTATTTCTTCTACAGTACCTGTGAAATTGGTAAAAGGACCATCTATGACCCTAACACTATCCCCTTTCTCGAATTTAATTTTAGGCTTTATCTTACCCTTACCTTCCTGGATGGCCTGAAGTATTTCTTCGACCTCTTTCTCTGGAAGAGGGGTCGGGTTCATTTTATCATGTCCAACAAAACCTGTTACTTTAGGTGTATTCCTAACCAAGTACCATGTCTCATTATTCATGACCATATTTACAATGACGTAACCCGGGTACACAACCCTTTGTGACTTCTTTACCTTTCCTTTGACTCTTTCCATGACAATCTCAGAAGGAACTATTATCTCACCGAAGTAATCCTGCATGTTATTCAGTTTAATACTCTCCTCCAATGCTTCCTTTACTTTTTGTTCATAGCCAGAATAAGTATGTACCACGTACCATTTCTTTTCCATTGTTAAATCTACCCGCGAAGTATAGCCTGAATTATTCTTGCAAGCCCTATGTCTATGATCCCTAAAAATATGGCTGCTATGATAACAGTTATAAGCACAACATAAGTTCCTTTCACAGTGTCTTTCCTAGGAGGCCACGTGATTCTTTTTCCTTCTAAGTAAACCTCTTTAAGATACTCTTTTACGCGTGTCAGCAAGCCTTTTATATCCATCTTTGCCTCTGAAAACCTATCCAGGCCAGGAGGGATTCGAACCCCCATCACCCGGATTTGGAGTCCGGTGCTCTATCCGTTGGAGCTACTGGCCTTTACTTGGTTTCCTTATGCAATGTGTGTTTTCTGCAAAATTTGCAATATTTCCTAAATTCAAGCCGATCCGGGGTTTTCTGTTTGTTCTTAGTAGTGTTATAGTTTCGATTTTTGCACTCAGTACACGCAAGTATTACTAACTGTCTCATAATTTACTCCAATTTACTCCAATATCTCAGTTACAACTCCTGCACCTACTGTTTTTCCACCTTCACGGATAGCAAATCTAAGTTCTTTCTCCAGTGCAATAGGAGTTATGAGTTCCACTGTAAGTGAGAC
>JAOADT010000035.1 GCA_026417175.1 Deltaproteobacteria bacterium | reverse complement strand
CTGTACAACCCCGATTTCACTTATGGGATAAACTATGGTTTTTATTCTATCCTTTTTTAACGCTTCACATAGTGTATTAAATACTAGTTCCCTAGATTCTTTTTTTTCCATGTCTATAAAATCTATCACTATTATTCCCCCTATATTCCGCAGTCTTATCTGGTAAGCTATTTCCTTTGCAGCTTCAAGATTAGTCCTAAGAATTGTGTCTTCCAAGTCCTTTTTTCCCAAGTATTTTCCCGTATTAACATCAATTACAGTTAATGCCTCAGTGTAGTCAAAAACGATGTACCCGCCAGATTTTAAGTATACCTTCTTTTGGGTAATCTTCTCTATTTCAATTTCAATACCAAATGTCTCAAATATTGGTTCTTTGTCCTCGTGAAAAACAATGTCACAATTGAGGTCTGGCAAATAAGTTTTGATGAAATCCTTCAAAGATGAAAAAACCTGTGGATCGTCAACAATGATCCGGGTGAGGTTATGAGCATACAAATCACGTATCACTCTGTAAATAAGGCCCATATCCTCATGGAGAAGCTTTGGTGCCCGAACTTTGTCTGACTTCTCAACTATATTTTTCCATATTCTCATCAAAAAAGTGAGGTCCTCTTGTAGATCTATCCTTTCCCTTCCTTCGGATGCCGTTCTGGCTATCAGACCGAAACCTTTGGGACATATTTCCTTTAATATCTGATATAGACGTTTTCGCTCAGATTCATTTTGGATTCTTCTAGACACACCAAGGTGATTTGTAGCTGGCATAAGAACTAATAATCTACCAGGAAGTGTGATCTTTGAGGTAACCCTCGTACCCTTGGTACCTACTGGCCCCCTAGAGACTTGTACTATGAGTTCTTGTCCTTCCTCTAATACCCCCTCTATTCTTTCCCTTTGGTCTGGTAGATATGATGACTCTTCGAAATCCTCGTACATACCAGGATCGATAACCACGTCCCTTACATATAAAAAAGACGCTTTTCCTAACCCTATGTCCACAAAAGCAGCATCCATTCCCGGAAGAATTCTCAGAACTTTGCCTTTGTATATATTTCCAGTGATACCCTTCTCATTTTTTCTTTCAAGAAAAAACTCTACCAGGGTACCGTTCTCGAGAAGAGCTATCCGTGTCTCATTAAAAGTGACGTTTATGATAAGTTCTGAGGCCATTTACCTTCTCCGTTTTAACCTTGATGATCCTTTTGTATCTGGTGTCTTTTAATAGGTCTTTCACATTTCCTGAGTGCAAGAGATAAAATCTTTTACCATTCATCATTCTTAGAAATTCTAAACCCTCCTCACTTAGATCCTTTTCGGAGATCAGTATAATCGAAGTAAAAGAGGGTAAGAATCCTTCTATAGCCATAATCTCAAGGATTTTTATCCCTTTTGGTAAGGATCGATTAATAGTTTTCAAAAGAGAGTTTAAGTCATAATTTAAGTCGTAGACCTCGGCAGTTATATACTCACAAGTACTTTCCAAACCCACAGGGATGGCTTGAGAGATTGATACTTTTGGGATCGGATGGTACTTACCATGCGTTCTAAGAAAAATACCTGACGACCTAAGCGCTCTGATTAAAGACCTCATCGTATCTAGGTGACCTATGAATTTTGCCCTTCCCAATTTCCCAAATCTAAAAGTGATCTTTTTTGTCTGTTTGAGATTGATTTCAGGATAAATCGGAAAATCTTTCTTTTCTTCGGATTTTTGAATAGAGTAGTCAAGATGTCCGTCTTTACATATTCCACAAAAGATGCAACCCTTGGAGCACTCCATAGTCCTTATGGAGGAATTAGCCCTTTCATACTCTTTTTGAAGAAAGTCTTTTTTAAAACCTACGTCTATGAATCCCCACGGCAGCAGGTCATCCGGTTTTTTCTGTCCAAGATAATCCTCCATATTTAATCCTATCCGGGCGAACCAGCGAATGTACTTTTCAAAGTCGAAGAATTCTCTCCATGCTTCTAACCTAACATTTTGCTCCCTCAGGTACAAGAACAGAGGCGAAAGGTTTTGATCACCTCTTGATATAATCGCTTCTGCGAATGACTGTTTTACGTCTCTATATTTTAGAATTACGCTTTTGTTCTTAAGGATGCTCTTTAGGAATCTTATTTTATCTTGCAAATTTTTTTCATGATCCATACCCAAGTACTGAAAAGGAGTGTGAGGTTTGGGTACAAAAGGAGATAAGGAGATCTGCACCTTTAGTTCTTCCTTAAGAAAAGGAGAAAGAAAAGACATTATCTCTCTTAAGTCTTCGTCCTTTTCCCAAGGGAACCCTATCATGAGATAAATCTTTAAGTATCTCCATCCGTATTTTTTAAGAAGTGGTATCTGTTTATGGAGGGAATCTATATCTATTTTTTTGTTTAGCATACTTCTTATTCTTTCCGAAGGCGCTTCAAGTGCAAATGTAAATCCTGTTCTTGCAATACTACCTATCAATGAGATTTCCTCATCCCCAAGGGTTCCTATTTTGAGAGAAGGAAGTGAAAGTGAGATTCCGGGATAGACTTTAGAAATATATTCAATGATATGGAAGAGTTTCGAGTGATCGCCAGAACTTAAAGAAAGTAGAGAGATTTCTTCATATCCAGTTTTTTTAAGGGCTTCGTCTATTATAGTCTTCAAAGTGTCAAAATCTCTTTCCCTATAGGGTCTATACGCATAGCCAGCAAGGCAAAATCGGCAACCGTTAATGCATCCCCTAGATATTTCAATATTTAACCTATCATGAACACTTCCAACTACGGGCACAGGAGGATTTATGGGATGAAATGACGAGTTTAAATCCTTCACGTATAAACGGCTGACTATTTTTTTTTCAAAAAGTGGCGAATATACCCCCTCAAAACTGGAAAGTTCTTTCAAAATTTCGCTTCTTCTAAGTCCTTTTATTTCTTTGAATCTTTCGAGTAACTTAAGTAATATGGGTTCTGCTTCTCCTACCACGATTAGATCAAAGAAAGATTCAAAAGGGACGGGATTCATCATAGATGGTCCGCCGCCTATAACAATTGGATCGGTTGTTCTATCTTGTGCCTTCACCTTAATTTTACCCAGTTCCATCATGTTAAGGACGTTAGTCACGTTAAGCTCATAGGTAAGGGAAAAACCCACTATATCCATCTTAAAGAGGGGCGTTTTTGATTCAAGAGTAAAAAGCGGAATATCAGATTCTCTTAGATATTTTTCCATATCTACCCACGGTGCAAAGCATCTTTCGCACCAAACATCATCTAAAGTATTTGCGAGCCCATATAAAAGAAAATATCCGTAGTAGGACATTCCTACCTCATATATATCAGGGTAGCAGATTGCAAATCTTACCTTGACTTTTCCTGGGTCTTTAAATACAGCGTTTCTTTCTAAACCTAGGTACCGGGCTGGCTTAGATACAGTTAATAGGATATGCGAATCAGTAACCATACTCTTTCATAATCTCTCTTAAGTCATCCTCAACCATATCTCTAATTCTTTTTAAAGATTCTTCGCTTTCAGCCTCGAATCTCAATACTATTACAGGCTGAGTATTGGATGGCCTTGCAAGGCCCCAACCTTCTTTGAAAACAACTCTGACCCCGTCTATATCAATAACCTGAAATTGCTTTTTATATAAGTCTTTGAGTTTCTCTATAACCGAAAACTTAATTTCATCAGGACAATCAAGTCTTATCTCTGGTGTCGCATATGTTCTTGGCACATCAGAAAGAAGTTCAGAAAGAGGTTTCCCCTCCTTTTCCAAGATTTCAAGAAGTCTAAGAGACGAATAAATTGCGTCGTCGTATCCAAAATATCTATCGGCAAAAAACATATGTCCACTCATCTCTCCGGCAAGCAGAGCACCAACTTCCTTCATTTTTTGCTTAATGAGAGAGTGGCCAGCTTTCCACATTATTGCTTTGCCGCCATGTTTTTCAATATCTTCAAATAAGTTACGAGAACATTTAACTTCTGAAACAAAGTAAGCCCCCTTTCTTTCCCTAAGAATATCCCTTGCAAATATTATCATAAGGTAGTCGCCCCAGATTATGTTACCTTTGTCGTCTATTACCCCTATTCTGTCCGCATCTCCATCATAGCCTATTCCACAGTCTGCTTTTTCGTTCACAACTGTTTCCTTTAATTTTTCCATATAGCTTTCAATTGTAGGATCCGGAAAATGATTTGGAAATCTTCCATCCATATCACAGTAAAGCTCAACCACCTCTTGACCGAATTCTTTCATGATAGGACATGCCACATACCCACCCGTGCCATTTCCAGCATCTACTACTACCTTAAATCTCCTGCTTAACTTTATGTCTTTTCTCAGAAAATTGTAATAGTCTTCAATTATTCCGTCGTATCTTCTCACATTTCCATTTCCTTTTACAAACCTCTTTTCTTCTATTATCTTTCCTACATACTTAATCTTATCCCCGAATATAGTGGACTTACCTATTGCTATTTTGAAACCGTTGTATTCAGGAGGATTGTGGCTTCCTGTTACCATTATTCCCCCTTCTACATCATAGTTAAAAAGAGAAAAGTAAAAAAGCGGGGTAGGAACAATACCAAGGTCAATAACTTCTAAGCCACCTTCTACCATTCCCTGAACTATTAAATTCCGGTAATGTTCCGATGTAAGTCTACAGTCCCTTCCAATGGACGCCTTCTTTTTCCCGTTTTCTTGCATTAGAGTGGCAAAAGCTCTGCCAATTGAAAGGACAACCTCATCGGTTAAATCTTTTTCCACATGTCCTCTTATATCATACTCCCTTAAAATGGCCTTGTTCATATCGTTTTTTCCTGTACCAGTCTTTTAAAACTGGTGTTGGGGTATTTTTTTTCCGCCATGCTTTAGAGATACCCACCCCAACAGGCGGAATTTGGGTATCTTGCCGACAAATTATATCATATTTCTTTTGCCTGGCTTTTTTTTAAGTAATATCTAAGAAAAATTCCAGTAATTATCATAAGAATGCTAAGGATCTGTCCTTTTGTAAAAAAGGAAAGAATCAGGGAACCATCAGGTTCCCTAAAAAATTCACAGAATGTTCGAAAAACTCCGTAAAAAATCAAAAAAAGTGTGAATAAATCTCCGTCGAATCTCTTTTTGTCTTTGTAAAGCCAGAGAATCACAAAAAGAAGAAAACCTTCAAAGAAAGCTTCGTACAATTGAGATGGATGCCTGGGGAAATCACCACCCCGTGGAAATATCATGGCCCATGGCAGATCACTTACTCTTCCGTAAAGCTCACCGTTTATGAAATTTCCAATTCTTCCTAAACCAAGGCCTATTGGGCAAGAAGGTATAATGATGTCGGCAATCAGGAAAAAGGGGATGTTTTCTTTTTTCATGAAGATGTACCCGGCAATTATTGCACCGATTAATCCACCATGAAAGGACATCCCACCATGCCAAAGCATGAATATTTCTAATGGATGTTTTAAGTAGAATTGGAGATTATAAAAAATTATGTAACCTAATCTTGCACCAATAATAAGACCAAGTATCAGATAGAAATAAAGATTCTCTATTGCTTCTCGTTTTATCCAAGCGTAGTTTTTCTTTATTTGATGTATCGTGAGAAGATATGAAGAGAGAAACCCAAAAAGATACATAAGCCCATACCATCTAATAGAAAAAGGACCAATTTTTACAATCTCTGGATCGATTTTTGGGTATTCAATCACTCAATATCAACTCCGTTTTTAAGTAAGATTTCTTTTAGTGAATCTGCATCAGTGAAATGAACTCCTCTCATCCCCAGTTTGGAAGCAGCCTCAACATACCTTGGAATGTCATCGATGTACAAAATTTCGTCTGGAGAAATTTCGATCCTTTCAAAGATAGCCTCATAAATGGCCCTTTTTGGTTTTTTTGCCCCGATTTCATAAGAGAGAATCCATCTGTCCATTAAGTGAACAACGGAGTATGTCTCTTTTATGTGGGTAAAATGAAGCTCGTTTGTATTACTTAAAAGAAACAACGGAAAGCTTTTTGCCTTCAGGGTATGTATTAATTTTACAACTTTCTCATCCTCTCTGAATATGGGATTCCATATTTCTTTAAATTCCTCGAAGTCTATCTCTAATTTAAGTCTATCTTTCAAATGTTTGAAAAAGTCAAAAGAGGAAACCTTTCCTTCCTCATAAGGGTTAACAAGACCAGTTTCGAAATCAAAAAGGAAATCGAATATCTCTTGGGGTGTAAAGTTATCCTTTATAGCGGAACTCTCATGCAGTTTTATTGCGATTTGTCTATGTTCAAAAGGAAGGATTACCCCGCCTAGGTCAAATACGAAAAGCCTTATCATAAATGTAGATTTTTTGTGGTCTTAGTTCGGAAAAAAAACCAAATGGATCTGAGAGATGCTGCCATCCGCATATGTGTACCAGCTTTTTTCCAGGATTCTCTGCAATTATACGCTTAATAAGCCTAAACACATATTCGTCACGAACTCTCATATCTTCTGTGTAGTGAAAAGCTTTGATTCCTTTATTAAAAAACATCTCTGCCATCTTTCTTTCTCGTTGAATTTCCAGGAGGTCACTGTTAGCGAGTATGCCTCTGATGTTCTCCTTTTTTAGTAAATCTTTCGCATATCTTAAACGAAAGAAAGAAAAAAAATCCATGTCTACGAGATACAGGGGAACCCCTTTTTCTTTTGCATAACTATTGGCGACAACATACTCGTAAGGTAACTCAAAAAAATTGAGCAGATTTCTGATTTTTTCTCTTTGAGCCAAATTACTTAAAGTAGCCTCAATACGGATCAATTTTTTTTTAACAGAAGAATAGTTCTTTTTTCTAAAAGTTAACCCATAATTTGTGAACTCCAATGTTATTAACTCAGGATTTATCGACTTAACAATTTGCTTTAGACGATCTTTAGCTTTATGGTCCCTGTGGATTACTCCAATCATGTAAAATCTATCATCAGTCATGTTTGTTCAATCTATTGGCGTAGTAGTCGAGGGTCATTTTTAATGCGTCATCTAGATTAACCTTAGGTCTCCATCCCAGTATTCTTTTTGCCTTCTCTATGGAGGGAACTCTAAAATGCATATCCTGATATCCTTCCCCGTAGTAATCCTTAGAGGAAACCTCTACAATTTCTGATATCTTTTTTTGGTGCCGGGACGCGTGATGGCGCACAAAAAGATCCTTAAGTTTGTACGCAAGATCCCTTATTGTTACATCATTTTCCGGGTTTCCTATGTTAAAAATTTCACCGTCGCATTTTCCATCTACATTTTCTATTATCTTCATAAGACAATCAATACCATCGTCCACATATGTGAAACATCTTCTTTGCCATCCGCCATCAACGAGTTTTATTGGTTCACCTAAAAGCAGGTTACTTATGAACTGCGTTACAACTCTCGAACTTCCTTCTTTCTCTGGTTCAAGTGTTAGCTCGTCAAGCTTTGGTCCAATCCAGTTAAAAGGTCTAAATAAAGTAAATCGAAGTCCTCTCTGCCATCCATAAGCCCATATAACTCTATCCAAAAGTTGCTTTGAGGCGCTATATATCCACCTCTGATTTCTGATTGGCCCAAGCACAAGGAGACTTTTGTCTTCATCAAACTCTCTATCGGTACACATCCCATAAACCTCAGAAGTCGACGGAAAAACGAGTCTTTTTCCGTACTTAACGCACAATCTAACTATCTTTAAATTTGCCTCAAAATCAATCTCGAAAACGCGCAGTGGATCCTTTATGTAGGAAGACGGAGTCGCAATCGCAACCAGCGGGATTACCACATCGCATTTTTTCACATGATACTCTATCCATTCTTTGTTTATGGTCACGTCGCCTTCCACAAAATGGAATCTTTTATCTCCCAAAAATTCTTGGATCTTATCGTCTCTTATATCCATCCCATAGATATCCCAGTCTTTCTCGCTTAAAACTCTTGCCGTAAGATTACTTCCGATGAAACCATTTACCCCAAGTATAAGCAATTTCACGTTTTAGCCTCCTAAGACCTTACCATGCGGTTTATAACTATGTACAAAATCCTTCCAATCCATTTCCGGTTCTCCTTCCAACTGGATTCTTTCCAATCTTAGAAGTCCCCTCCCTGTTGCCACTTGGAGAGGTTCGAGATTAACTATAGTTCCTGGTTTAGACAGATGTTCTTTTTCCTCCGGATATGCTTTCCACACGTATAGTTTTTTCCCTTCAAAAAATGTAAATGCGCCGGGATAAGGATGTGTAACAGCTCTCACTAGGTTATATATTGACACTGCGTCATTTTCCCATAGTATAAGTCCGTCCTCAGGTTTTCTACCTCCAAAGTAAGACGAAGGGCCTATCTGGGGACGGGCGTTTATTTTTCCTTTTTTTATGTCCGGCATTACCTCCCTGATCAAAATTCGCGATGCATCGATAAGTTTTTTGTAAAGCGTAAAGATATCATCTTCAAATTCGATCGGTACCACTTTTTGGGCAACTATTGGACCTGTATCTGGCTTCTCTTCCATTATATGTAACGTAACCCCTGTCTCCTTTTCTCCATTAATAAGGACCCAATTTGCTGGTTGTCTCCCTCTGTATTTTGGCAATAACGAGCCATGAAGGTTAAGTGGTGCGATTTTTGGTATCTCAAGATAAGATTTTGGAATTATAAATCTGTAATAGAAGGAAAATATGTAGTCTGGATTTTCTTTTCTTACGAGATGAATCCATTTTTCTTCCTTCAAAGATGCAGGGGTATAGTGAGGAATTTTGTATTTTTCTGCTAGTTCTTTAGGTGTTCTGAACCATATGTTTTCATTTCTATCATCTTCATGTGTAATAAGAAACGGGATTTCTATACCGGCATCCAAGAGTTCCTTCATGCACACGTAACCTATTTCGTGGTAAGCAAATAAAATAGCCTTCATAGCAGTTCCTTCTTCACTACATATCTTGGTCTTTTCTTTACCTCCATGTATATCCGTCCGATGTACTCTCCGATTATTCCTAAGGCCAGTATTTGAACTCCGATGAAAAAAAAGAGAATGGCGAAAAGCGTAAATATGCCCTCTACTTCTGGTCCCACTACAAGTCTCCTTATGAACAGGAAAATCGCGAACATAAGTCCTAGAACTGCAATTATAACACCTATAAAGCCTATGAATTGGATTGGGAAAATGGAAAAATTCGTTACAATGTCGAAGTTGAGTCTTAACAGCTTGAAAAGACTGTACTTTGTTTTACCCCTTTTCCTTTCTTCGTGTTCAACCTCTACTTCAGCTATCCTTTTTGTGAATATGTTTGCAAGAACGGGAATAAAGGTCGATGTATCGGAGCACATATTGATGTAATCTACGATCTCCCTTCTATAAGCCCTCAACATACAACCATAATCTTTTAACTTCACTCCAGTTAGATAGGAGGTTATGATGTTCGCTAAGTATGACGGGATCCTCCTAAAAATAGAATCTTTTCTATTCTTTCTGAATGTGCCTACCACGTGATATCCTTCTTCTATCTTCTGTATGAGTTTCGGTATTTCTTCCGGTGGATTTTGAAGATCAGCATCAATCGTCACCACGATTTCTCCAGATGATTTCTCAAATCCTTTCAATATTGCCAGATGTTGGCCGCAATTATAGGTAAACTCAATTACTTTAACATTTGGCCAGGTGTGATGGATTTTTTCCAGGATCTTCTGCGTTCCATCTGTGCTACCGTCATTTACGTATATGATCTCGTACGGTTTCCCCATTTTCGATAAGGTAAAAACCAATCTTTCCTGAAGCTCCAATAGATTTTCTTCCTCGTTTAAGACCGGAATTACAACTGAAATGTACGGTTTCTTATCTTGGCTCAAGTTTCAATCTCCTTTATAGTCAATAACAAAAGTGATCTATTTTCAACAATTTTAAATATTTTACTACATTTCCACCCTTGTTATTACTCCGTGTAACTTGTTACCAGGCAAGTCGTAAAACTGAACAAAAGGAGGGCTTAGGCGTTTAAGAAAATAGAATAGCTTCCAAATGATGTTTTCGGTGGTTATCTCCTCTTGTCCATAGAAAATGGCCTTTTCGTTAATTCCAGCGCTTCTTAAAATTTTTTCAATGTCTATCACTTCCATGTAACCAACCTCTATCTTAAACACTTTTAGGCCCTCTGCCAGATCTTCCGAGAAATAAGCCTTTACCCCAAACGGTTTATCCGTGGTCTCTATTGTTACTATTATATTTTCATCATAAACGATGTTATTGTTGAACATTGTATGAACCACATAAGTGGGAATCCTTTTTGTACTTCTTGCAAAAAACAGTGCCGTTCCCCTTATTCTGTTAACCGTGTTGTACACCTCTTTGTAACTGGGAAGAAAGACCTCCAATCTTAGTGGTCTTAAACTTTTGTAAAGTTTTCTCTGTCCGCCTGTATAAACTAGAATAAAAAGAAGCGGAATAGCAGCTATAACGAGTGACCAATAGGCACCGTGTGGTATCTTGAGGGTATTTGAAACAAAAAAGACAAAGGCATAAATAGTCACAAAAATAGATAAGAGAGCCTTGAAATAAGATCTTCTAAGGAAAAAAATGGTTACCATAAATATTCCTGTAAGCGTCATGGTACCAGTTACTGCAAGTCCGTAAGCTGCCGCAAGATTTTTAGACTCACGGAATATGTAAAGCATAAATAAGACAGAAACAAGAAGAAACCAATTTACAAAACCGATATATATCTGCGACCTTAGTCTGGTTGATGTATAATGGACTCTAAAGAGAGGCAGAATTCGCGTATTCATGCCTTGGTATACGAGTGAGAACATGGCACTTATCACAGCTTGAGAAGCGATAATAGTGGCAAGGATACTCAATATTAAGAAAAGCACATAAGCAGGAGGCGTCTGTTTCAAGATCATGGAAAATAAGAGATTACCTTTTAGTTCCCCTTGGGCCAACAAAAATGTCGCCTGTCCAAAATAGTTTAAAATCAGACACACGAAAACAAATACCCAAGCCCTAACAATCGGTTTTCTTCCCAGATGTCCCATGTCTGCATATAGTGCCTCACCACCTGTCGCGCAGAGTATAACTTCCGAAAGGATAAATAGACCGTGGATACCATTATTTTTAAAGAAATAAACAGCCCACCATGGATTTAACGCTGAAAGAATGCTCGGATTTTCAAATATGGCAATTAGCCCAGAGAGGGCAAGCCATATGAACCATACTAACATGATGGGCCCGAAGGTCCCCGCTACTTTGTCCGTTCCTTTACGCTGGAAAGAAAAAAGGGCCAGGGTTATTATTCCAGCTATAACCAGTAAAGTCCTTTGAGTTAATCCTTCAAATCCAGGAAGGAGAACTATTCCCTCAACTGCACTCAAAATACTTATGGCAGGTGTTATAACCCCATCTCCTATAAGGAGGGAGACGCCTACAAACGTGAGAATAGAAAAGAAAACAACAGATTTTTCGCTTTTAAGAAGCGGAAGAAGGACGCTCCTTAAAACTATCGTACCACCTTCTCCCCTATGGGCTAGGCTCATAGCAAGATAAGCGTACTCTATTGAGACCAGTACAGTCATTGTCCATGTTACAAGCGAGAGGACCCCTAGGATATTTTCAGGTGTGGGTTTAAGCAAAAGAAATACAACTGTGAGAGTGTAGATGGGGCTTGTACCTATATCTCCAAAAACAAGTCCAAGAGCCCTTATTATATCTTGCGCTTCAGCTTTTAGATTCTCTAATTTCATCTGGATCTTCCTTACCACACATAGGTTTGGTCTAAAGAATAGACTGTTTGAAGAAAGAATTCAATTCTGAACTTAAAACTTTAAAATTTTATTTGCCATCGATTGACTTTGGAAATAATGGGTGTTAGCATAAACATCTGGTTTGTATTTAGATTTGGATAATCTTAAAATCGTAGATAACTAAACGGAGTAAAAAGTGTTATTGAAAGACATGATAGAAAGTCAGGGAAAGTGGCTTTTTAAGAGAAGAGGTTACATTCCTTTGGTTTTCGTCCCCGTCCTTTTGACTTCTTTAACGAAATTTGAATATCCAGGAGGACTTCATAAGTACGATTTACTCTGGGAAATGTTTACCCTTTCTATTTCCCTCTTTGGACTTGTTATAAGGGCATACACCATTGGATATGCGCCTTCAGGAACATCTGGTAGACATACAAAAAAACAAAGGGCAACCACACTCAATACTAAAGGAATGTACTCTGTGACGAGAAACCCACTCTATCTCGGTAACTTTTTTGCCATGCTGGGGGTTGCAATGTTCCCTAGGCTATGGTGGATAGTGGTTTTATACATGGCTGGTTTTTGGCTCCATTACGAGAGAGTTATAGCTTATGAGGAAGATTTTCTTAAAGAGAAATTCGGAGAAGAATACGAGGAATACTGCAGAAAAACACCAGTTTTTATTCCCAAATTTAACCTTTGGAAAAGCCCAGATACCTCTTTTTCCTTTCGAAGGGTCTTAAGGAAAGAATATTCTAGTCTGTTTTGTTTAATTTTAGCATTTTTATGTATGGAGATGATTAGTGATTACATGGTAAGTAGGAAGATCGTTTTTGATCCCGTATGGAGCGTAATATTTGTGATAACCTTGATCTTGACGGGTATTATAAAAGTCTTAAAAAAGTACGGAAAGCTTTTGACAGAAGCAGGGTAATCTAAAAAAGCCGCTGAGGAAGAACCACAAAGGAATAATTTTTTATGATCAAAAAAAGTAGTCTCCATATGGTGTATCTTCTGGGAGTAGTGAGCCTGT
>JAOADT010000034.1 GCA_026417175.1 Deltaproteobacteria bacterium | reverse complement strand
ACACAAGTCGTAACCCTTCCAGATCTGGAAGCCATTTCAAGTATAAGAGACACAAAGTGTACGAAAAAAAGACCAGTCGTAACCCTTCCAGATCTGGAAGCCATTTCAAGACAATAACAAAAAAAAGGGTAGGTTTATTAACCGAAGAAGTCGTAACCCTTCCAGATCTGGAAGCCATTTCAAGAGCACCTTTGTAAATGGTTGATAGATAAGCCTTCATAAGGCCATTTCCGAGAACGAATTTCACAAGGTATGAATTTTTGTGTAATACACATAAAAATAGACTCGGAAATGTGGTATAAGATACTGAGTATCAAGGCTTCCGAGAACCTACAAATTTTCAAACAGCGGTTCAAACAAAAATTTTTTAACACAGTACTTTATAAAATGCAAGTATAAAGATCTCCCTTTCCCTAAGAAAGAAAATTTAAAATTAGGGGATTACCTACATACCATATGGGGGACAAGGCCCATTTCATTAGAGTTTATAAAAACAATCCTTGTCCCTTTTTAATAGATAAGAACAGGATTGGGGGAAAGATTCTTTCAGAACTAAAGAAGATGTGGTGACCTTGTCGTTCTTTTAAAGGTTATAAAATGATCTATTGCCTTTTTTAGCCTTTCCTCGTTAGCTAAAAGAGTTGGGGTTATATGTAAGACACCGTCTTCAATCAGTCCCTCCCATTTTTTTTCACCAGATTTGTCAAACGGAAGGGCTATCATTGGAAGTGCAAATCTATCGAATCTTTTTCTGGCTTCACTTAAAATTTCGTAACGGGTAAGTTCCTTTAACCGGCGAGAACCGGTTTTGCAAGATACGCAGCAGATATACTCCTTGTACTTGAATACCACATCAAGTTCCGAAAAAAAGTATTTCGTTTTTTTTGATTCTTGTTGCTGGTCTCCTGTTTTTTTTGATTTTTGTGGCCAGTTCCAAGTCACACCCCAGAGGACCTTGACGTTCAATGCCTTCTCTAAACTGTAAGCAACAGCTGCCTCCCACCACACTCCAGTTCTTTCGTCCTCAATAATTATTTTATCTATTTCGTAGCTTTGGTTATCCAGAGTGCACTTTATAATCGCCGTTTTTGAATCAGTAGGAAAGTCTACGATCTCGAAAACTTTTGTTTCTTTTTTTCTGAAAAACCCTCTTTTTTCTATTGTAAGATCGAGAATCTTGCTCAGATTTCCCCTGATCTTTTTTTCTGAAAGTGCCTTCATGAGGTGCGAGAAAGCTTCCACCTTTGGCGGTTGAAGAGAACTCTTTAAGTTCAAAAGCAGGGAGTCTATAACTAGATCAGGGTCCGGGCTTATCGTTCCACACACTACATCATCGCTGACCAGGTTTCTTACCCATTCACCATCAATTGAAAAAACAGCTTCAGGTCTTTTTATATTTTTTGCAGCTTGAACGAGAGCAACAGTTTGTGATTTGGTACCAGGCGTGATATTAATTTGAAGGTCTTTTAAGTTTTCAAGGTTAGTCTTTATAAAATCCACTATGCCACTTCCTTTGTTGTCCGTAGGGATTGTGTGAATAATCTTTCCCTTCCCTAAAAAAAGTTTTTTTAAGTTCTCAGCTAGAGATTTGATAATGGTTGAATTTTTGTCATAAAATAGCCAAATTGTAGAAGCATTGTGGGAAAGTATAGCTTTAAGTGTGGGTGAAACGTTGTCACCTATACACACACATAGGTTTCCTTTTCGGCTCACGGATGCGCCAAACCAATTGGACACTTCTTTTTTCAGGTCAAAATGCATGATGCGTTTCGGATAAAATTCCGGATTTTTTATCCATTTTAGAACTTTTGATTTCCAATCAGCCTCCTCACCTTTTTTTCTCAGTATCACCCGGTATCTATCAACTTTTGCCCTCTCGGCAAGAAAAAAATCATCCATCACAAAGGTCAAGTCAAAGTTTAAGGGATCGAATATCTCTGTTATTGCACGGTAAAAAAGATTATAATCTTTCCGAAGTTCTTTGGCTTTGTCATCAGTAAGTTTTTCTAATTCTTCCGAAAATTGGAAGTCGAATAGAAGATAGACGTTTCCGTGACGTTCAGATGCCCACACTAGTCGTTCTTTTATAAAGGACATCAACTCTCCTGGAACTCTAGACTTTATCTCCACTTCAAAGTGCTCATAGATATTGTTTTGTCTAAGCAAATCCCTTAAGTTCTCACTCAGGCCTTCATTTATACCATATCTTTTAAAGAAAACCTTGTCCGAAAACCTGTTATAAGTCTCCCAGCCGAGGGAAAAAAGTTCTATTGTTGTCGCTTTTTTTACGTCTTCCTTCAGTCTCCAGACATAGAGGTACTTAAAATCTCCGTAAAAACAGATTGTGTCAAGGGGAAGGTGGTAAGTCAAAAGAGCTACCTCCCAGTTCATGCCGGGGTTCACATTGAAATAAATAGCCTCTTTTCCAGCTGCAATTGAGTTTATTTTTGTTGAAATGTCTTTCTTGTTGAATGGAAGAGATCTCACTTTTATTCGATTAAAAACCTCCTCAAACCAGTTCTCGCACTCCTTAGAAGTTTTTTGTGTTCTTTCTGTAAAGAATAGGATTATCTCAACGTTATCAAGGGCAAGATTGTAGCTTTTTATAAAGGTATATATTGGATTTATTACTGCTAAAGGTCTTGTCCCTACGCAGGAGATTATGGGAAACATGGCCAAACCGCTAAAATAGTTTTTTTATAGAAATACCACTTACGCTTACTTCCATCAATAGTTTCAGTTAATTTAAGTTTATGGTACGAAGCATTCATTTTTAGAAGGTTAATCCCACACCTGAAATCATCCGTTTTTCGTCCTTGATTGCGTAGCATCCATGTTGGGCTTACAGCATTAATTTAATCCTTAACATATTTTCTCTTCAACTTAGGCTCAATTAGCGTGAAACTTAAGAAAGATAGAAATCAACTTCCTTTCCGCACAATTTTTAGTCAAAAGATGGTTTATGGCATTTCTCATAGTAATCAGACCCTTATACAGCGAAACGATTTTCATTAAGATCATGGATACACTCGCCATCCTTTCATCATAGTTCGCAGCTTAATCTGCCTTTCTCCGAATGCTCGGACCGTGGCCAAAAAGCATGGATAATACTTTGGAAGCTTTTTGTTGTATGACCGATTGGCTTCATTGATCGAGCTAAAAATGTTTCCCCTAGATAAATACTCCCGTAGACGTTTGGAGAGAAATTAGAAATATGAAGCCAATAAAAGTCTTTAAAGGAGGGGCAGTTTTTCACGAAATCTTCTCCTTATTGGGCTTTTTCCATCCCGATTATGTATGAGTCCTTCACTCAGAAAATGAAATGAGTCTTAATATCCTTGTCCATATGGATCGCGCACCTTAGGCAACCTTCACAAAGTCTGAAAACAGCGACCTTGCCTTTTTTCTGTGTTATTGCTTCAATTGACTTTAAAAGACCATTAAAAAAGTGTCGATCTATTTCTATGGCAAAAACAGATTTTTGAAGTCTAATTCCTTTTTTCTCCAAAAAGCGAGCAAGCTTTGTCCTTATTCTATCGCTTTCTATGTCGTAAGAGATAAGTACTGTCATTTAATCTATCCTTAGGGCCCTGTAATCAACGCCTAATTTTAAACATCTGCGAATTTTCTGAATCATTTCATCTATATATGAGTTGTAACTGATCTTCTCATCCCCATGGTATGATGCTTTCTCTGACATGGTTCTTTCAAAACGCTTTAAGAACTTTCTGAATCCTTCTCCATTCAATCTTATTATTTCCACGTCCTTTCTCTTTACCTTAGAGAAATCGTTTTTTGTGATTTCCCCATTATGTACTAGTGCGAGAACAATTCTTTCTGCAATGTGTCTCATTTCCTCAAGAAAGTCTGACGCAAGAGCATAGTGCGCCCCCCTTCCCTTGTGGAAAAAACCTATGCGGGGGTTTATCCCTTTTGTCTTAAAGGCAGAAGCAATCCTATTGTAAAGTAGAGTATATCCAAAAGAAAGCATAGCATTTATAGGACATGGAGGTGGGTGATATACTCGCCCACTGAACTCAAAAGGATCAACAAGGTTTGCAAACTCAGAAAAATATATCCTCGCAGAGGCTCCTTCGTACCCCCTAAGAGCTTCGAGAGAAGCTGCCGATTTTACCTTTTCCTCAAGCTCTTTTAATTCTTCCCGAATTATCCCATTTCTCCTCAAAACTACATAGGAATTGTGTATTTTGGCCGAAATTATTTCTCGTGAAAAGCCAAGTATGAATGCGGAATCTTTCGCGTAGTTTGCTATAAGATCATTCAACTCCGGCATCTCTTGGTATTCTGGGTAAAAGACACCCCTTGTTCTTCCCAAAACATCAATGAAAGTAACAGGGATTTCTTCCTTTATTGCCCTGTATATGGCACCACCGCTTATTGGAGAGCGACCTACCACAACAATTCTGCCAATTCTGTTCCACGGGATAGATTCCTTTTTCTCGTCTCCATAACTTATTACAAGATGCGAACCTGCGGAATAAGCATTTTTTGTCAAAGTAGTTATATAGACAGGCTCACCCTGGACCCAATTTTCTTTAAAAACAGGTATCCACGATTCCAAGTCATCTTCTTCAATTCTTTCAAACTCCGTTACTCCAGATTCAGAAACTAAATATCCAAGAAATTTTATTTTTCTTCCCTCTGTGATTTTTTCTATCTTTTCGTCCTTGATCGAGAGCTCAAGCCGGGAAAGGGATTTTTGGATTTTGGCAAGAATGTCTTCAGCCGAAGCACCTTCCTTACCCAGGATTACAAAGTCATCGCAGTATCTCACAACTTTCAATCCCTCAGCTTCCATTTCTTTATCAAACCGATCAAGGTAAAGATTACTCAGAACGGGAGAAATAGGACTTCCCTGTGGTAGACCTCGTATGCCTCTTTCTGAAAAGAACTCAAGAAGGGAACTAATCATTTTAACCAGCGGGTCAAATGGAAAAAGGCCCTCTAAAAGAAAATAGAGTTTCTGCAGATTGACGGACTCGAAAAAAGCTGCAATATCAGCTTTTACTCCACTATTAAATCCATTGTCAATACAGGCTTTAAGGCTAAACACGGCCCCATTTCTATTTAAGCCTTTCCTGAATGCCCAAGCGCAAGATGAAAGAAGCTTGTCCACAATGGGTGAAAGAAAATCAGCAATAGCTTTATGTACCAGCCTATCTGCCGCACATTGTACATAAATGACTCTTTCTTTTCCATCTTCTTTCGGAATTTTATAATGCTTCAACTCACCCTGCAGATAATTTCCGGAGATAACGGATTCTCTAAGTGCCGGAAGGTAAGAGTCTTTTACCTTCTTAAGATCGGAAATGGTTATTCCGTCTGTACCTGGAGATGAGTTTGACAATCTTTCCAGGGTTTTTTTTAAATTATCCGTATCAAAAGCTCTATCCAAAAGAGTTTTGGCTCTCTCCGGATTTTTTATCTTTCTAACTGTATTTAGCTCAGGGATGATGTAAAATCCAAACCCGAAGGACGTGTTTTTACCTAATCCCACATATTGACCTAAAACAAGTAGTTCCGCCTCATGTCTCTTACATTTTCCTCGAATTTTAAGCGTTCCGGTCACCCCGCCAATCGTTTTTCTAAAATCTGACCCGTATCCACAATCGATCCAGAATAGAGCACCATCAAAAATATGGAGACTCGTTTCATTCATATTTGAGTCTTGTCCTTGTCCATTTACCCCATCACCTTGAAGAAATGTTTCCACCCTCTGCTTGATAGAACGTATGAAGTGTAACATCGGTCCTTTCTTTTCGTCAGGATTCAAAAAAAATGGTTCGTCACAGTACACGTGACCTTTTTCTCTATCTTCGGTTGGTCTTTTAAGTCTCATGGGTGAATAAAAAAGAAGGGAAAACTCCTGAAGCTGAAAAAGTGTATCTATTTCATCCTTAATTATCTCATACGCCAAAGAGGAGGGATCGCTAAAATCCCACTCCTTTTTTCGAATTCTACAAAGCACACTTTTTACAACTAGGGTTTCACCTATCCGGAAATGATCATTACCTTCCTGATGGGGAACATTTTCATGGCAAATTGCATTAATAATTTCGGCAACAGCACCTACCTCTGAAAAATGGAATGTGAGACCAAGATTTATACTCTCTCCCTCTTTGTAATAGAGATTTCCGGTTTCGTAAGGGTGAACGAAAAAGCGGGGAACCTTTTTTAAGCCATCCAAATCTTTAATTGCCCGAAAGACGTTTCGAAAAAGGCCAAAGAAGTGGGCGCCATGATAATGGGGAAGATGGTCTATGTCTTTTTCTACCGTGAAATTTACTTCAAGAAGACAAAGTGGAGGGACTTTTATCATTACTAGGCTTGTGGGGTATATACGTCTCTTTGCTTCTTGTCCCAGTACTTATTCCCATGAGTCGGATATTTAAGCTGATACAATTCCATATCAGACACTTTATTAAATGCTTCCCTTATTTTTTTGAGTGTGGTATACGCGCTTTCAATTCCACTTATAAACTTGGACAGTTCAATTAAAACGGATTTTTCATCAAGTTGTTTTATATCTATTGGAACCCAATTCTCATAGTTATCACTTCTTCTTATCCATACTCTCTGTATGCGTGATGTAACAGAACCCATTCCAAAAGCCTTTCCTAAACCAATCTTGAAGCCATGGTCAGAAAACTGGGTATTTAAAAGCAGAAGAAACGCAGCCAGTTCTTCTACTGAACAGTTTTCCGCACCTACAGTGCCTTTAAATTCGATCCCAGGTTTGAGTACTTGGCAAAAATTTCTAAGACGGTGATTTAAATTTTCACTCTCTGGAATATTGTCAATGTTTCCTATGTTTTCCGCATCATTCAGATAACCATGACAGTAAACCTTGGCCCCTTTTATAAAACCGGTTGTTTTGTCATAGTATCCGTCCACGTCTCTCTTATTTGGCTTGGGGGGTCCCATAATGGGTAGAAGAACCTGTTTGGCAACCTCATTTCCATTCTCGTCTAGCCACTTCCGTAACATTATGGATTTATGGGGAATGAACTTGTACTTTCCATTAATCACTACTTCCTTGACGACCCTTACGTCGCTTATGAGTGCTGAGGATCTGAATCTTCCCTTGAACCCCACGACTTTACTTTCGGCTGTCTCGGTGTCTTCTTTTTCTGTCATTCCAAACATGGAACATCTTGGGCAGAGAAAATCCAAATCTCTACACTCGATATTTTCGGGTGGTACCGTATCCTCGTGATAGAAGATGGATTTAAAAAGAAAATTTTTCCCTATTGTTAGGGTCCCGTTATTAAAAACCTCATAATAAATGAAATCGCCAGGTTTGAGGTCCCTTAAGTCCTGATACCACTCGATTTGTACTCCTCTATCTGAACATCCTCCTAGAGTGACTATCGTCTTGAGCTCATCCCTACTCAAAAAATGTTCCTTTTTTACAATCCCGCTTATTTTACTATTTATTTCCTTATAGAACCTGTGCGCGATCTTTTTGTGGGGCTTCTGATCTTTTCCGTACCTAAATGGACCGTAGTACTTCACCTCTTCCCAATATTTGGACTCAGAAATAGAAACATTTTTTCTTATTTCCTTAATCTCAGGTGGAAAATGGCCTCGGTTCTTTACTTTCGCGTAAATTTTATCCTTAGGTTTTAATCCTTGAGGCAAATCATTTTTACCTCTTTTTAGGTGATACTCTTTTACCGGCTGAATCTCCACTTTTCTGTCCCCGTTATCAAGAACACTTATGGAGACTAAGATCCCAGGCTTTGAACTCCCGTCTCTTGCAACCCTGTACCTTTTGTAAGCACCTATGTAAGGATATTGACCTTTTTCTAAGTTTCTGTGGGATTCAATAACCGTGTTTACCCTGTAACATCCCCCCATTAAGTTCGCGAAACTATTGGCAATCGCGGACTTCACTGTGAACGGACTGATTACAAAACGCCCATCATATGTGAGCCATCTTCTGTTGTAGCCCAAAAATTCTTTTTCTGAATTGGTTGCACTCTTTGGTAGCGTAACATCCTCAACAGGGTTCAAAGCACAAGGTGTTATAGTCTTCCAAGTTATTTCAAAAGCTATATCGTAGTGACCGGGCAAAAGTCTGTCGTGAAATTTAGATGGCTTTGCTTTTTTACCTTCCCTTTTTTTGAAAATGTATGGAAAAGTTGCCCGGAGGCCCACTTTTTTTTCGTGCATTCTATTCCTCCGTCACCGTGAGAAAGATGCTAATCCTGTATTCCGGGACAATAACTTCTAAAGCACTCAACTTTTTTCCTTGAAAAACACTTTTCTTGAGAAGCTTGATTTTGGCCTTTCTGAAATAGCAAGGATTTCCTCCTTCATCTCTTCCCTCTTTTAAGAGCCACTTTTCGTAAAAATAGGTATCCTTTAATTTTTCAACATATATCTCTTCGTATGCCCCATTTTTGTTTGTCCATAGGTCTATCTCTAAAAGATAACCCTCCACTCCAAGATCGTTTTCAGGGACCTTCCCTCCGGTGAGTAAATCTCCGTGTCTGCGCAGATCATCGAGATTTATCTCTTTGTTAGAAAAGGCAAAATAACCGTCTTTATAGGTATCTAATGAAGAGATTTCTGAAAGAAGAGCGCCGAAGCTCAACATTTTTACGCTATGAAATAATGTTCCTGGTTTAAAATCGAAATTCATCTTGGCCCCCATTCTGTTATTAATGGGTTACTTAAAACTTCTAACTGTCCAGTTGCGGTCGATGATGCACCAATTCTTATCCATCCTTTCGGCGATTTCTTTTCATTCTTCATCTGTTCTAGTACCCAAAGGACTTCTTCCTTTAATCGTATTGGGTCTGTTCTTTCTTCCGACAGATCAATCAATATCTCAAGATTGAATTTGCCTTTTTTTACATATTCAGTGGAAAAAAGGTTTATATTCTGCACGGAGTGCTCACAAAGCTGGATCCTGTTTAAAATTACCGTTTCCACATCCTCAAGAGGAGCATCTAGTACTGAAATTATCCCTGCACGATCTGTTGAACCAAACCAATTACATTTGGAACACAAGCAGTAATCAGCAGTGTTGTTTTTGTTTCCTCGCCTTTTTCCTTCACATACGTAACACGTGCATGAACCCGCAAGGGAATCGCACAGAAAAACACGAGATTCATTTCTTGTCCTCAGTTTTCTCTCTATCTCCACAGAAAAAATTGCTTGTCTTAACGTTCTGCCTGGAATGATGATTTTACTTGAAACTTTTCCGTCCCCGTTTACAACGTATCCTCTGTAGACAAAACTATCCGGATAATCGGTAAGTGATTCAATTTCATTAAACGTAGGATACTTGTTAGCAACACTTAGAAGTTGACCTTCTACAATTCTAGCCTCTGAACGTATTGAAATCCAAGGCTTTAAAATCGATGGATCTCTCCACTTTTCCATTTCGAAGGTTTCAGATTTTTCCTTGAAAACAGCATCATCATATCTCCAAAGGTGTTTGAGATCTTCTTCATTCGACAAATCTAGAATTCTCAGTTTAACTTCTTTCACTTCCATCCTACCAAATCCGTAAGACCAACCACCGCCTACATTTTCTATTCCAGAGGAAGCTACTTTCAGAGCATCGATAAATAGGGTTTTTATTAGTTTTTCGTCCTCTTGCTCACTCACGAAATAGTTCCAGTTTATGGTAGTAGAAAGTCCAGAAGGGGTAATTTCATCACTAAAAAGTGCACCCTCTTTCGCGGAGCCATATTTTCTGTCCACCGCGTTTCCGTATCTAACGTGAAGTCCGTAGGAGAGAGAGATAAATGAAGGTTCACACCACATTTGGGAAACCCCAAATTTCCCATCGTTATACTTCCCTATTCTTTCTGCAACCTCCAACCCATTTTTTAACCTTGCAAGGCACCGTCTAATTAAGCTTGCCCATACGTATCCGTTTATATGGATGAACTTTCCATCGTAGGTCTTTTCTATCGTAGAGTCCGAAAAAACGTCATCTTTTCCAGACTTAAGAAGAAGAGGGGTTCTAAAGCGCACTCCTGCAGAATACTTAAGTACTTTTTTCATACCTAATATGTTTGCCACTTATAAACCCCCTTCTTTCGGGTTTTGCTTTGGATTCTAAATACGCGTCTACAAAGGCATTTATAAAAGCGCGTAGCTTTTCCCCGGTCTCATCCTCATCAGCATATCCTTTTATGGTAATAAACAGTCTTTCCCATTCATTCTTTCCCTTTCTTCTGTATTTTTCGGCTCGAGAACTCGATACAGCAATTATCTCTTTTATTGGTCTATATCTGTTCGTAAACTCTTTGAAAAACCCTATCTGGGAACGGGAAATGGATGAAAGAAGATCCCTATATTCCTTTATGATGTCTTCGGGTTTGAAGAGCTCTGGTTTTTCCAACCTTTGCCTTTGCTCTCTCTCTCGCACCCATGGTGCCAATTGTTTCCCAAAACCATGCCATTTAAAGAGCCCATTAAAGTTCGTAAGATCTTTCACTTTGAATAGAACAGACCCTGGTCTTATACAGATTAGAGGTCTTTTCGGTCTTCTAAGAACTGTTCTATATCCTCGATTTGTGCATATGGTTATGCGATTCGCGTCTTTCATAACTACTCTGTCTCTCTCTTTTATGTACTCCCATCCTTCTCCTCCTATCAATCTCTCTTCAAAAGGCCTATGGTTTATGACGAGTAAAGGACCGTCAGAATCAATTTTGTTTCTTTTTTCTTCACGCACCTCTTCGATTGAAAATACGCTTCCTCCGATTATAGGGTTCACACAATTGAGAATGTAGAGAGCTCTCCTTAAAAAACGTTGATTTCTATCGTTACTTTTTAAGCCAATTACCCCTGAAAAAAGTGTTCCTTTCCAAACAAATTCTTGAACGTATAACCCTTTTTCTTCTGCAGAAGTAAAGTTTAAGCCGATCTGATTTCTCGTCCTCTTCCCAATGTTTATCTGAAAGACATGCGGATTTTCTTCTTCTGTTACAAAGTGATCATCTGGGAGTGGTTTAGTTTTTGTGGAAAACAGATTCTCATTCTCTTCCGGGGAAATATGGGTCGTTGCGATGTCCGCCACTTTTCCTCCTTCGTCTTTTAACGTTGTGCAAGGTGAAGGAAGACCGTAATGAAAAACCCCATTGATTTCAATCGACGGGTAAAGATCAGAAAAGCTTATTGAATTCATAAACTCTTCTTCAGGCCATTCTCCAAAAAGCATATGATAGATCTTTACAAACCATCCATTTAGTCTATTGGCTGGAATAAACTTCAACGTAGAAAGACTCTGTGTGCTTCCGGGATTTACCGGTTTCAACCTTACATTTGTTAATGCTTTTATTGTATACCTAATGTTATCAGACAAGTTAAGATTGAGGTCATCTACATATGAGAATCTCTGTGGCTCGCCCCATTCTATTGTGAGTATGCCCCGGCCGTATCCTCTAGAGCGAGAGTTTCCAAAACCAGAAAGAATTAGACAGGCCCTGTCCAAAATTACTCTTGCCTTTTCAAGTTTTTGGGAATCTTCGAAATACCCCATGTAGATGTCCGATTCTAGTTCTAGCCCGTCTAGGTACGCCATCTCCAAGTTTACTAGCATATGAGGCTTTACTGTTCTTGTATCATCTGAAATACTTATACGGGGTTTAATCTCAAATCTGGATGGTTCCCATCTCTTTTTAGACTCAAAAGTAAGACACAGATCAGAAAAAAACAACTTAGAAGCCCTTTCTCTTCCCTTCGGGTCATCTCCAAAAAGCTCTGAAACAAAATCAGACTCCACATCAGGATAGAGTTTTGAAAGCCATTCTGCCGCCGCTCTCAAATCGCCTTTTATTTGCGTGTCCGGAAAAATAGGAAAACCATTTTCCTCCTTAAGATGGGGATAGTATCCAAACGAACCTTTATCTCCTCCTAAAGTGAACCAGTAACCTTTTGCTAAAACTTTGAGTTTCCCTTTTTGGACAAAAATTGGTCGTATCTCACTCATTTTGATCCTTCTTTTTCAGATTTATAAGTTCAAACATGGTAAGTATTCTTGCAGCATCTAGTGATCCGTTTTTGTAAAACCTTCTGTCATCTAGCATTTGCGCAACTTTACTACCGGCTTTGTGAGCTTCTGGGATTCTGAGCAAATATCTTTTAAGCTTTTTGCCATCACCGGAAACTTCCATTATTGCCTCAATAATTGAAAACGTGTGAGATTTCGATATGGTTTCATATTGACTACAGAGTTCATTGTAGTCTCTAAACGATAAAAAGTCTCTGTAACGAGCTTCCACGAGTAGAGGCTTTTCTCTTCTCTGTAATACCTCGTCGGAAAAAGTCTCTTCGTCAACTGAGAGTATCTGCCAGTTGACGCTGTTTCCTTTTCTTTCGGTCTTTTTTTTAGCCTCACTCATTAGTGCCTCACCGAGAGCGTGAATCTTGGCAAATGGCGTGTGAATAGGTGTCACTACGAAAGCCCCTCCGAAAGAAATCTCTCCAATATCCACATTTTTTTCTCCCATCTCCGTCAATTTTTTGTCTAGCCACTCTTTAGTTAGAGTTTCGTCGTACTTACTCGAGTTTTTTATTTTTTCACTCAGTGAAGCCGAATAAGCCAAGACAAAATTAGTTACATAGTTAGACGGCATAACGATACAAAGATCGTCACCACCTGCCACAACAAGTCTAAACGGGATAAATAATTCATTTCCTCTCTTGATTAATGTCTGCTCCGGAAAGACAGTAGTCAATGTATCAATTATAGCTTCTATAAAAAGATCTCTTAGCTTATCGTAGGTTTTTAGGATTTTGGCTTCTTCCTGAGAATTCCAGATAACAATTCTTCGATTCATGTTGTTTATGTCTGACACCCAAACTGCTATTCTTTCATGTTTTTCAGAATCCTCGCCGTACTTTTTGTCAAACATGTCTTCCATGTTAAGTGGGATGTTAATTTTGTGTTGTGTTCTTATAGTCTTTCTGTAACTCTTATAGATCTTCTCCATGCTTGAAAGTTTCTCATCTTCTACGTTTAAAATTCTTTCCAGATCAACTCTTGCCTTTTCCCATGATGTATAACAGATTCTGCATACACTTTTATCTGCGATTATCAGTTCTTTTTCTTGGGGATATTCCTCACACTCATCACATGCGGCAAAATGTGGATTGTAAGTCACCCCATAACCTCTGAAATTTAACTTCTTCTCACTTAACTCGTGTATGAGACCAGGATAATACTCGTTTTCCTTTACAGTTTTTTGTGCATCAGTAAGTGAGTGTGCTGGCACGATAGAAGAGACTTGAAACTCGAGCATGGGCAAATTCGTAGAAATGGTCCGTATAAGCTCTTCTTTTGCCTCTTCCGCATCGCGTATATTCTCAAAGCAGGCTGTAAGCTTTCCTCCTCCAGCTAAAATGACATGCCCTCGTTTTTGTCTTACAATCTCGCGCATTTTTATTTCGTTAAGTTTGACAATTGTGTGACTTATTCCTGAAATTGACCAGAGTCGGTCATGTCTTAGCACAGCCTTTTGGATCGCTGAATACTGTATTGCTAAATAGTATTTCATGCGATCGGACTTTTTACTAAATTACCGTAAAACAGCAATTAAACGTCTTTTACTTTTATAACCTGTATCTCGACATTTTTCTTTCGTCTGCTTTTGCCTTACATGCATTGTAGCGTCCATCTTTTACGGATTTTTCTTTCCAAGGAAACATTGCTATAATTTCACTCCACAGACTGAAGCCATATAAAGGAAACCAAAAACTGCCAATTTCACCGCGATGCTTTGGACATCTAAAATTGACTCTTCATACGGCTCTTCATGAAGGCGGATTTTAACGAAATGTTCACAGTCCTCACATGAGAAAGAAGCCCAATTTTTCAGGACGGCTTTTTCCAAACAGTTATCGTAGGATGGACATTCAAGATTTCTGTGTAGGTCCACCTCCTTTAACGTGAGGGCTTGGTTTAGCTTTTTCGGCCCGATCATCTTGCTTCCCTTAAATATTATCGGTTTCTTTTTGCAGGACATAAGAGAATTTTTTTGCGAATCATTAAAGACATCTGTTTTGAAGTTTTTAATGGAAATTATTTACTAAATCTAAACAAACCTTAGCCTTCCAGACCAAAGGCTCTGAAAAAGCAATTGGTATTTCTCAAATTGTTTTATTCATCTGTCTAGATATGAGAGCACCAATGAGTAATGCTTCTCAAGGGTCAATGTGTAATTGCTCCATCCTGACCCTTCCAGATCTGGAAGCCATTTCAAGGCAAAGCCGTCGTGGATGCCCGCTGGGAGACCAGCTCTAGTCGTAACCCTTCCAGATCTGGAAGCCATTTCAAGAAGCTCGTTTTGGACTACATTGTCTTATCTA
>JAOADT010000033.1 GCA_026417175.1 Deltaproteobacteria bacterium | reverse complement strand
CCTTATACCAATCACTTCTCTGAGTGTATACTCGGCAATCTTATCATTTCAGTGTTTGCCTCTTCTGGGTAGCAACTTTTGCAATAAAGGGAAAATACTCAATTCTATTTACCTTTTCTAGCTTTTATCACGACCTCTTTCGATTTTACTTTCTCCTTTAAGAATGACCGGAAGCAACAATATTTTTGTCATGTCTTTTTGTATAAGTACTCCATAATCTAGCATCCTAAATGAAAGGTATTAATTGTCTGAAAATGCACTGCCATTGACGAGATACGGTAATTCTGTTAATATTTACCTAGGCCATGCAGAAAGAATCAGGATGGAAGAAAAAGTCTAAAGAGGAACATAAGTTAATTTTTGAATTCGCTGAAGGATATAAGAAATTTCTCGATGAGGCAAAAACCGAAAGGGAGGCTAGTATTTACATCTCAGAAAGACTTAGAGAAAATGGGTTTTCAGAGGACGTAAGCACAGAAAAAGTTTATAAGGTTTTCAAAGAAAAGTCTGTTGTTGTGTTTGTTAAGGGTGAGGAACCCATAAGCTCTGGAATGAATATCCTTGTGTCTCATATAGATACGCCTAGACTTGATCTGAAGCAGAACCCTCTTTTTGAAGAAGTAGGTCTTGCCATGTTCAGAACACACTATTACGGGGGTATTAAAAAGTATCACTGGGTAGCGATTCCATTGGCAATCCACGGTGTTGTTGTGAAAGTGGATGGAAGGAAGATAAGATTGAGGATAGGAGAGGAAGATGGTGATCCCGTATTTGTGATAGATGATTTGTTGCCCCATCTCTCTAAAAAAACTTTAGACGAGAAAAAACTTTCTGAAGCGCCAGAAGCAGAAAAGTTAACCGTTCTATGTGGTAGTATACCATTAGTAGGAGTGGAAAAGGAAGCAGTGAAAGCCGGCGTGCTTGATATACTTAGGAACATGTACGGAATAGCCGAAGATGACTTTGTAAGTGCGGAAATTGAGGTTGTTCCTGCCTTTCGGGCAAAAGACGTGGGCATAGACAGGAGTATGATAGGAGCTTACGGTCAAGATGACAGGGTCTGCGCATACGCGATGCTTGAAGCGCTTTTGGGTTTAAATAAGCCGACAAAATGTTGTCTCGGTATTTTTGCCGACAAAGAGGAAATAGGCTCTGAAGGGGATACCGCTATAAGATCTACTTTCCTATTTATGTTTCTCTATGAGTTGATGGAAAGTATGGGAATAAAGCCTGACGACACTTTAATAAAGAGGGCACTTTTTTCCTCTAAAGCTATCTCTGCAGATGTAAATGGTGCTGTAAATCCGATGTATCAGGAAGTTCACGAAAAACAAAATGCCTGTTATCTTGGGCTAGGCGTTTGTGTGGAAAAGTTTACAGGTCATGGTGGGAAAATAGGTGCGAGCGAGGCACACGCTGAATACATAGCGGAGATACGGAGAATATTCGATTCTAAAGGGATCATTTGGCAGACAGGTGAACTTGGTAAAGTAGATCAGGGAGGAGGCGGAACAGTAGCCAAGTATTTGGCGGCCTACGGGATGAATATAGTAGACTGTGGGACGCCAGTTTTGGCAATGCATTCTCCTTTTGAAATAACTTCAAAGTTAGACGTGTTCGAGACCTTTAGAGCTTACCTGGCATTTTATAACTCTTAAACATCGTCCGGAGGAAAAAAGCAAAATGATAGAAAACGAAATTTTGAATATACCAAAACAGATACCCCTTCTCCCTGTACGCGATATGGTAATGTATCCCTCTGTGGTATTTCCGTTATTTGTGGGTAGGGATTCATCTATAAGCGCTGTTGAAAAGGCTTTGGCAAAAGATCGGTTAATACTGGTTGCTGCACAAAAAGATTTTTCAGACGATAATCCTCTTCCCGAAAGGATATATTCCATAGGTGTAGTTTCTCAGATAATGAGAATGCTCCGCCTTCCAGACGGAAGAGTAAAAATTCTCATCCAAGGAATAAGAAAAGCAAGGATTCTATCTTACATACAAGAGAGTCCTGCCTACATCGTTGAAATAGAACCTATAGACGAACCCCTTGTTACAGAGATAACCCTGGAGGTTGAGGCACTAGTAAGATATGTTAAGGAACAAATGGAGAAAGTTGTCTCCATGGGAAGGATGGTAAGTCCGGACATACTAATGGTCATTGATACTATAGATGAACCCGGAAGACTTGCAGATATATGTGCCGCAAATTTAGGTCTTACGGTTGATAAGGCGCAGGAAATACTTGAGATTATAGATCCTGTAGTGAGATTAAGGAAACTTTCAGAGATCTTAGGTAAAGAGATAGAACTTCTAAATATGCAAGCAAAAATCCTCTCCCAGGCAAAAGAAGAAATGACGAAAAGCCAAAGAGAATACTTTCTAAGAGAGCAGATGAAAGCAATAAAAAGCGAACTGGGAGAGATGGATGAGAGGGTCGAGGAGATAGAAAGTTTAAGAAAGCGAATTAAAAAAGCAAAGATGCCAAAAGAAGTAGAAAAAGAAGCGATCAGACAGCTTGAACGCTTAGACAGTATGCACCCTGATGCTATCGAATCATCCATGCTTAGAAATTACTTGGAGTGGTTGATTGAACTTCCATGGAGCGTATCCACCAAGGATAATATCGATATAAAAAGGGCGGAAAAGGTACTGAATGAAGACCATTATGGTTTAGAAAAAGTTAAAGAGCGAATTCTAGAATTCTTAAGTGTAATAAAACTCAAAGGGGAAATGAAAGGTCCCATACTCTGTTTCGTTGGTCCCCCGGGAGTTGGGAAAACTTCACTCGGTAAATCTATAGCTCGTGCGTTGGGTCGTAAATTTTCCCGTATATCCCTTGGAGGGCTAAAGGATGAAGCAGAGATAAGGGGACATCGAAGAACATACGTTGGAGCTATGCCCGGACGAATAATCCAGTGCATAAAACAGGCTGGATCTAACAATCCAGTTTTCATGATGGATGAGATAGATAAGATAGGAACCGACTTTAGGGGGGATCCTGCTAGTGCTCTCCTTGAAGTTTTGGATCCAGAACAGAATCATTCCTTTAGTGACCATTATCTTAACGTACCGTTTGATCTTTCGAGAGTCATGTTCATTACAACTGCAAACAGAGTGGATACTATCCCGCCGGCTTTAAGGGACAGACTGGAAATCATAAACATACCTGGGTATACGGAGAAGGAAAAACTTGTAATAGCAAAAAGATACCTCCTTCCTAAACAACTTACGGAAAATGGGATCAAGAAAAAACTGGTCCATTTCACCGATGGCGCAATTATGAAAGTAATTCAGGAATATACAAGGGAGGCAGGAGTTAGAAATTTAGAAAGAGAAATAGCCTCTGTTTTAAGAAAGGTGGCACGAAGAATAGCTGAAGGGCATCGTAAAAAAGTAACGATCACAACGAAAAACCTTCAGAGGTTCCTAGGTCCGCCAAAGTATCTGCCCGAAGAGGAGCTAAAGGAAGACATCCCTGGAATTGCCTGTGGTTTAGCTTGGACGGAGCTTGGCGGAGAGATTATGTACATTGAAGTTATGTGGAGAAAAGGGAAAAAGGATTTAACTCTTACCGGAAATATGGGAGATGTAATGAAAGAATCCGCACAGGCAGCGCTTACTTATATAAAATCCAGGGCTCAAAAACTGGGGATAGAAAATGAACTTTTCGATAATCTGGAAATGCATGTGCATATACCGCAAGGGGCCATTCCAAAGGATGGTCCTTCCGCAGGGATCACTATAGCTGTTGCCATGATCAGCGCTCTTCTTAAGAAACCAGTAGACAGAAAGATAGCGATGACCGGAGAAATAACTCTTACTGGTAGAATTCTTCCTATAGGAGGACTGAAAGAAAAGGTTCTGGCCGCACTAAGGGCGAAGATAGATAAAGTCATTATACCCAGGGAAAACATGAAGGAGGTACCTGATATACCTGAGTATGCACGGAGAAAAATCGAGTTCATTCCTGTATCATCTATGGACGAGGTAACAGAAATCGTATTTAACATAAAATGAAAGAGGCTCTATACTACGAAAAGTTGGATGAACTCAAGGTGAAATGTAATCTTTGCCATCATCATTGTCTCATAGCTCCAGGTAAAAGAGGGTTATGTGGAGTGAGGGAAAATAGAGAGGGGACTCTATATTCTCTTGTGTACAATAAGCCATGTTCTTACCATGTGGATCCCATTGAGAAAAAACCTCTTTACCATTTTTTTCCTGGTTCTTCAGCGTTTTCAATAGCCACGGTTGGTTGTAACTTCAGGTGTCTCCACTGTCAAAACCATGAAATTTCTCAAATGCCAAAGGAAGAAAAAAGTATATTCGGATACGAACTTACTCCAGAACAAGTAGTCGATATGGCCATAAGACTCAAATGCAAGAGTATCTCGTACACGTATACTGAACCAACTGTTTTTTTTGAATACGCTTTTGACATTGCAAAAATCGCAAAGGAAAAAGGTTTATTTAATAACTTTGTTACAAATGGATATATCGAAAAAGAGCCTCTCAAAGATATAAGCCCATATTTGGACGGGGCAAACATAGATCTAAAATCGTTCAGTGATGAATTTTATAAAAAAATATGTGGGGCAAAACTCAATTCGGTGTTAGAAACCATAAAACTTTATAAAAAACTAGGTATATGGATTGAGATTACCACACTTATAATTCCTGGGCTAAATGACAAAGAGGAAGAATTGAGGATGATAGCCAGGTTTATTAGAGAAGAACTGGGGAAGGAAACTCCTTGGCATGTAACAGCATTTTATCCGACCTACAGACTTTTGGATAGACCCCGTACATCGGCGAAGATACTCAGAGAAGCTCGGAATATAGGAATAGAAGAAGGTATCATGTATGTTTACGAGGGAAATATCCCAGGGGGCGAGGGAGAAAATACGTACTGTTATAGGTGTGGAAAGCTTATAATAGGGAGATTTGGTTTCTCAATAACCGAGTATCACGTCAAGGATGGCTGTTGTGAATTCTGTAAAGCAAAGATAGATGGGGTGGGTTTATGATTAATGAAAGAGGTTTTCATGAAAGAGTAAAACAGGCCCTAGAGGAAATAAAACCCTGTCTAGAAGAACTGGCTGAGGGTTACGTAGAACTCATTGAGACAGACGAAATAGAAAAAAAAGTGAAGTTAAGACTCATAGGCGGGAAGCTTCACTGATGTGGAGATTTTGCCCTCAGTTTGTGGGCTGAAAAACTTTTAAGAGAGAAAGTACCAGAAATTGGAAAGATAGAAGAAGTAAGATATTAAAACCAGTTTTATCTCTATCCATATACAGAAAATTTCGCGATGTTTTTCCCAGTTTTAAAGCCTTTTTAACTTCCCCCATCCTTATGGTTGACAAAGGGGCAATTTGATTGACTTTTTGTTGTAAACTTTTTAGAATAGAACGTTTCCGCACGGGGAAATTTCAGTAATAAGGAGGCCTATATGAGCTCAAGACGTCATTTGTTGGCCACGGGTATGTTTCTTATATTATGGATTTTAGCGTCATCTACAAGTTCAATTGCGGGAGAAGCCGATATTATCTTACCAGATTTACACCAAGTATTTTTTTCCGTTTTTGGAGGAATAAGCGGTGTATCTATAATGTATTTTGGTTTAGTTGTGTGTATAGTAGGTCTAATATTTGCAATAGTTCACTATTTTCAAACAAAAAACAGGCCTGCCCATAAAGCTATGACCGAAGTCTCAGAGCTTATATGGGAAACATGTAAGTCTTATCTGTTACAGCAAGGAAAATTTCTTGTGATTCTTTGGGTTTTAGTTGCCATATGTATGGTTTATTACTTTATGGGCCTTTCGCATCTTTCAATCGTTCCTGTGACAGTAATCTTAATATGTTCAATTCTTGGTATTCTAGGGTCTTATAGCGTCGCATGGTTTGGGATGAGAATAAACACTAAAGCAAATGCGAGAGCAGCTTTCGCTTCTCTTACTGGAAAACCAATTGATGTTTTAAATATCCCGATTACTTCTGGTATGAGTGTGGGTCTTTTACTTGTTAGTGTGGAATTGTTCTTTATGATATGCATACTTGTTTTTCTTCCGAAAGAACTAGTGGGTCCATGTTTTGTTGGATTCGCTATCGGAGAATCACTAGGGGCGAGTGCACTAAGAATTGCTGGTGGGATTTTCACAAAAATAGCTGATATAGGGTCCGATTTGATGAAGATAGTTTTTAAGCTTCCGGAAGATGACCCCAGGAATCCGGGAGTTATCGCTGACTGTACTGGAGATAATGCGGGAGATAGTGTTGGACCAACTGCGGATGGTTTTGAAACATATGGGGTTACCGGAGTAGCATTAATAGCCTTTCTTGCTTTGGCTCTCGCAAAAAATCCTTTAATGTCTGCAACTCTTATAATTTGGATTTTTACCATGCGAATTCTCATGATATTGACATCCATCGTTTCTTTCTTTGTTAACAAGGGTCTCACCTCTGCTTTGTACGGAAACAAGAAGAAATTCAACTTTGAACAACCACTTACCAACCTTGTATGGATAACATCTACAGTGTCAATTATTGTTACCTTCGTTGCAAGCTACGCTTTACTTGGTGAATTTGAGAATAAGTATCCAGGTCTGTGGTGGACGCTTTCTATAATAATCTCCTGTGGAACAATTGCAGGAGCGCTCATCCCTGAATTCACAAAGATATTTACTAGTACAAAATCTCGCCATGTGCAGGAGGTGATGGCTTCTGCTAGACATGGAGGAGCATCTCTTGACATTTTGTCCGGATTCGTTGCTGGTAATTACTCCTCCTTCTGGTTAGGTTTTGTGATCCTGATTCTTATGGCCATCTCCTACGTAGTATCCCTTCATCCTTCAATTACAGCGGTGATGCCAAAAGAGTTCGCTTTCGCTGCGCCTGTTTTTGCTTTCGGTCTTGTTGCATTCGGTTTTCTGGGTATGGGTCCTGTAACAATCGCGGTAGATTCTTACGGTCCGGTTGCTGACAATTCCCAGTCCATATACGAGCTTTCAAGAATAGAGTCTTTACCTAACATAAAAGAAGAGATTAAAAAAGAATTTGGATTCGAACCTGACTTTGAGAATGCAAAGGAATATTTGGAAGAAGCGGATGGTGCAGGTAATACTTTTAAAGCAACGGCAAAACCTGTGCTCATTGGTACCGCAGTTACGGGTGCCACTACTATGGTGTTTGGGATAATAATTCTCCTTGAAAATCTGTTTAAAGACGTAATAGCGAAATTGAGCCTCGTTCAGCCTGAGGTACTTCTAGGCATATTGATGGGTGGGGCTGTGATTTACTGGTTTACAGGCGCTGCAAATCAGGCTGTCACTACTGGTGCGTACAGGGCAGTAGTGTTCATCAAGAACAATTTAAAACTGGACAAGGAGGTAGCATCTATTGAGGATAGTAAAGAAGTGGTACGGATATGCACAGTCTATGCTCAAAAGGGTATGATCAATATTTTTATAGGGATTTTCTTTTTCGCTCTCGCCCTTTCATTCTTTAATCCTTATTTCTTCATTGGCTACCTCATAGCGATAGCATTTTTCGGATTATTCCAGGCTGTTTTTATGGCAAATGCAGGTGGTGCCTGGGATAACGCTAAGAAAATAGTTGAAGTAGACTTAAAAGAAAAGGGTACAGACTTACATGCTGCTACAGTTGTAGGAGATACAGTAGGCGATCCATTTAAAGACACGGCTTCTGTTTCGATGAATCCCGTTATAAAATTCACTACTCTTTTTGGACTTCTAGCTACGGAGATAGCTGTAACCATGACTTCTCAGACCTTGAAGAATATAATAGGGGTTATATTCTTTATCGTTGCTCTGATTTTCGTTTACAGATCATTCTACAGCATGCGAGTGGGAGAGGAGAAGCTCCAGTAAAAGTCGATTACGAAAAATGATCTTGAGGGGCCCTTTATACCGGCCCCTTTTTATTTTTACAAGTTATCATCAATTAAAGGTTATGAGTTTCGGATTTTATTCGCTTAATTCTCCTGAGTCCAAAACCACCGTAACTTTATCATTCAAAACCTCTGCAAATCCGGACCCAGAAGAGACGTAAGTCATTTTCCCATCTTTCCCGTACCTTATCTGGCCAGGTTCTAAGGTAGTAAAAAACTGGATATGACCTGGAAGGACACCAAACTCACCCAGGGTTCCTTGGGCCTCAAAAATATCCACTTCTTCTCGAACCAACACCTTCTCGGGAGTAAGTATCTCAAGATAAAGTTTTGCCATTTCTCAACCCAACAATTTTTTTGCTTTCTCGACAGCCTCGTCTATTGTACCAACCATATAAAAAGCTTGCTCTGGTAAATCATCATGCTTGCCTTCTATTATTTCTTTGAAACCCCTTACCGTCTCTTTGAGAGGTACGTACCTCCCAGGGGTACCAGTGAAGGCTTCAGCAACGAAAAATGGTTGAGACAAAAACCTCTGTATCTTTCTCGCACGTGATACAAGAAGCTTATCTTCCTCTGATAGTTCCTCCATACCCAGAATCGCAATTATGTCCTGAAGTTCTTTGTACTTTTGCAGAATCCTTTGAACTTCTCTCGCAACGTAATAATGTTCCTCTCCTACTATTTTCGGATCAAGTATTCTACTCGTTGAATCCAAAGGATCAACAGCAGGGTATATACCCAGCTCAGCTATTTGTCTTGAAAGCACCGTTGTTGCATCAAGATGAGCAAAAGTCGTTGCAGGAGCCGGGTCTGTTAGATCGTCGGCCGGGACGTAAACAGCTTGAACTGACGTTATTGAACCTTTAAGTGTGGAAGTGATTCTTTCTTCAAGTTCTCCAAGGTCGGTAGCTAGTGTAGGTTGATAACCTACTGCAGAAGGCATCCTTCCAAGGAGCGCCGAAACTTCTTGGTTTGCTTGAGTAAACCTGAAGATATTATCTATAAATAGAAGTACGTCTTGACCTTCTTCATCCCTAAAATACTCGGCAACCGTAAGAGCAGTAAGCCCCACTCTCGCCCTTGCTCCAGGAACTTCCGTCATCTGACCGTATACAAGAGCGCATTTGTCAAGTACTCCAGACTGTTTCATTTCCAGCCAGAGATCGTTGCCTTCCCTCGTTCTTTCTCCAACTCCTCCAAAGACCGATATTCCCCCATGATGCATGGCGATATTATGGATCATTTCCATGATTATGACGGTCTTTCCAACACCCGCGCCCCCAAAAAGGCCTACCTTTCCGCCTTTAGGGTAGGGCTCGATCAAGTCGATAACCTTAACTCCAGTCTCTAAGAGCTCGATTTTCGTATTTTGCATCGAGAGAGATGGTGCAGGTCTGTGAATAGGGTAGACTTTTTCTGTTTTAATCTCACCCAAGCCATCAACAGGCTCTCCCACTACGTTCATCACTCTCCCTAGAACCTCTTTTCCAACCGGCACCGTGATCATGGTCCCTTTGTAAGTAGCCTCCTGACCTCTTTTTAGTCCGTCTGTTGTATTCATAGCGATACATCTTACGGTGCTATCACCCAAATGCTGAGCAACTTCAAGTATCAAATTGTCTTTTCTGTCGTCGATTGAGGGATTTGTGACATAAATAGCTCCATATATGGGTGGAAGACTATCTGAAGGAAATCTGATGTCAACCACTGTTCCTATTATCTGGACTATCTTTCCTTTCACCTCTACATTCATTTATGTCCTCCCTAGTAGCTCGTTGTCTTTACCGCTTCTGCACCACCAACTATATCTAGCATCTCTTTGGTGATGCTTTCCTGTCTCTTCTTATTGTAAATAAGGGTTAAAGAATTTATCATTTCCCCACAGTTATTTGTTGCATTTTCCATGGCGTTCATTCTTGATGCATGCTCAGAAGTCTGGGAGTTGAAAATAATGTAAGAAACCCTAGTTCTTATATGTTCCGGTAAAAATTTCTCGATAACATAGCTAACATTCGGTTCATATAGGTAATCTACTTTTTTCTCTTGATCTTCGGCTTTTATGGGTATTAATTCTTCGAATGTAACTATTTGTTTTACCGGCGACCTGTAAAAAGTGTATATGGCAAAAACTTTATCAAATTCTCCACTTGTACATAACAAAATAAGATCTTCGGTTATCCGGCTTATAACCTCCTTTTCCATCCTCCTTAGCTCTACCCATTCTTTCACTATGAGAGCTCCCCTCCGGGAGAAATAGTCTTTTATCTTTTTTCCTAATATGTAAAGTCCTATTTTTTCATATTTTTCCCTATTCTGGAAAATAAAATTTTCAACTGCCATAATAACATTCATGTTAAAACTACCACAGAGTCCTTTGTCCGACGCACATGCGAAAATAAGCACATTTTTTACTTCTTCCTTTTCCTTTAACAGGGGGTGTATATTCTCAGGTACACTTGCAACTAGTCTGTTTTTGAGTTCATTCATTTTTAAGGCATAAGGTCTTATTTTCTCAAGTTCGTCCTGAGATCGCCTTAATCTAGAAGAGGCCACCATTTTCATGGTCCTCGTTATAGTTTGCGTGCTCTTTATACTATTTATCTTTCTCCTAATATCTCTTAGGGTAGGCATACTTCTCTTCTTATCTTAGTATTGAAATTTTTCTCTGAATTCTGATAAGGCCTTATTGAGTCTCTCCTCAATATCAGGATCTATTTCTTTTTTTTCTCTTATGTCTCTTAAAACATCAGGATGATTACTATCAAAAAACTGATAGAGCTCTTTTTCATACCTTTTGAGCACATTTTCAGGATACATGTCTATGTAACCATTCATAGCGGCGTAAAGAAGAGTAACCTGTTTTTCTACAGGTATTGGTTCGTAAAGATCCTGTTTAAGAATTTCTGTTAATCTTGAACCTCTTGCAAGCAAAGCCTGAGTGGCACGGTCCAGGTCACTGCCGAACTTGGCAAAAGCAGCAAGTTCCCTATACTGGGCAAGTTCCAATCTTAGTCTTCCCGCAACTTGTTTCATCGCCTTCGTTTGAGCGTTTCCCCCTACACGGGATACAGAAATTCCAACGTTTATAGCAGGTCTTATTCCGGCATAAAAGAGTTCTGGTTCTAAGTAAATCTGTCCGTCAGTTATAGATATCACATTTGTTGGGATATAAGCAGAGACGTCGCCGGCTTGTGTCTCAATTATGGGAAGAGCAGTTAATGAACCTCCACCATGAGCATCATCCCATTTTGCTGCCCTTTCTAGAAGTCTCGAATGTAAGTAAAATATATCTCCAGGATAGGCTTCTCTGCCAGGAGGTCTTCTTAAGAGAAGGGAAAGCTGTCTATAAGCGACTGCATGTTTTGACAGGTCATCATAAACTATTAGGGCATGCCTTCCGGTATCTCTGAAGTACTCGCCCATTGCGCAACCAGCGTACGGTGCAAGGAACTGTAGGGGGGCTGGATCTGACGCAGTAGCTGCTACAACGGTCGTATATTTCATGGCTCCATATGCATTCAATATATCTATGATCCGAGCTACCGATGAACGTTTTTGTCCAATGGCAACATATATACAGTAGACGTCCGTATCTCTCTGATTGATTATTGTATCTATGGCTATCGCAGTTTTTCCTGTTCCTCTGTCCCCGATTATAAGTTCTCTCTGGCCTCTTCCTATAGGGATCATCGCGTCTATGGCTTTGATACCAGTCTGAAGAGGTTCTTTAACCGGTTGCCTCACGACAACTCCAGGAGCTATCCTTTCCACATTTCTAAACTCTTTTGCCTCTATGGGACCCTTACCATCTATAGGGTTTCCAAGGCTGTCTACTACCCTTCCCACAAGGGCATCACCAACCGGAACCTGGGCTATTCTTTTTGTTCTTTTTACAATGTCCCCCTCTTTTATTTTGAAATCTTCTCCAAAGATAACAGCTCCAACATTATCTTCCTCTAAGTTCCATACCATACCAGTAATCCCGTGGGGAAACTCAAGTAACTCTCCGGCCATCACATTCTCAAGCCCATATATCCTTGCTATACCATCTCCCACTGAAATAACTATTCCTGTCTCTTCAAGATCAATCTTTCGTTCAACACTTGCTATTTTCTGCTCTATGATTCTACTTATTTCTTCCGCTCTGATCTCCATGGATCACTCCTTCAAAATTGTTTCTTTAATTATGTCCAATTGCCTTCTTATTGTTCCATCAATTATTGTCCCATCAACGACTAATTTTAAACCTGCGATAAGCCTTTTATCCTCAATAGGGGTGAGTATAACCTTTTTTTTCAATTTTTCGCTGAGAACATCCTCTATTTCCCGTAAAGTCTCAGGATCGATTGGATAGGGTGAATACAGTTTCCCTCTTTTAATGTTATCTTTTTCGTCCACCAATTTCGAATATTCTTCGATTACTGATGAAAGATACTTTATTCTATTGTTCTCAAGTAAAAGAAGTATGATGTTTAACACAGGAGTGGATAACCTCATGTGGACCGCAATATCAGACACAATTCCTTTTCTGAAGTTAAGATCGTGAATTGGCAACGTCACCGCACGATAAAGTGTCTCATTTTGAGTTAGTAATGAAAGAAAACCGTCTAATTCATCTTTATAAACTCTATAGTTGCCATCCTTTATACCAATACCGAATAACCCTTGTGCGTATCTTCTAGCTATGGCCCTTTGAATCAATTGAAACTCCTCAGTCTTTCTATGAAGTCTCTGACTAGTCTATCATGATCTTCTTTTCTTAAAGTTTCTCTTATGATTCTTTCAGCCTCAAAAATACTCCTTTTTGCTATTTCCTGTTTGATCATTTCCCTTATTTCCCTTATTTCTTGTTCTTTTGTAAGCATAGCCTGATCCTTCATTTTTTGTGCTAGTGTCCGGGCTTCAGAGATTATTCTTTCCTTTTCCGCGTAAGCCTCTTCGAGAACTTTTTTCCTTATCTCTTCTACCTCTGCATCCAGTCTTTGAAGTTTGAGTTCCAATTCTCTTTTTTTTGAGTCTATCTCGTCTAAAGCCTTCTTTCTATTTTCTATTTCATCTTTAATTCTTTGATGTCTCTCAAAAAGATAATTTTTTATAGGTTTACTTGCAAACTTGATAAGTATCGCCAGAAGTATGGTGAAGTTGACAAATTTGAATACGATTGAGAGTAAAGACTCCCCACTATGAGTCAATCTTGCCTCCTAATGAATGAGAACCCTTTCTGCAATCTCTTTTGCTAATCTTTCAGTCTCTAATTGGAATTTTTCAGACACTTTTTTTACTTCCTCTTCCAAATCCTCTTTTAACTTCTTCAAATCTTCAGCCACTCCCTTTTTTGCATTATCTAGAATCTCAGAATAAGTACTTTGCGCGGAGAGAATTATCCTTTCTTTTTCATCAAAGATTGGTTTTTTCCTCTCTTTTAAGAGTTCCTCATATTCTTTTTCCATACTGGAAAGACTTTCTCTCAGGTTATATACGCTTTGGAGCAGATTGTTCATAGTTGATTCTCTCTTGTTTAAAGCCCTAAGTACCGGTTTGAAAAGGAGAAAATTTAAAATGATAAGCACAATTAATAAGTTGAGAAATTGAATAGCTAGCGTATAGTTAAAATCAATCATGGTAAATACTGTTTTTAGAGCTTATAAAGGTAGCACAATGCTTTTACTTAACACAAAACAAATTTTGTTTTCAAGTTTTTTTAGGCTAGAGTGACAAAATGGAAAGAAGCAAGGATTTCTGAAATAAAAAGAAGGCGGATTTTGATATCTAGTTGGTGTTAAAAGCTTTTCTGTGCTTACAGCTCTTTTTATGTAATGGGATTTAAAGGGTTGAGACTAAAACTACTATGTGAGTAAGGCAAATAAACGTATCAAATGGAATCTATCTCAAATCTTGATAAGCGCTCTCTGTGACCAGATGGATCTCACTATTCGACTTAGTTTTGAAGGATTTTAAGCAGTTGAGTGAGTTGAATGAATAGAAACCCTATCGGTGGTTCTATCCGCGTCCCCTTAAACGTTAATTGTGTAAAGTGCGCTTCTTTTTAACATTGTAATCTTAATCAAAATGATTCTTGAATATTCAAAGGGTATCAAGGTTTGAGAAAAGGGCTCGAATTCTTATTTGGCTGGACCCAAAGGATTAGCAGAAATGAAATAGAGTAAAAATGTAACATTGGAAATCAGGAGAGTAAAAGTTCCAATGGGATCGTAAACTTTTGTCAAGCTATTCCCTAATAATTCAGTCACCTCGATTTTCTTCATATGGTTGATCCACCAGAAGTGAATACGACTTTAAAGGAGATTGATCAAATTATAAAGACATGTGGCGTCACAGAAATTCATCCAAAAAGAGTGATAAAGCTGAAAAGGGTTAAAGTGTTGAAGGTGACAAACTAATATATAGATATTTACTCAACCGAAAAGAAGTTTCAGACAGTGAAGATAAAAATAGTTCTACGTAGATGACTGAACTTATCGAACAAAATGATAGAAAAGATAGATTCAGAAAGTGATAGCCAGAAAACAGCTCCAAAGAAGGGATTTCTCTGATACCAAGTATTAGATGGATGATCCGCGAGGGAAGGCGCCATGAATAGAACTTCATTCAAAAGCCAGAGAAAAATAGTTCTATATTGTCCACAGTTTTTTAGTTATTTGCCCAGTTTTCACCAAGCTCTTCTTAAGAGACTAATGCCAATATATAGGGTACATTACATGAAACTCATGGCTGATGGTAACTTTTCTCTTTCAGTTCCCAAAAAATACCTTGAAAGGAAAGATG
>JAOADT010000032.1 GCA_026417175.1 Deltaproteobacteria bacterium | reverse complement strand
ATTATGTTATTTTTTTCACATTCTATTATATTTTTTTACAATCTCTTTTGTCAATAAAATTTGTCAATAAAATTGATAAAAAATATCCTCAAACTGAACACAAGTGATACATTGAGCAATCTCCGGTAGTATTAGCCACATTTTACTAACTCACCCAAAGAGAAGAATTGTATTACCCATAACATACCCTAAGAAAAGGAAATATCCCTACGTCCGTTGTGGAATGCGAAAAAAAGTTACTCTAATTCTGTGTTCCGGGATGTAAATAGTCCACATAGCATATAAAGATGCACGAGGGAGTTGTAAAATTACCCGTCGACTTAACGGATAACATTTAGGTAGCCTTAATGTCCCTTGTATTGAAATAAGGGAGGATATCTTTGGAGGTGTTTAAAAAAGTATCCAATGAGATACAGGAGAAAGCTTTACACTAAAAAAGTAAAGACTTTGATTGAGGCGAGTGAAGGGTATTTATCACATAGAACAGGCTCGTTGCTTGGGAGGTTGTGATAGGTTTATACCCTCTGTTGAGTGGATCGCGAAAAACTTTTTGCTGAATGAGTAGATGAGACTTTTTATCCTGGAGTGGAAAAGGTGAGGTCCTTTAGTAATGATTGCGCTAATGTTATGTCCAAGATTTTATTGATGGTGAGGTTTTTAGGATTAAAGCTTCTTTCCTTGCGGTCAGAGTATATTTCCATTAACATCGTCTGCGTTCTTTAAGGGAAGTTATTATTAAAATGGAGGTCTGAGACAATTGTTTTTAATAGAAAAAAGTCTTTTTGATTGGCAATGGACGAGCAGGGTTTCGGGCTTCAATTACAGGTTATAATGAGACAAGTTTTGATGGCAGAGAAAAACGGTCATAGTAATAAAAAGAGTAACAATTTATTAAATTTAGCATACTACGAACCTCTGGGTTATGGATCCGCTCAGGATGTACGCTAATTTCGTGCTTAAACTTAGGCAACTTAAACTAAATGAAGAACGAGTTTTTATTGGCACGAGAACCTAGCGAATTTTCAAGATATGTAACATATTCGGATGATGGAAAGAGGAATTACCAGGACAAATATTTGCTTGACTTTATCCTGGTGTTTGTATTATGTTAAACGAAATTTTCGTTTGGGGTTAGAGTTTATGAAGACTTATTTTCCAAAGAGGGAAGAGATAGTGAAAAATTGGTATGTGATCGATGCTACCGGATTGACTTTAGGAAGACTAGCTTCAAAAATCGCAGCTATAATAAGAGGAAAAACGAAGCCTATATTCACTCCACATATGGATGTGGGGGATTACGTTGTGGTTGTAAATGCAGAAAAAGTAAAGGTTACGGGCAAGAAACTGCAAGACAAATTTTACGCCAGACATAGCGGATATCCTGGTGGGATAAAGTTAACAAATCTAAAAACAATGTTGGAGAAGAAGCCTGAGGAAGTGATTAAGCTTGCCGTGAAAGGTATGTTGCCCAAAGGAAGCCTCGGTAGAAAAATTATAAAAAAACTAAAAGTTTATAGAGGAAGTAGGCATCCTCATTCGGCCCAAAATCCCATCACTCTTGATATGAAGGAGGTAATTAGTGGCTGAAAAAAGATATTATGCCACAGGAAAAAGAAAAACTGCCGTCGCGAGAGTTTGGATAAAACAAGGACAGGGAAATTATTTGATAAATGGGAGAACTCTTAATGAGTATTTCCCTGTTGAAGAATGGAGATTCATGGTAAATAAACCGTTCCTTCTAACTGGAACTCTTTCCAAATTTGATGTTATCGCAAATGTCCATGGCGGGGGACTGCCAGCCCAAGCCTGGGCAGTTGGCCACGGGATAGCAAAGGCACTAGTGGAATATAATCAAAATTTGAGAGCAGTTCTAAAAAAACAGGGCCTCCTTCGTAGAGACCCCAGGGTTAAAGAAAGAAAGAAATACGGAAGAAGGGGCGCAAGAAGGGGCTTCCAGTTCTCGAAGAGATAAATTCTTAATGCACCGTGTTGGAGTAATTGGAGCTACAGGATACACAGGGCAGGTTCTTGTATCTATTCTTTTGAATCATCCGGACGTAGAGATCACGATCCTTACCTCTAATACCTACCCGGGAAGAAGGTTCTCAGAGATTTTCCCTTCATTCTCTGGGATTTGTGAAAAAAGGCTTACCCGGACGGATGAAGATCTACGAGGAAAATGTGACGTTTTTTTTCTATGTTTACCCCATGGCACTTCAATGGAAAAAGCGAAGGAATTATATGATGGGAAGACCGTAATCGTGGACCTTTCAGCGGATTTTAGATTTGAGCAGATAGATCTTTACGAACGGTACTATACTCGCCATGTTGCTGCCGAGCTTATTAAGTATAGTATTTACGGTCTACCTGAAATCCACAGGGATAAGATTAAAGGGAAGAAACTTATAGCAAATCCTGGTTGTTACGTAACATCAGCTCTTCTCGCTCTTTACCCACTCGTAAAGAGAAAGATGATTTTTGGAGACGTATTCATAGACTCCAAATCCGGTGTAAGCGGCGCAGGGCGAGAACTTAAACTGGGTAGTCTGTTCTGTGAAGTTTCAGAAGGCATAAGAGCCTATGGGATCGGTAATCATAGACACGAGCCAGAAATCCAAAAAGAGGTTAACAAATTTCAAGAGATTAGAATCACCTTCATTCCACATCTCGTTCCAATGAACAGAGGTATTCTTACATGTGTATACGGAAGATTTAAAACACCCCTAACCACCGAAGAGTTACTGAAACTTTTTCAAGAGGAGTATTCGTCAGAGTTCTTTGTTAGAATTTTAGACAAGGATTTATTCCCCGACACAAGATTTGTAAGATTTTCGAACTTCTGTGACATAGGTGCTAAGACCTTTGAAGATGGTAGATTTGTCGTTATCTCTGCTATAGACAACCTCATAAAAGGAGCTTCTGGACAGGCTGTCCAAAACATGAACATAGCCTTAGGTTTAGACGAAAAGAAAGGTCTTGTTAATTTGCCCCTTTATCCTTAAACTTTCAGTGCTTAAAAAGTCTCTGTCCGGTAAAAACCATCGTTACGTTTTTTTCGTTACATGCTTCTATAACCTCATAATCTCTTTCAGATCCTCCTGGCTGTATAACCCCGGTTACACCTTCCCTAATTGCGGCGTCTACCCCATCCCTAAAAGGAAAGAAACCATCTGAACATACTATAGATCCTTTAAGTTCAGCACAGGTTTCTTTCGCATATTCTTCTATCTCCATAAGCGCTTTTAGGTCTCTTTCCCCCCTTTCAGCCTCAAGTTTAAAAACAGCATATGGAACACCGAATTTTTTGAACACCTCTTTATCTATGAATTTCTTGTAAGCTTTAAATATCGCTATTTCTACTACCCCCACTCTATCCTGCTCTCCGGTACCGATTGAAATAGTAACCTCATCTTTAACGAAAAGGACAGAATTTGAAGTAACACCTGTTTCCACGTACCACCCAAATAACATGTCCTCATACTCTTTTTCTGTTGGTAGTCTATTTATTTTGTATGTTTTTCCTTTGTAATGAGTTTCCGCAGGCTTCAAGTCTTCCTTACTTCTTATTCTGAAAGGCTGGGATTCCTGGATTATTAAGCCTCCATCAATTAGAGTTTTGAAGTCTATGAATCGTTTAAATTTATATTCGTGGAGTCTTTCGATTTCTTCTATTTTTAAAATTCTGAGATTTTTCCATTTTTTCAAAATATCGAGAGCCTCTCCATCATAATCCGGCGCACATACAACTTCAAAATAATTTTGCGCCATGATTTGGGCTGTTTCTTTGTCCACTTTCCTTGTGAAAATAACTGCCCCTCCAAATGCCGCAATTCTATCTGCCCAAAAGGCTTTCTCAAAGGCCTCCGCTGATGTAGAACCGTATGCAACTCCCGATGGGTTATTATGCTTCATAATAGCGCAAGCGGGTTTTTTATCCAGAAACTTGAGTATGTTAAGGGCGTTATCTATATCTGTTAGATTTATCTTCCCGGGATGCTTTCCTACTTGGAGCATGTCGTGCTCCTTTATTTTACTCACAAGCCCTCTTTCAGGATCTAAAAATCTGACATCCCCCATAACCAGATTGCCATTTATAAGTTCATACATGGCTGCGGGTTGGTCAGGGTTCTCACCATACCTTAACCCCCTTTCAACATTTACACCTTCGTCTTCATCATAGATATTCCAAACTTTTTTGCGAAATATAAGCTTTTGTCCACCCATATCTATTGTAATAGTGTCTGGAAAGCTGTCTTTCACTATTTTTCTGTACATCGCTTTTATTTCCATCTTTTTCCTCCCAATTAAAGCTTTTTTATTGCCTCTTTTATTTTTTCACTGACAGTGGCAATATCCAGACTTTCTGCTTTGAGTGCCTCTTCCGTATCTCCCGAAACGCCGTATTTTTTTACTCCAAAAGACAAAAATCTTCCAGTGAATTTCTCCTCCAACAAGAATCTGGATAAAGAAGGGGCTATTCCCGTGTACACATTATGGTCCTCGTATGTAACCACAACCGGCGAAGACAGGAATCTTCTCAAGGTTTGCCTATCTATTTCAAATACGCTTGCCATGTTTACGACTGTAGTTGATATACCCTCTTTAAGAAGTTCTTCCCTTATAGCTAGGGCCCTATGTACCATCCCGCCATAAGTTACGATAAGTACATCTTTACCCTCTCTTATAACATCCGCTCTTCCGTAAACGAACTCGTAATCTTCTCCGTAAAATGGATGTCCGTCTGATCCGTAAATAACTGGCCATCTGCTTCTACCCATTGCTACTATGAAATTTCCTTCGGTTTTAGCTACATATCTTATCACTCTATCCGTTTGATTGGGATCACATGGCACGATAAGCTTAAAATAAAACAGATTCCGAGCAAGTCCTATATAATCAATACACTGATGAGTTTTACCGTCCTGACCTACGTCTAGACCCACATGAGTCAGAATCAGCTTTAAATTAGTTTTGTTTATGTCATTTAGCCGATGCTGATTGTATGTTTCATCAAGGCCAAAAACCCCAAAATCTGCAAAAAAAGTAACTATACCTGTTGTTGAAAGTGCACCGGCTACTGTGGCTGTATTATGTTCCTGAATGCCTGACTGAAAAAAAAATTGGGGATAAGCCTTTGAAAACTCTACCGTTTTAACAGATGGAGCTAAATCGCAGTCAAAAACACAGATATATCGACCTTGGGGAATATTCTTGTCGGCTATATCTTTTAAGGCCCTTCCAAAAGCGGTTCTACTATCCACTTTTTCAGATTCCTCGTACGTAAACGGTTTTCCAACTTGAATCAATGAAAAATTATTCTTCTCTTCTTTTAAGTTATAAGACCAAATCCCTTTTCTCATTTCCTTATATTTTTCAAGGTCATCGTCCAGACCAAGAATTTCCATAGCCTTTTTATACTCTTCCTCTGTGAGGGGTGAGCCATGATATTTCTCGTTATTTTCCATGAAAGGAACACCCTTGCCCATTACCGTATTTGCCACTATGCAAACTGGATTTTCCACCTGTAGGGCCCTTCTGATAGCGCTGTATATTTCTAAATAGTCATGTCCATCAACCTGAATAACATCCCATCCATCAGAAAGATAATTTTCGATTATGTTTTGGGGCATAACCTTTTCTATCGGACCGCAAATCTGTATTCGATTGTAATCTATAATCACCAGAATATTTGAAAGTTGATATTTAACTGCAAATCTTCTTGCCTCTGAAACTTGTCCTTTCTGCTGTTCGCCGTCACTCATCACTACGAATACGTTAGTTTTTTCATTTTTTAGCTTGGAGGCAATCGCGAATCCACAGGCGGCAGAAAGTCCCTGGCCTAGATTTCCGGTAGACCAGTCTATAAAAGGGATACCCTTTACTACGTGACCCTCATATGGACTTCCGCCCTTTCTAAAAAATGCTATTACTTCATCAATTGGAAGATATCCAACTCTTGCAAGTGCCGCATAGACTCCCGGAGACGTGTGTCCGTGGCTTATCACAATTCTGTCCCTTGGAGCCTCATCTAACTTTGCATAAGAAAATAAAACAACGTAAATATCTAATGATGACATAGAGCCGCCAGGATGGCCAGATTTGGCGAGAGTGGTCATCTTAAGAATATCGCCCCTCGCATAATGGGAAATTGTTCTTAATCTTTTGAGTTCGGACTCAGAAAGGGATTCCTTATCAAACATCACCGTACTCCTTTCACAAAGAAATTGCAGTCTTCCTTTAATTCACATTTGCTACATTCTGGTTTTTTTGCTTTGCATACATACCTACCATGTAAAATGAGAAGCAAGGAAAGATCAAGCCAGTGATTTTGAGGAACTTTCCTCTTTATGTCATCTTCTATCTTTTGAGGATCTTTCAATTCCGTAATTCCTATCCTATTGGATACACGACTAAAGTGGGTATCCACGATTACAGCCGGTTTGTGATAAGCACATCCGATAATCATGTTTGCCGATTTTCTTCCGATGCCTTTGATAGTTGCGAGTGTATCTATATCCTCTGGTAATTTTCCGGAAAATCTATCTTTAATCTCAGAAACCACATTCTTTATGATTTTTGCTTTATTTTTGTAAAAACCAGTTGGCTTTATATCTTCTTGAAGTTCCTCAATAGGAACCGTTAAATAATCATCCATGGTACGGTACTTTTTAAAAAGATTTTTTGTGACCCTGTTTACCCTTTCGTCTGTGCACTGAGCTGAAAGGATGGTGGCAATGGTCAGTTCGAGAGGATTCGAAAATTCTAGTTCACATCTTGGGTCGCCGTGCATTCTTTTAAGCTTTTCAATTATTGTAGCTGTATCTTTTATCATCATCCTACCTTCTTCTCATGTTGAAAAAATTCTTTATTTCTTCAGATGTCTTTGCATTAAGTACATCTTTTTTTTCCAACCAGCCCTTTCTTGCCATAGCTACACCAAACTTAATATCTGATAATCCAGTTTTTGAGTGGGCGTCAGGATTTATTGATATGAGTAGACCCTTATTCTTTGCATATTTTAGGTGTCTCCAATCTATATCGAGCCTGTATGGGCTTGCGTTTAATTCTATAACAATCCCATTGTTAATGGATATTTCAATGATTTCTTCCATATCCAAACTGTATCCATCGCGGTAAAGGAGAAGCCTCCCTGTAGGATGTCCAAATATAGTTACGTATGGATTTTTTAATGCCTTAATTATCCTTTCCATCTGTTCCTTTTTGCTAAGGTTGAAATGTGAGTGTATCGAGGCTATGACAAAATCGAACTGTTTTAGTACGTCGTCTGGATAATCTAGACTACCATCCGGAAGTATATCGCTTTCTATGCCTTTGAAAACAAAAAAACTGTCCTCGCTTCTATTAATTTCATCTATAAGGGCCCACTGTCTTTTAAGATTTTCTATCTTTAATCCTCGAGCATAATAAGCGCTTCTACTGTGGTCACTTATTCCGATGTACTCCAATCCAAGTCCTTTTGAAAAATCTATTAAAATCTTTAAGGAATCGAGACCGTCGCTAAAATTAGTGTGAACGTGTAAAGCCCCTCTGATATCTTCCATTTTTACAAGTTCGGGTAGCTTTTTGGAAGCTGCGGCCTCTATTTCTCCATAACCCTCTCTGAGTTCAGGGGGTATAAAATCGAGACCTATGGCGTTATAGATCTCCTCTTCGGTCTTGAGTATTTGTTTTTTTTCAGTTGCCCTTATCGGCCATATATTAAGTCCCCTTTTTTGAAATAAAGGTGCAAGCCCGGCTATGTGCTCGTCGCTGCCCGTAAAATAGAGGAGTGCATAAGGATATTCTTCCTCTTTTACCCTTCGGATCTCAGCAGTTACCCCAGACTTTAACTTTAGAGTTGTTTTTTCATTGTCGCTCGAAATAACCGTCAATGTTTCAGAGAATGAACCTAAAAATTGATTTAGTGCTTCGCGGGATTCTAGTGTGGTTATAATATCAATATCTCTTACTACTTCCTTTTTCCTCCTTATGCTACCACATATATCAACTTTAGAACTTGCGAAACGGGCCTTAAGACTATCTCTGAGAATCTCTGCTTGGCTTTCGGTCTCTGCTAGTAGAAACTCATCTTTATGTTTCTTAAAGAATTCGATTCCTTTTAAGATACGGTCCTGTGTTCTTTTGCCAATACGAAACAGAGTTAAAAGTCTATTTTCTTTACATGCATATTCTAGTTCCCCAATATTAGTTATTCCTAGTTTTTCGTAAAGGGTTTTTATTTTTTTTGGTCCGAGAGTGGGTATCTTTCTCAGTTCAAGTAGCGATAAAGGGAAATCTCTTTTTAAATCATCGTAATAAGAAATGGATCCAGTTTTGTAGTATTCTTCTATTTTTTTGGCGATAGCCTCACCTATCCCTTTTATTTCCGTAAGTCTTTTATCCTTTATCTTTTCTTCAAGACCATCTATTTGAGAAATAATTTTGGCTGCATTTTGGTAAGCCCTTATCTTAAAAGGATTTTCGCCCTTTATTTCCAAAAGTCCTGCTATATTTTCAAAAATTTCTGGTAGTTCTTTGAGATTCACGGCCTAAATAATATATGGCAGCTGTAAGTTTGTCAATAAAAGATGCCGTTCGAGCTTGATAATAAGAATCATTATTGGGTATAATTAGGTGAGACAGAGGTGGAGGATATAATGAAGGTATCTTTACTAGATGTGGACGAGACTAGAAAAAAAATTGAAGTGCTTTTGCCTAAAGAAAGAATAGAAAAGATGCGAGAGGAAACCCTCAACGATATAAAAAGCAGAGTAAAGATAAAAGGCTTCAGACCTGGCAGGGCACCAAAAGAGATGGTGGCTCTCTATTATGGAGACATAATAGAAGAAGAAATAAAAAAGAGGATGGTTGAAGAGACACTTCCCCAGGCTCTAAGGGAATTGAGCATCGAACCAATAGTAAAACCGATAGTGAACTATATAGAGAAGGATGAAACTTCAGGTTACGTGATGGAATGTGAAGTGTTTCCCTTCATTGACATCGGAGATTATAAGGGGATAGAAGTGGATTCCAAAAAAGTGGAAGTCAAAGAAGAAGAGATCCAAGAAAGGCTCGAACGCTTAAGAAATATGCATGCCGTTATAAAGGAGAAGGAGGAAAAAAAAGAGGCTTCGTATGGTGATATTGCTGTAATCAAATATCAAGGGTATCTGGATGGAAAACCACTAAAAGAAGCACGTAGCGATTCGTACCCTTTAGAGTTGGGAAATGGAGTTTTCATGCCTGAATTTGAGGATGCTATAGTTGGAATGAAAAAAGGTGAAGAAAAAGAGATAGAGATACTTTTCCCGGAAGATTATCCGGATAAGGAAGTTGCGGGGAAGAAAGTGATTTTTAAAGTTTACTTGAAAGAGTTAAAGGAGAGGATTATGCCAGACATTTCTGATGAGTTTGCAAAGGACTTAAGTTTTGAAAATTTGGGAGTACTAAAACAAGAGATAAGTAAGTCTATTCAAAAAGAAAAAGAAGCTTTATTACGGGAACATATATACAGGACTGTGATGGATAGGATAGTTGATGGGATTGAAATTCCTATACCTGAAAGATACTTTCAAAGCCGTGTAGAAGATGTCTTAGAGGACTTGAAGGAAAGAATGATACAGGACAATTTGGTGGAGGAGGAGAAAAGAAAACTAAAGGAGGAGATCGAAAGGAGAGTTCGCCAAGAGATTAAGGAAGAAATAGTGCTCATGAACATAGCCAAGAGAGAGGCTATCGAGGTAAGTCAAGATGACATTGATCGCGAGATAAAAAAAATAGCGGAGGAAACAAAAAGACCATACACCGATACACGCACATTTTTTGAAAAAAGTGGCCTTATGGGTTATATTAGAAACAGGGTGCTTCTAGATAAAACTCGTGAATTTTTAATTAACAATGCGAAAATAAAGGAGACGCAATGACTCTTATCCCTATCGTAATTGAAAAAGATGGAAGAGGGGAAAGAGCATATGACATATATTCCCGACTACTTAAGGAAAGAATAATATTCCTGGGTACACCAATAGACGATCAGACAGCAAACGTGGTGATTGCTCAGTTACTTTTTCTTGAATCTGAAGACCCTGAAAAAGACATATACCTTTATATAAATTCTCCCGGTGGTTATATAACAAGTGGACTTGCTATATATGACACCATGCAATATATAAAGCCACACGTGTCCACTATATGTATAGGACAAGCTGCCTCTATGGCAGCAGTTCTTCTGGCGGGAGGAGAAAAGGGTAAAAGATACGCGTTGCCTAACTCCAGAATACTTATCCATCAACCACTTGGAGGATTCCAAGGCCAGGCAACAGATATCGATATACAGGCGAAAGAAATACTAAGAATGAAGGAAAGGATAAATAAAATACTGATGAAACACACCGGACAGCCCTTTGAGAAGATTGCAAGCGATACAGAAAGAGACTTTTATATGAGTGCAGAGCAGGCTTTAGATTACGGTATTATAGATAAAATTGTGGAGAAGAGACAATGAGCATGATCAGAAGAAATAACGGTAGAACAATGAAGCTACACTGCTCTTTCTGTGGAAAGAGCCAAGATGAGGTACGAAAGCTTATAGCGGGTCCTCTCGTATATATATGTGATGAGTGTGTTGAATTGTGTAACGAGATAATTCAGGAAGAGATAAAAAAGGAAAGGTTTGAATATATAAAAACATCCATTCCAAAACCTCACGAAATAATGAAACAGCTTGATGAGTATGTAGTAGGCCAGGAGTATGCAAAAAAGATACTTTCCGTAGCTGTATATAACCATTATAAGCGGATAGAAGCAAAAGCAGCCGGTGATGATGTAGAAATTCAAAAGAGTAACATTCTCCTTATAGGTCCAACAGGATCTGGGAAGACGTTACTCGCAAAGACATTGGCAAAGATTCTTCATGTGCCATTCACGATCGCAGATGCTACAACCTTAACTGAGGCCGGGTACGTAGGGGAAGACGTAGAAAATATTATTCTATATCTTTTGCAAGCGGCAGATTACAACATTGAGAAAGCAGAGAAAGGAATCGTTTATATCGATGAAATTGATAAAATCTCTAGAAAAAGTGATAGTCCGTCCATAACTAGGGACGTATCCGGGGAAGGCGTGCAACAAGCTTTACTAAAAATTATAGAAGGAACGATTGCTAATGTTCCGCCCAAAGGTGGACGGAAACATCCTCAGCAAGACTATATAAAGGTGGATACCACAAATATACTATTCATATGTGGCGGTGCGTTTATAGGGATAGAAAGCATAATAGCAAATAGAATAGGCAAAAAAGGAATAGGCTTTGGAGCTGAAGTAGAAGGGGGTAGAAACAAGAGGTATGCAGAATTGATTAGAGAGGTACAACCGGAAGATCTGATAAAATATGGATTGATTCCTGAGTTTGTTGGCAGGCTTCCAATTATTGCACCTTTAGATGAACTTACTGAAGAGCAGCTTGTAGAAATACTAAAAACTCCCAAGAATGCCATCGTAAAGCAGTACAAAAAACTTTTCGAACTCGACAACGTTAAGCTTACATTCACTGAAGGCGCTTTAAGGGCAATCGCAAGGGAGGCCATGAAGAAAAAAACGGGAGCTCGTGGGCTGAGGGCTATAATGGAGAAGGTAATGCTTGATGTTATGTATGATATACCTTCACTTCCTAACGTGAAAGAATGTGTGGTTAACGAGGATACGATTCTTAATAAAGAACAGCCAATTATGATATATGAAGAAAAAGCAGAGATTGCTTAGATTGACCGATCGGGATAAAATTGCTATATTAAGTTCAAATTGGGCGGGTAGCTCAGTGGGAGAGCATCGGCCTTACAAGCCGGGGGCCGGAGGTTCAAACCCTCTCCCGCCTACCATATTCGACAGATTAGTAAATGCTGCGGGGACGTAGTTAAGCCTGGTTTATAACGCCGGCCTGTCACGCCGGAGGCCGCGAGTTCAAATCTCGTCGTCCCCGCCATAAAACGGAATACCTAATGAACTTTATCTTCTGTATCCATCTACATCAACCCGTTGGAAATATGGATCATATTCTTGAGAAGGCGTATCGAGAGTCCTACCTTCCATTTTTAGATGCGTTTGAGGAAGTAGACGGTATAAAGCTAAACCTCCATATCTCTGGATACCTTCTTGAATGGCTTGTCAGGGAAAAGCCATACTATATAGAAAGACTGAAGAAACATATTCAGTCCAAAAGAGTAGAAATCCTTGCAGGAGGAATGTACGAACCAGTCCTTGCTATGATTCCTGTCGAGGATGGGATAGGGCAGATAAAAATGCATAGAAAGTTCTTAAAAGAGATATTTTCAGTTGACGCTTCCGGCATGTGGGTTGCCGAGAGGGTTTATGAGCCTCACATACCGGAAATTGTGGCAAAAGCAGGAATATCTTACATAGTACTGGATGATCACCATTTTAAAGCAATTGGATTAATGGAAAAAGAGTTGTACGGCCACTACCTTACCGAGTTCGAAAACTATAAAATAGCAATTTTCCCCGGGCTTCAGTTTCTAAGATACGCTTTGCCTTTTAAGCAAATTAATGAGATTGACAAATATTTTAGATCTGTGGAGAAAGAGGGTGGAAAACTTGTTGTTTTTGCAGACGACGGAGAGAAATTTGGCCTTTGGCCTGGAACCTATAACCATGTGTACAAGAATGGTTGGTTAAAGAACTTTTTTTCTTATCTTTTTGAAAACTCAAACTGGCTGAATACGGTTACATTTGGAGAGTATCTGGCAAAAAACAGACCTTTAGGTCTAATTTATCTTAACTGCAACTCTTACAAGGAGATGGATGAGTGGTGCCTTCCTGCCACTAGGATAAAAGACTATCAGGAATTTTCTAACAATTCTGCTCAGAATTACCATCCGTTTATAGAGGGTGGTTATTACAAATACTTCTTGGTCAAGTATGATGAAAGCAATGATATGCACAAAAAAATGCTTCGTGTTTCGAAACTCGCACGAAAGCGAGAAGTGGCCAAGAAAGCTCTATATAGAGGTCAGTGCAACGATGCGTACTGGCACGGAGTATTTGGTGGTCTTTATCTTCCCCATCTGAGATCAGAAATTTATAAAAATCTCATTGAGGCTGAAAAAGCTGTCGAAAAGAAAACATCACCTGATGCTTATTTTGAGGACATAAACCTAGATGGTTGGGAAGAGGTTGTAATAAATACAAGAAATATAAAGGCTTATTTCTTACTAAAAGAAGGCGGGGTCATGTATGAACTCGATTATAAGCCATGTAACGTAAACCTAATTGCTACTTTGAGAAGGAGGTATGAGGCTTATCATGAGAAAATAAAGGAAGCAATCCCTAGACAAGAGGTAGATGGGACAAAAACTATTCACGATTTGCTTTTAAAAAAGGAATCAGGACTTGAAAATTTTCTTCACTATGACTGGTATAGGAGAGCCTGTTTAATAGATCACATACTCGGTCAAGATGCTACATTTGAAAGCTTTTTTAAGTGTCAGTATTACGAGCCGGGAGATTTTGTGAAAGAGCCATATCAAGGAAAGATAGAGAAAAAAAAGGACAAGGTTACATTAAGGCTTATACGACACGGTAACTTTTGGCGGGATTCCTATTCCATACCACTTATCATAGAAAAATTGCTTAAAGTGGATTCCGTTGGTGACAAGATTCTCATAAGTTACAGCATTTCCGGAGAGGTAAAGGAGAAGTTTTTTTTAGGAGTGGAATTTAACTTTTCATTTTTAGGTTTAGGCGGAGAAAGGTTTATGGAGGTGGGAAAAGAAAAATATCCGCTTTCGAAAAGGGGTATAATGGAACCTTCAACTTTTGTGAAATTCCACGACCCTTATCAAGGGGTGGATATTCTGATGGTAATGGACGAACCAAAGGAAATTTGGACTCATCCAGTGGAAGTAGTCTCATTGTCCGAAGAGGGATTTGAGAGGAACTATCAATCCACCATGCTTATGCCGTTATGGGAAATAGATCTGAAAGATGGAGAAAAGTCTTTTCAGATCGAACTTAAGATAAATGGTCTCTGCTATAATAACGACCTACAATAGACGAAGATTTATAAAAGAAGCTATCGAATCAGTACTTAATCAGGATTACAGGGTGGAAGAAATAATTGTTATAGATGACGGTTCTGATGATGGAACTGAGTATGAGGTTAAGAAATACCCGGTCAAGTATGTATGGAAAGAGAATGGGGGCATAAGTTCTGCTAGAAACCTAGGAATAAAGGTTTCAAGGGGAAGCTATATAGCCTTTCTCGATGTTGATGATCTTTGGATGAAGAAAAAAATCTCGACCCAGCTCGCAATGATGGAAAAACTTGGCTACGATATTTCTTACACGGACGAGATATGGATAAAGAATGGAAAAAGAATAAATCAAAAGGAAAGACACAAAAAGTATTCTGGATTCATATACGAAAGGTGCTTGCCTTTGTGTATAATAAGCCCTTCTTCGGTCCTCATAAAAAGAAGAGTCTTTGAAGAAGTTGGATTTTTTGATGAGTCACTTCCAGTATGTGAGGACTACGACATGTGGCTAAGAATAGCGTCAAAATTACCAATACTTTTCGTGGAAAAGCCCCTCATAATAAAGAGGGGCGGTCATGAAGATCAACTTTCAAAAAAATATGAAGCTTTAGATAAATTCAGAATACAAGCTCTTTTGAAAATGGTTAATTCAGGCCTTAAAGATCTCGAAATGAAAAAAAAGACTCTCTTTGAAATAGAAAAGAAATCTTTGATTGTGGCAAACGGTGCAAGAAAAAGGGGTAAAATAGAAGAGGCGCACCATTACTTCGAGATAGCTCATTGGTCCAGAACGGAATTAAATAAGATAGAGTGCGCCCAGCAGGAGTCGAACCTGCAACCTTTGGATTCGTAGTCCAACGCTCTGTCCAGTTGAGCTATGGGCGCATCTAATAATTTCAATAACTTATCTAGACCATTAGACAATCCTGAGTCACAGCCGTGACAAAATCGTGACAAAGTTTGTGTTGTCGTTAGAATCACCACACTGAGAATCTTCTCACCAGTCACAATTCTACTCCTTTCCTGATAGGTCTTTCCCTGAATTCCTTGCACCTCTCAGGTTATCAAGCAACATAACAGACGGTCTTAGACTCTCTAGATAGTGATGGGCATATCTCTGAGTGGTTTCCACCTGGCTATGACCAAGAATTTGACCTATCCTATAAAGTTGATCTCCAACCTGAACCAATCGAGTTGCAAACGTGTGACGGAGATCATGGAACCGGAAATCACTAATACCCGCCTTTGAAAGGGCCTTGTAAAACCCCCTCAGCATGTTCCTTGTTCCTATCTTTGTTCCCTTCCGAGTTGAAAAGACATATTCCGAATTCTTTCTTTCAGTGTATCTTCTCACAAGCATTTTGAAAACTGTATTGTTGAGTGGAACCCCACGCGGGGTACCAGTCTTTGTCTCCTGTAAGATTATCACACGCTTATCAAAGTCAATCTGATCCCACCTAAGATTCATTATTTCTCCTTGTCTCATACCAGTATTTAAGGCAAGTATGATTATATCTCTCAGTGCTCCATTTAGATAAGGTTCTGATGCAGCAAGGAGTCTTTCTTCTTCCTCCCATGTGAGCCATCTATCTCGTTTGTTGTTCTCTGGGTATGGTGGTACCTTTTGGCAAGGATTAGTCATTATCCATCCCCAAACGTTTACTGCTAGGTTGAAGGCCTTGCTTAGCATAGCTCTTTCTCTATTTATCGTTGCACTTGCGGCACCTTCTTCACGTCTTTTGTGCATGCATGACGAGATGAGGTCAGGAGTAATCTCAGATAAAGTCTTATCTGAAAAGTACTTTTTAAGATGCACAAGTGCACACTCATACCTTTTGACCATTGATAGCTTTCTTTGAGGAGCGTACTCTTTCATAAACCGTTCCATGAGTTCATTGAAAGTATAACACAAAGCCGGGTCTCTTCCGAACCATTTCCCTTCAGCTACTTTTACCAGTATGCTTGCGTATATCTTCTCTGCAAGTTTCCTGTCTTTTGTTTCAGTGCTTATTCTGTAACGTTTACCTCCAACTGTGAACGATATCCACCAGTAAGCGGAATCCTTCCTGCGGAAAAGTCCCATAGAATAAACTTATATACCAGCAGGAAGGACAAGTCAATGTTTTTGCCAGGGTGGACAACTCAGTGTTTTTCATAGAAAAAGCAGCGGTTACAAGTCTGGCTGTTCCTATCAAAGGTATCTTATTGTTTTTCAAGGCCCCGTTTATGGTCTGTTTTCAGTCGATCCCCAGTCTTTCAATTAATTCTGACAAGCTTTTAGCACTGTCCCTAAAATCCTTCTGAAAAACTTTTAGGTATTTCCAATTTTTACCAGTTTGCTTACTCACATCTTTGCACCATCTTTGCATCGCCTGGTCTTTTCTGTCTGTATCCTCGTATTCCCTACCTTTTGTTTCGATTATCCAAAAAACTTCTTCTTTCCCAACTTTTTGAACTGCTATGAAATCAGGATAATAAAGTCTTATTGCTCCTCTTGAACTGAGATAGTCAATGGAAAACTTATCAGCTAAAGCAGCAAAGCGGTCAACATCTTCACATTTATCAAGAAACTCAGCAAATTTAGCTTCAAAATCGTTATAAACTGCAACGAAATTGAAGATAGTTT
>JAOADT010000031.1 GCA_026417175.1 Deltaproteobacteria bacterium | reverse complement strand
GTACAATAGGGATACTTGCAGTCCTTGCTTTGGCTGCATTCAAGAAAGAATTGAATATTAAATTGTTGATAAAATCGTGGGACGAATCGTTGAGGACGGCTGTTATGACCCTTCTTTTAATCGCCGGATCAGTTGTGCTTGGCCATTTTCTCGCAATAACAGAGATACCTTTTATAGCCGCTGACTGGGTGACTGGACTTCCATTACCAAAATTTATTATCATGATTTTGATAATTTTCGTATATCTCCTTGGTGGGTCATTCATCGACGATCTGGCCTTTATGATACTTGCCACACCCATTTTTTATCCTGCCGTGGTTAAACTCGGTTATGATCCTGTTTGGTTTGGAATAATGATAGGCATTACTCTAATGATAGGTGTAATAATACCACCTGTTGCCATCTGCGTATTTATCGTGAGGAATGTAACGGGCCTGCCTTTCAATCTTATCTACAAAGGTGTAACACCTTTTCTCTTGAGCCTTATTGTTGCCGCCACATTACTCTTTATATTCCCGCAGATTGCCACATGGTTGCCAGAGCTTTTAATGGGAAAATAGAATGTATTTACCTGATCTACTAAATTTTAAATATTTTTATTGTCATAGTTTCCTGTGCAATCTATAATGAAAAAGATTCTGCTTAAAAAAGGTCGAATTATCGGGAGATAAAATGGATGCAAATTCATGGATCAAAGTCTATGAGATACTTAAAGAAAAGATAATCAAAGGTATTTACAATCCAGGTGAAAAGTTGAACGAAAGAGAAATAGCACAGCTTGCATATGTAAGCAGAACACCAGTAAGGGAGGCCTTACGTATATTAGAAAATGAAGGTTATGTGATAAACATCCCCAAAAAAGGGGTCTTTGTAAAAAAGTATTCACCCTCTGAACTCGACACTCTTCACAGAATGCTTATGAGACTTGAGGGCCTTGCAATGGAGATGGCCTCGATCATTCTGACTCCAGAAGATATTAATGCACTTGAAGAAATGAATAGGGAGATGGAGGTGTTATCCAAACAGGAGAATTACACAGACTATTTTATCTGCAACATAAACTTTCACCTATATTTCCCAAAAGTTACAGGGAGTTCAGAGCTTTTTGATACCATTTCACAGCTAAGAAAGAGGATTTTCAGGTTCTATTATGCCCAAATTACCATGTATCATGATCCTGGACAGTATGTAAAAGACCACTGGGAGATTATAGCTGCCCTGAAAGGCGAAGGGGATAAGAGACCTGAAAAACTTATGGAGGAACATATAGACAGGGCGAGGAGATCATTCCTTGAATTTTATAGAAAATTTTCTGTTCAAAATTGAGTATGTAAACAAAGGAAGGCATGCTATTTACACAGGAGGAAAGTTTGACTCCTATCTACAGATACCAGTAATACCTTAAATTCTTCAGAGAAGCGTAAACCCCGCCCTGTGTTTAAAGGGGCGGGGTCAAATTATGTCGAAGGGTTGGTAGTATTATGCAGGTTTTATACCTCCATCCCTTTACACTTCTGTAAAGCCTCTTCCTTTTTCCTGCCCAGTTTTTTAAAAATCCCTGCCACTTCGGGGAGAGAAACCTTTTTTGATGCATCCTGGAAAAAACGCTTCTCCCTATCTATAAGAAGGAGGAGAATATCCATCAACCCCTCGTCGTTTTCCTGGTTGAGTCCATCGAGCCTTATAGCATAATCTTCCCTTTCAAAGCCCGTTATTGGTTCCAAGATCATCTCCGTTACGTTCTCTCTCCTTGTCTTCTCCATAAGGGCATAGTTTTTCTCTTCTTCCTTTATAAGGTTCTGTAATGCCTCTTTGAGTAAAGGATTTTTTGCCTTTTCCACAAGGCCATCACAGATCCTCTTCGTCTCATCTATTATCTCAGCGGCAAAGCCTATTATTGCGCCAAATGTGCTGAGGGTCATACATACCTCCCTTTTTGTCTTTAAGTCCAGCGCTGTATCACTACCTTTGTATCTGTGAAAAACTGGAATGCCTCCCTGCCCTGCCCTTTTATATCTCCAAAGAACGAGCCTTTTGCCCCACCAAAGGGGAAGAAGGACATAGGTGCGGCGATACCGAGGTTGATACCCATCATGCTGGCAACGGCCCTGTATTTGAATTCCCGGGCGGTCTTTCCGTTTGTGGTATAGAGACATGCGGCATTTCCGTATTCACTATTCTCTATCAACTTCAAGCCCTCATCGAGATTCTTCACCCTTACTATAGAGACCACAGGGCCAAATATCTCTTCCTTTGCTATCGTCATATCGGGGGTGACCTTATCAAATATTGTGGGACCTATAAAAAATCCGTTCGGGTAACCATCAACAACGATGTTCCTGCCATCGAGGATAAGCTCTGCCCCTTCTTCGATGCCCTTCTCTATATAGCTTAGGACCTTTTCCATATGTTTTTTCGATACAAGCGGTCCCATCTGGACACCCTCTTCCAGACCATTTCCCACCTTCAATGCCTTTGCCGCGGCTACAAACTTTTCCTTAAGCTCATCGTACACATCACCAACAGGGACAAGGACCGATCCGGAGAGACATCTTTCCCCGGCACATCCATAGAAAGAGGTGATAAGGGAAGGGATGGCCTTATCTATCTCCGCATCGGGCATCACAAGGATAAAATTCTTGGCCCCTCCTAACGACTGGACACGCTTTCCTGTTTCTCCGCAGGCTTTATAAACATAACGGGCCGTTGAACTCTGACCGACAAAGGATATACCCGCTATGTCGGGGTGGTAGAGCATGGCATTTACAGCCTCTCTGGAGCCGTGGACCATGTTTATGACACCTTCAGGGAAACCGCATTCATCGATGATCTCGAAGATGCGGGTCTGGGTTAGGGGGACCTGTTCAGAGGGTTTTACTATGTATGTATTACCACAGACAACGGCATAGGGGAGAAACCACCAGGGTACCATGGCGGGGAAATTGAAGGGGGCTATGACACCGAATACACCTATGGGCTGGCGCTCTGCGGTACAGTCTATGCCGTGGGCAATATCCTCCAGGTTGTAACCTGTCATGAGGGTGGTTACACCTGTTGCATGCTCCACGTTCTCTATCATCCTCCTTACCTCACCCCTTGACTCATCCAGGGTCTTACCCTCCTCTGTCACGAGGATCCTTGCGATATCCTCAAAGGCCTTTTCGAACATCTCCTTCAACCTGAAGAAATACCTTGCCCTTGTAAGAGGGGGTGTACATCTCCAGTCCCAGTATGCCTCCTTTGCCGCCTTTACCGCCTTATCCACATCAGAGGCTGTTGAAAACGGGACTTCCCCTATCTTCTCCCCTGTTGCAGGACAATATATATCCCCGTACTCCTTTGTTTCTGGGGTAACCCATTCGCCGTTGATATAATTCTTGATCCTTTCCATTGTTGACTCCTTTCACTGGTAAATTTAGCAAAAATTGCCTCACAATTAAAATAACCCTAGCTTAAGACATTTAATTTTTTATTATTCTACAGAGCGTCCCTCTCAAAGGAACTGACCCGCAGATATCTTCACGAAGGGGATCGTCATTAAGGACAACGTTGATATTTGATTCAAAACAACCGTGATCGGGCGATGGAACTTCAGGAAACCACCATCCATGTTGTACATGAACCACACTGGGATCGATATCTGCGGTAACTCTTACTTTAAATTTAACTCTCTCATTTTTTATCCTTGGGGTTTCTACCCAAACCCAATCATTATCATTAATACCTTCATACAAAGCTGTCTCGGGATTTATTTCAATTATGGGGTCTGGCATACGTTTTCGCAATACTTCTATCTGACGCCCAGATGAATGATAGTACTCAATTGTTCTGCCTCCTGTAATCAGAATATACGGATAGTCTTTCAAAAGTTCAGGAGTACTAAAAGGGCTTTCTGGAGGTTCCGTATAAATAGGTAATGGTGCATAACCGTGCTTTTCGAAAATGGTCGAATAGATCTCAACTTTACCTGTAGGTGTATTGAATATCTTATCTTCCTGTTTGCAACTCAGATCAACCGGTATATAGCCTTTCGCTTTAAAATCCTCGAAAGATATACCCATCCCTTTTACGCGAAAATCATTGAACTCGTCTACACTCTCCCAAGGTAGATAACGCCTGTTTGCCCATGGAATTCTCTTCACCAAATCAATAACTATTAGGATATCATCCCGTGATTCATAGAGAGGCTCTATTGCTTTTTGTCTCGCAGCAATGCAATTCATATATTGTTCATCGCAACATTCATCCCTCTCCAACCATGTTGTTACAGGCAATACATAGTCGGCCAATTCTGCCGTTGGGGTCATAAAAAAGTCGGCCACAACTAACAATTCTAGACTTTTAAATGCCTCCCATGTCCTCTTAGTATTTTGCATATTCACAACAGGGTTTGCGCCTGCAAGATAAATTCCCTTTAGGGGATACGGCTCTCCATGGAGCATAGCATTGGCAGCTACACCAGCATGAACAAAAGTAAAAAGGGCACCAGGTCCTGAAATCAGCGGGTATATATTGGCTCCAAGGCGTTCTTTATTAATCTCTGGGCTAAGCTTGGAGAACTCCACCACAGCACCTGTATGCAAATACCCTGATGGATGAACAGGATATAGATTACCCCCTTTTACTCCAAGATTCCCGGTAATGGCTGCAAGAATTGCAAGTGCACGATCAGTCTGTGTAGAGTTGATGTTTTGGTCTACAGCCACTCTATGGTGTACTGTTGCCGGCTTTATCGATGCGAAAAGACGGGCTGTCTTTTTAATCAGTTCTGGTGGTAACCAAGTAATTTCTGCCATTTTTTCAGGGGGATATGCTTTTATATGTTCCACAAGCTTAGCGAAACCATAACAATAATGCTCTACAAAAACCCTGTCATAGAGCCCTTCTGAAATTATCGTATGAAGCATTCCAAGGATTAGTGCCCCATCTGTACCGGGCCTGATCTGCAACCACATATCGGCCTCTCTTGCCAATTTTATACGACGCGGATCCACAACAATGAGTTTTGCCCCATTTTTCTTCACACCTTCTAACAGATCTCTTCCTCTTGGAGGATGTGAAACTAGTGGATTCCCACCGCAAACAAAGATACATTTTGAGTTAAGATAATCAGGTCCTTTCTCCTGTAAAACAGAACACCCTATAGTAGCTATTTCTGCAACCATAGTTGGTGCATGACATATATGGAGATCTGTATTGGCTACATTAGGAGTCCCAAGAGCTGCCGCCAGAAGACGACATGAAAAAAGTGATTGCCTGGGTGCAGTACCATGAAAAGTACCGATTGATTTTATACCATATTTTTCTTTAATTTCGCCTAATTTTACTGCAATTTCATCAAGCGCTCGATCCCATGAGATTCTTTCCCATTTTCCTTCTCCTTTTTTACCTACCCTTTTTAAGGGATACTTTAGGCGTTCCTTATGATAGGTAAAGTACATATAACTAGAACCTTTGATGCATATAAAACCTCTACTTGCAGGGTGCTCCAGATCAGGGGTTATCCTGGTAACTTTACCTCGGTTCACATGGACCAAAACCCCACATTCTGAATGGCAACCCTGGCATACTGTTCTCACAATTTTTTTCTTAGACAACTTAATTTTCTCCTATATTATTGTATAAATGGGCTCATCCGTCTTTAACAAATATAGAGAGCGTTAAAGCCATAGAGTTTCATAAAAGGCCTTTTATATTCAAAATAGGTTTTATGAAATTTTGGCATAACCAATTAATATTAATAAACCCCATACTCCTTAGTAAAATCGAACATAGCCTTCACGTTCTCCACCTTAGCATCTTCAAAATTTGCCGAAGAATCCATTATGTATCCTCCATCTTTTCCAACAAAATCTATAAGTCGCTTACAATAAGCCTTGACGTCTTCCGATGTACCTGTTGCAAGAATTGAGACAGGGACATTGCCTCTTATGCAAACCTTGTCTCCAAGAATCTCTTTTGCTTTGAAGATATCTGAGCTCTCAAAGGCATATATGGCTTTACCGGCGGGGATATCTCCAATAAGCCCAAGACGCGAGGTACAGTCCCCTTCCCAGAATAAACAGGGGGTAAGACCTTCCTTTATAAGAGTGACTATCAATTCTTTAAGTGTAGGCCAGTAGAATTTTTTAAACTGTTCAACTGACATGAATTTGTCCATCCCCTTATGAAGGGGGATGAAAATCCTGGGATTTCCTGACATTTTAAATGCATTGATGGCTATTTCGATCATTATTGGCAACAGTTTTTCGCACGCAGCCACCACTTTCTCAGGCCTTCTGTACATATCAAGCATGAGGCCCTTTGTTCCTCTGAAGTAATCACCCAGGGCATCGAAAGGTGCATGAGTAAGACCGCCAAACATGCTTGGGAATCCTGCTTCCTTTGATTTTATTGCATAAAGCTGCGCATAGGACGCAATCTCCGATGCCTTCTCCCCAACGATTCTGAGAACATTAAATGATTCGATGATCTCCCCTATCTGGAAAGGAATAAAACCAAAGGGGAGGCCCATAGAATAATTGATGATATCCCTCATAGGGGGTAGTTTTTCGAAGCCCTTTAGATTACCAAAGACACGAGGCCAGTAACTTCTCAACATAAAATCGGTCGGATCGAAAAGAAAGCTGTCGTATTCACCAGCATTCATATACTCACCTTCTACAAACTGGAAAGTTACATCTCTGGAGAGTCCATGGCCTGCCCATAGCAATTGCTTGTAGTCAAGGGTTTCAAGAATGGGTCCCAATAAACGCATAGCATAAGGATTACGATCCATATCCGGCTCGAAATCTAGGAGGAACTTCCAGGATACTTCCCAAAGTTTATCAGGATCGTACAAAGTTTCCTGTATAGCAACACCTGCATATCTTTCTGGAAAAAAACCGACTAATGGTAGGATGGGCACTCTATCAGGTTTTTTTAGTGCTATAGCATCCAGTACTCGCTGTTCCCTTTCATTGTATAGTTGCTCTACTGGTTTATTCATTTTAGTAAATTAATGATATTCTCACTGATACCTCAAAAAAAACCATCTCACTAAATTACTTTTACATCCCCAGATAAGCTTCCCTAACTTTATCGTTGCAAAGCAATTCACCGCCCTTTCCCTCCATTATTATCTGCCCATTTTCAAGTACATAGGCTCTGTCACTCAATTCAAGAGAACGTTCTACTTCCTGGGATACAAGTAGTATTGTCATGCCTTGTTCCTTCAGGATTTTTAAAGTTTCGAAAACATTATCTGTGAATAATGGTGACAAGCCTTCTGAAGGTTCGTCGAGCATAAGCAGTTTGGGCATAGACATTAAGGCTCTGCTAATGGCAAGCATTTGTTGTTCCCCACCGCTCAATAAAGCAGCCTTTTGCTTTGTCCTTTCCTTAAAAATAGGGAAAAGCTTATACACACGCTCAAGTGATTGCGGTAAGTTTTTTCTAGCTTCTGGAAGATACGCACCCATCTTGAGGTTGTCGATTACTTTCATTTTCGGAAATAATTGTCTTCCTTCAGGTACCTGTATAAGACGCCTCATGCAAATCTCATGGGGGGATAATGTATGAATTTCCTCTCCCATGAATTCGATGGTTCCTGAGGTTGGTTTGATTAAACCCGAAATTGTTCTTAAAAGAGTTGTTTTGCCGCCTCCATTTGCACCCACCACAGAGACAATCTCTTTCTCGTTGACGATCAATGAAATATCCCTCAATGCGGGGACTCCGTCATATTCTACATAAAGCTTGTTTACTTTTAACATGTTCGTCTCTTCCCAAGGTAAGCTTCAATTACGTTCTGGTTCCTCGACACCTCTTCAGGCGTTCCTTCTGCCAGTTTAATCCCGTACTGAATAACAATAATTCTATCGCATGTTTCCATGACTGCCTTCATTACATGCTCAATGAGAAATATTGTGATGCCAAGTTCATCTCTTATTCTAAATATCAGCTTGATGGCATCCTGTACCTCCGCCTCATTTAAACCTGAAAAAGTTTCATCTAACAGTAAAAATTCTGGCCTGATGGCTAATGCTCGGGCAAGCTCCAACTTTTTTCTCTCTGCGGATACAAGGTTTATGGCCTGAGCATTCTTCTTTTTATCAAGACCAACAAATTCAAGAAGTTCTAACGCTCTTCCTCTTCCTTTTGCCATAGTGCCAATATTGTCACGGCCATACAGAACGGCTGTGGTTACGTTATCCAGCACATTTAAGCCTAAAAGTGGTCTTACAATCTGAAATGTCCTGGCAATACCGAGTTTTGCTATTTCATAAGGTTTGCATCGTGTAATTTCCTTACCTTTAAAAAGAACCTTACCAGAATCGGCAGGATAAAACCCCGTTATAACATTAAAAAGAGTTGTCTTACCAGAGCCATTTGGACCTATAAGGCCTACAATCTGTCCCTTTTCAACACTGAAATTTAGATTAGTAAGCGCTTTTAATCCCCCAAACTTTTTACTGACCTCAATGCCTTCAAGCATCAGGTACCCCTCCTTGGTATCTACAAAATAGAATCACCATGTCTAATCTTTCTATGGACAAAAAGGCCTCTTATGTAATGTATTACTCCATCAGGCATAAATATAATAACAACTACGAGAAGCATCCCGTAAAGTATGCGAGAGATTTCCGCTCCTATAAAAGTCACAATAAGTTGATTAACAAGGCTTAATACTATAGCACCGAAAAGAGGGCCCACCCAAGTACGGCAACCACCAAAGAAAGACATAAGCAGTATTAACAGGCTCGTATTGATGTTGAAAGTCACTTCTGGATGAACATAGGCAATATAATACCCATAAACTCCTCCTATGACACCAGCGAAAAAAGCGCCCAAGATAAACGCCTTCATCTTCAACCAAGGCGAGTTGATACCCATTGTTTTTGCTACATCTTCATCCTCGCGAATCGCAATGAGCCCTGCCCCGAATTTCGATTTCTCTACCCATCTGACAATTAAGGTAATTGCTGTGGCAAGAAATAACATCACCTCATAAAAAATCATCCTGTTTATCTCTATGCTTACGGGTAACAATTTATACCAAAGTCCAACGCTAGATCCTACGAAATCCCAATTCATGAATATTAGTTGCATTACAACTGCAAGAAGAAGGGAAGATATGGTGAAATAGGCACCTTTCAATCTCAATACAGGATAACCAACCAGCGCGGCTAATACTGCAGCAAAGAACCCCCCAAGAAGAGCAGTGGCAAATGGTGAAACCCCGAACCGGTTCATAAAAACCGCTGTCGTATAAGCACCAGTGCTAAAAAATGCTATATGACCAAGACTAATATACCCCGTGTAACCGCCCATGAGATTCCAACTCTCTGCCAGTGCCACATACATATAAGCCGTGAAAAGTAGACTTAGAAAAAAAAGTGGTGGTTTTAAAACTGGAAACACAAAGAGCATGAACATGACGATAAGAAATAATCCATACTTCATATATCGGCCATTTGTTTTATCTCTCATGGTCTGTCCTTTTCCTTAGAGTATTGTGTATAAGGTAGATTTTATAAGATTTATAAAATATTTTATCTATCCTCGTATTCATCTTAGTTCCCGAATAGTCCCTCTGGTTTAAAAAGCAGGATGACCAAAAGCAACGCGAACAATAGCACGTTAACCCATACAAAAGGTAAAAAAGCTGCACAAATACCTATAATGGAACCAATTAAAAGGCCTGCTAAACCCGTACCGATAACACTTCCAACGCCTCCTACAATCGTCACGAGAAAAACAAAAAGTGTCCATATCGATTGAACAGATGGGTAAAAGGCGTATATCAATGCCATGGCAACACCTGCTGCACCAGCTGAAGCAATCGACAAACCAAAAGTGATCAAAGACACGCGCTCCTGGTTAATCCCAACAAGAGCTGCTCCTATAGGGTTCTGCCATGTAGCCTGAACACCCTTTCCGATATATGTATGGTTAAGAAACCAGTAAAGTAGACTGATGGCGCATATTGCCATTATAAAACCTATGAGAGGTCCTTGAGAAATGGATATCTCTCCCAAAAAAATTGAAGAAGATGCATATGCAGGCTTCAATATTCGGGGATCTGGACGCCAGAAATAGGACATAACATTTTCAACAACAATGGCAACCCCGAACGTGGCTACCATGGAAGCCATAATCACGTCCTTTGCCCTTTGAACTGGCCTAATCACAAGTTTGTAAATAATTGCCCCTGAAGAAAAGAGTATTATTACAATCAAAGGTAAAGACAATATGGGGTCTACCTTTAACTTTACAAACAACCAGTATGAAACAAAAGCCCCGAGAACGGCAAAAACTGAATGGGATATATTAAGCACTTTCATCGTCCCCCAGGTGAGTCCAAAACCAACGCTTAAGATGGCATATATACCACCTAATAATATCCCACTTATTATCGACTCGATAATATATGATAATGTCATATACACCTCAGCCAACAATCTCGTTCGGGGGGTGCCCTAAAACACCCCCACGGACGGCATAACTTTGTTCTATTTACTGCTCCAAGCCGGTCTTGGGTAAACAAATTTTCCTGTTGCCACATCTTTTGGCCAAACAATCTCGTTCTTTCCGTCTTTAGTCTGAACGGTGTAGTTAAAAGGAGGGGGTAACCCTCTTGAATCAAACTTTATACCCTTTCCATATGGAAGGTCTAAAGGACGAGAACGTAGATAATCCCTTATTTTAGTATCATCGAGCGAACCCGCCCCTCTTACCCCAACTTCAAGAGTGTACATCCAGCAATAGCCTATGGCAAAAAAATCGGGTGGTTCAGACAGGCCGAATTTTATTTTCGCTCCCTCTTTAATCCTGTCGTTGCCAGGATAGGGTAGTCCTGGTGGGAAAAAATTGTTCGCCAAGACGTAATCCCCATCACTGCCTAATTCTTTACCCCAAGCAGGAATTCTCGATGCCAATATGTTCCAGATAACCTTCGGGTTGTAACGCTGAGCCTTTGCAGCCCTCATAATCATAACCGTATCATCAAAAAAACCCTGAACAATAAAAAACTCAGCACCTCTTCCTTTTGCTTTGCTAACCAAAGGATTGGCATCACTTAAGGGAAGGTTGTACGTCTCATTAACCACCACCTTCACACCGCGACTTTCAAACACTTTCAAAATGCCAGGCACGGCCGCAAGACCAATGACATTATTCATTGTAAGCATTGCCGCGGTCTTTGGCCAATCTTTCTTGGGGATGAGATCATCGAAGATACCAGCTATCGACAAACCGCTCCATTCTCCCATAAGTGGGGGACTACCGAAACTATAGGTAAAACCTTGTTCAAAAGATTTACCGTGTCCACCCTGTCCAATAAATACTTTCTTATACTTTTCTACAAGTGGCATGATGGCTACATTTGACGTTCCAGGATAACCTCCAAAAACCAAATCTACTTTATCAACGGTAATAGCCCTTTCGTAGTAAGTCACCGCTTTGTCTGCATTGCTTTCATCATCATAGATGATAAGCCTCACAGGCCTACCTAAAAGCCCTCCCCTTTTATTAACGTCTTCTGCCCAATACTCATAACCCGCTTTTACCCATTTTGCCTGTTCAGAGGCAAGCCCAGTTAAGGGAAGTGAACCACCTATTTTGATGGGTTCACCAGAAGCTGTTTTAGTAGTCTGACAAAAGAGAGGCAATGAATAGACGAGTACAGCAACAAAAGCAATAAAAATTAAAACCAAACCTTTTTTCATCTTAGGTACCCCCTTTATTTTTTATATAAGGCCCTATTTGAATGAAATATGCTGTCCACAATGAGCTACAATAGTCTGACCTGTAATAGCGCTTGATTCATCAGAGGCCAAAAATACACATACATTAGCCAGTTCATATTCCTCTGCTGGCCTTTTTAGTGAATAGTTTGCCATTTCTCTGGCAATGGTTTCTTCTACGCTTGTCCCAGCGGTTTTTGCCCTGGTTGTCATAACCCACATAAACCTTTCACCCCTAACTGCCGCTGCACTGAGACAGTTCACCCTTATGCCATATTCTCCTACCTCCTGAGCCAACGTCTCTGTAAGACCTATAACTCCCATCTTGGCACAGCAGTAAGCAGCCCGCGTAGGATAGCCCGATCTTCCGTCTCCTGTTCTTCCACCTTCTGCACCAATATTTATGATGTTGCCGCTCCTCCGGGGAATCATATGCTTCAGTACCTCTCGGGCGCAAAGCATGGATCCCGTCAAGTCGACAGCAATACTGTAGTTCCACTCATCAAGCTTCATATCCACTACATTATTAACCGGTCCTCCGATACCACTATTATTCACAAGAATGTCTATTTTCCCGTACACATCAACCACCTTAGAAACCATGTCTATAACCTGTTGCTCGATCGTAATATCAGTTGGAATGGCAATTGCCTCTCCACCCATGGCTTTAAGCTCTTCCACTGTTTTTTCCAGATTAGCAACTGTCCTTGCCGCAATGGCCACCTTCGAACCTTCTCTAACAAATGCTTTTGCAATAGCCTTCCCAATACCTTGGCCACCTCCAGTTATTATGGCCACCCTATCTTTCAATCTGTCGCACATATCTTCCTCCTTCTTAATTAATTTTTTTGGTTCCACCTTATAAAATATTTCGTTTGAATAAAGCGGATCCTCTTAAGCCACCATACTCTGAATCTATATCTCCTTTAAATGTGATATTACGTCTTCAGTTGAGGTCACTAATGCTATAGCATCAATCATCTCCATTGCAGCTTCGTGGAATTTGGGATTAGCAGATGTAGAAGCATCATTAGGTACGATCAAATTGTAAAACATATCAGAGGCTTGAAAAACAGCTGTTAAAACAGCCATATCAGTTGCCACACCAGCCAACACAAGTGTCTCAACCTTTAGATCGTCAAGAACCTGCTTCAGATTGTTGTTTGTAAAAATTCCAAAGGGCCAATTATAAAGAATAGGTTCACCTGGTTGCGGTGCAACTTCTGAAATCACTTCTACATCCTTTGTACCAAGAAAGTTGGCTCCTGACTTTTGAATACCTTGCCAAAACCTCCCATAGACAGGAAATCTCGTTTTGGGGTCTGTAAAAGCATTTACAAAAATTACTGGTAATTTTTTTTCTCTAAAAGCTTTTAGTAGAGCCTGCTGGCGGGGGATGATCCCCGAATCCCACGTTGCCTTGGCATGGCCCAGAAAAGCAACTCTTCCTTCAGGATGAGTAATTGCGTGTTGCATATGGATAATAATCAAGGCCGGTTTTCCGATCAACTTCCATTCACTCATAATTATCGCCCTCCCTTAGATTTAAAAATATAGGTTAAAATCGAATCATCGCAAAACCTGATAATCTTTTTTTCAAAAAGAATTTCAATCCGTTACACCACTATTATTTCCCTCGGAAATTTATGGAGCTTTTCTGCCCCGTCTTCTTTTATGATAAAGTTATCGCAGACAATTGCCCAAACATCTTTGCGAGCTGCCGATGGATGTACTGTAATATTCATTCCTGCTTTAAGCTTCCATGGTTCATTGGCCCTTAACAATGGCCTCTCTACCAGAGATAACCCTTGCCCGTGGGCGTATAAACGTACAGGTGGAAAATAACCGTTTTTTACCAAAAATTCTTTATTCATGTCCCATAGCTCTTTAGGGTTTTCCCCAGGCTTTAGTCTCTTAAATGTCATTTCCTGTGCTTCCACACAAACAGCAAAGGCATCCTTAAGATCCTGGCTAGGTTCCTTCCCGACGATGAAAATCCTCATAATTTCACAATAGTAACCACCTGGTCCGTTTACTTCAATTAGAACGGACACCTGGTCACCTTCTTTTATTACCCTATTCTGATAATGATAAACATCAAAAGGTACCATTGTACCTAGAGGACCTGAGTTAACCTGAACAAGCCCACGTTCACTTCCGTTTTTAGATGCAAACCAGTGGGCTTCAGAGTATACATCAAGATCTTTCATACCAGGCTTTATTGTTTTTTTTAAGTGTTCCATAACCCCATCCTGAAGTGCCGCTGTAGCCTTAATCATTTCAATTTCTTCAGGACTCTTGATGGCCATAATTTCATGAACCCATTCTGTTGCGTCGACAAATGTTGCATCGGGCAGATGTTTTACAAGATATTCATAGAAAGTTATTGGGATAAATGCCCTTTCCACAAGACCAATCTTTGCCTTTTTCTTTTCTTTTAATACATCGACTGCGATTTCTGCATCCAAGGTGTTTGTATAATTGATCGTTGGAAAGTATACCGCGCCAAACCTGTTTTTTATTCCCCTTGCAGCCCAAGGAGGTGGAAAAGGTTGCATTTCTCTTATATCCCCACCACAGTTAATAAGGGTCATTTCGTCATCAACTGGAAAAATTATCGTCATGGGGAATTGATGACGGGCTGTAAAATCACTAAACCAACGCAGGGTTCCTCCAAGAAATTCCTCTGAGTTCTGGATCAGCAGATAGTCTAATTCTCTCTCTCGCATCATGTCTCTGATAGCTTTCCATCTACGCTCAAGTTCGTTAGTAGAAGCACATTTAGTCAACCTTTCCCTTGGATCTTCCATAGATGCCTCCCTTACCATTGAAAATTTTTTAAAATTTTTTTAACCAATATTTCATAAAAAACACCAGTATTTTATAAATTCGTCATAATCTAACCCTTATTATTTAAAGCCTTTATTTCTTCCATTGAGTTTTGGTGAAAAAGCTGAGCCGAAATTTCTCGTGCCGTCCTTTTTAAAGCAGCTACCATAGGCGAATTAATATCACATTTGACTCTCGATACAAGGCCAGCAATTACAACTGCAGCAATTGCCTGATCATCGTGATTAAAGATGGGTGCACCAATCGCATTAACACCTATAGCCATTTCTTCTCTACAAAAAGCAACCCCATCCTGCCTTATTTCCTTAAATTGATTTTCTAGCGATTTCCTGTCTGTTATTGTATGAGCAGTAAAACTTTGCATCTCCCTTTCCAGTATGCTATCAATTGTTTTTTGATCCGCAAAAGCAGCCATGGCTTTGGCACCAGGCGACACATGAAAGGGAACCCTATCTCCAATATTAGGACCAACGCTTAAGGATCGCCTTCCCTGGGCAATATACGAAACTATAGGACCTCTACTAGACATAGTTTCTAACACCACTGTCTCCCCCACTTCTTCCCGCAGGTCTATAAGGTAGGGCATAGCAATGTGGATCAGATTTCCGCTTAATGATCTAAAAACTGCTCTCCCTAATTCAAATGCTGATGGCCCTAGAACAAACTTTCTCGTTCTATCGTTAAGCTGGAGAAAACCTTTCTGCTTTAATATGTGAAGAATACGACTCACTGTTGCAGAGTGGTAACCTAGCTTTTGGCTTAGCTCTACAGTACCCATCTCATGGGGAGTATTGGTGAATTCCATCAAAATTGCTAAAGCTTTTTCAATAGAGGTTGTTTTTAATGTATCATGTTTCATATCTTCTCATATATTAAAAATTATTTTCATAATATAAAAACAGAACAAATGTACTTGTCAAGAAAAAAATTGTTGTCATCCCAAAGTTAAGGTTGAATCTCTTTTGAATGTAAACTTGCGTAATACTTTTTAGAACTGATGACTGTATGGCCTTCCTACTAAAGCCTGTTAGTCTGAAGGTGAGTGGAAACAGACAAATGGTGGTACCATACACATTTTTTTTATTACTCTGAAGTGGGCTTATAACCGATAGAAACTAGGAGCATAGTTATTAAAAGGGCGGGATTTTGGGGTAGAACAGCCAGTTTTTTAAAAATACGATTTGTTCGTATAGTCAATCCCTAGTAAAATCTACAGGATTGTAGAAAATAAAGCAAAGAAACTTGCACAAAAAGGCTGATAATCTTATAATGAAACTGCTTGAAATAAAAATATTATTGACATTTACTGGATTTCACGACCCCTATGCGGTAGGGCTTATAGGTGAGGAGGAGTTGCCTGGCCCAATTCTTTCCCTCGTTAAACATGTCCGTTTCTATAAAATAATACTTTTTTCATCACCTCGCACAGAGAAAAATACTTACTGTACAAAACAGGCGTTGAAAACATTACATCCTGACACATCTGTCGAGGTTCATGACCTGCCATTGTAAGACCCCGCAGAAAATCTGCAGATTTTAAGAGAACTCCAAAGTAGATTTCGGGTTATTTCCGACAATAACCCTGGTGCAGAATTTTCTATTTCAGTGGCATCCGGAACACCTCAGATGCACGCCTGCTGGCTTTTACTTGTGGCAAGTGGGGAAATACCCGCAAGAATTCTGTACATAAGACCCCCACAATTTGTTTCAAAGGACAGGCCACTTATTTCAGAGATTGATTTGAAATCACCTGATTTTCCTGTAATCAAACCCAACATATTTGCATCAGACAATACAGACATGGGTCTGCATCCCGATATTAAAGATGTCCTTCGTTATATATATAGGCATTATGGGTGACCACCCTTCAATTAGAAGCGCTATAGAGATAGCGGCGGCGCTTACCCCTTAGTTGTGCCCATTCTTATACTCGGTGAAACAGCGACGGGCAAGGAACTATTTGCAAAGCTTATCTTTATTAGCAACCGCTCAAGGCAACCTTTTGTCGCCATCAATTGTTCTGCTATTTCAAAAGACCTTGCAGAAAGTATACTTTTTGGACACAAACGGGGTGCCTTCACAGGTGCGATAACAGACCAGACAGGCAAATTCGATACGGCGCATGCAGGGACATTATTCCTCGATGAATTGGGGGAGCTGCCTATTGCTACCCAATCAAAGCTTTTGCGTGTACTTGAAGATGGAATGATAGAACCCCTCGGTTATACAAAGCCTCACAAAGCGGATATACGTATCATAGCTGCAACCAATCAAAATATTCATGAGGCGATAAAATCAGGCAAATTTAGGTATGATTTGTATTATCGGTTAGACGTAGGAGAAATACATTTGCTTCTATTACGCAGACGAAGAAGCGATATACCGAAAATAGCCCTCTATATCCTTGATAAAATTAACGAATCATTAAAATCACCAAAAAGGCTATAAGCGGATGCTTTGGTAAAATTACAGAACCATAGCTGGCAAGGAAATGCAACAGACCTCGAAAACGTCATCGAACGTTCAGTAAGACTCTCCAGGAAAAACATACTGGAGGCTGAAGATATACTCGTTAATGAACCGCTGGAAATTTCTGATTCATCTGTGCCATTACCTGACCTTTACCATGGTTTTTCCATGGAAAAATATCTTTCAGATATCCGTAAAAACTTGATAGATAAAGCCATGGAACTTGCCAGCGGCAACGGAAGCGAAGCCGCCCGCCTCCTTGGCATCTCACCTTAGGCAGTTCATAAGTTTCTGAAAACAGGGGAGAAACGATTTAAACTTTGATTGAAAAGATACTGAACTTTTTTTATAATAGCAAGACAGGAAGAGGTATGTGTGCCAGGCAGGGAGATCGAGTTATGAATATATTGACCGAATCTTTACTTAATGAGATGGTGAGGGTTATCGTTAAGGAAATAAACCCACGTAAGATTATACTTTTTGGGTCTTATGCACGAGGAAACATCAACCCTAATTCTGACGTTGACCTTCTGATCATAGACGACAATCCTTTTGGTCCAGGAAGAAGCAGACGAAAGAAAATGGGAGCATTATGGCGATCTCTTGCCCGTTTTTTTATCCCGATTGATATACTTCTTTACTCATCAGATGAAATAGAACAATGGCGTGATTCAAAGAACCATGTAATTGCACAAGCAATAAAAGAGGGAAGGGTTGTATATGAGCAAAATTGAAGACGCCAAAGAGATGCTTGCATTAGCAGAGCATGACTTCAGAGCACTAAAAGGCATGACAGATTCAGAGATTTTTGTCGATGAAGTTTTTGGTTTTCATGCCCAGCAAGCGGTGGAAAAATCACTGAAAGCATGGATATCAGCATTAGGCAGCGACTACCCATTCATCCATGATTTGGGCGCTCTTATCAGTATCCTTGAAAGGCTTGGCTGTGATGTAAGTAATCTTTGGGATTTTGTTGAACTCAATGTATTTGCAGTTCAGTTCAGATACAACGTATTTCTATCACCAGAAGAACCTCTCGATAGATCAGAAATAATAGAGCGAGTTCAAAAGGTCTTTGATATGGTTAAAGAGATTATCGAAAAAAAAGTGTAGAGCCATGATGTTATTGCTCGTTTCAACCTGAGTTGAAATTGATTAAACCTGCGTTGAAGAAAACGAAAGATCAAAATCTGTTTGTGCATGGCGCAAAAACAGAAAAATTGAACAAATTGGGGGGCAACAAACAACATTGACAATTTATGATGTGTGATTCAGGGATTACGATTTACGTATTGCGATTAACGATTTACGGTATTTACCCTTCTGGCATGATTATTGCTGTTATGATAGTATGACTTATAAAAATAAAAGGAGCTTCTGATGATAACAGAATATACAATAGAAAATTTCAAGCGTTTGCATCGCCCGCAAGAGTGCCTATCAAACCCATAACCCTCATATTTGGACCGAACTCATCAGGAAAAAGCTCCATATTTCAATCGTTGTTAATGTTGAAGCAAACCATAGAAGATACAACAGATACTGGACAAGTTTTATTACCTAAAGGTAGTCTTGTTGATCTCGGAAGCTATAAGGAATTTATTTTCTCGCATGATAGTAAAAGAAAATTTTCAATATCAATACGGATAAAAAATAACAAAAGGGTATTTGATAAACTGTTACCGCAACATAAAAATGTCATCCTTTTTGCAAATTGAATATGTCACCATGTGGTTATAATCTTCCCTCCCATAAGACACAGGGTATCTCTCCATAATCATGATGGAATACATGCCATGAACCATCAAGCCAGCGGTTAATAATAACAGATGTCCTTACAAAATGCCTTCTTGTATTGGTAGGTAGAAGCTACCTGATCTGCCCATTAACAGAAACAGTATTGTCATTCTTTACCTTCCTTTCATATCTTCTGCAGAGTATGTTGTCTATGTTCAGATGACCAGGTATCTTTCTCCATGCAGATACCTTATCTTTTGGTTCGTGACCGAAGAGCCAAATTCTGCCACCAGTCTGTCCTGGAATATACCGTTTATCCTCTCTGCCCTTCTTAAGTGAATCTGCAAATATGGCCATTTCAAAGTGTGTAGGTTTATCGTCCTTCTGATTTATATGGATACCTCCATGTCTTGTGGTGGTAAAATGAGAGGCTCTATCGAGATAGAAAGATGAGGGAAGACCATATTTTCTAAACACCTCCCTGCATACAGTAAAACATCCGTCTAAGTCTTCTTCCTTTCTGAATATACCGTATAGGGGTTTACCCGTTACATCGTCTGTGGAAAGGATAAGGGTCGTCATGAACCATCAAGGAATGCCATCTGACCCTCTTTTGCACTCCTTTCTATGCTTTGGTTGTCTTTTTACTTTACCTCCAAAGCCAAGAGGCCTTAACCATAACCTCAAGGTCTCTCTTTCTCCTTAAGTATCTCTGATAGGTGGGTATTTCTCTGTTGCAAGA
>JAOADT010000030.1 GCA_026417175.1 Deltaproteobacteria bacterium | reverse complement strand
TGTGTATAAGAGACAGGATTATGGCAGCTATTATAGTAATGTACTTGATACTGGGTGGTCCACTTCCCGAGGTTCCCCTTGTGATGCTAACAATACCCATAATTTACCCGCTTGTAGTAGCATTAGGTTTTGATCCAATCTGGTATGGTGTTATCATTGTGAGAATGATCGCAATAGGATCAATTTCCCCGCCTGTCGGCAATAACATTTTTCTCATAAGTGGATTGAGCGGTGTTCCTCTCAGTACTGTTTATAGGGGAGTTGTCCCGTTCTTGATAGCAGACATACTTCACGTGGCTCTTTTGGTTGTTTTTCCTGAATTAGCATTATTTCTTGTACGACTTATGAGATAAAAGTGGTAGTCATTTCGGGGTACACTAGATGTTTGACATAGAAAAGGCAATGAAACTGTACCATGTGTGGAAAAGCAAGCAATGGCCAAAAAAACCTAAACAAACTATTTTTTTTTGGAAGTGTCCAGACTGCAATAGAAAACTGAAAAAAACATCTTATAAAATCCCCGTATACACAAAATCAGAAAAAACTGACTTTTTTTTCAACCTCGCGCGCGAGTATGGATTAGAACCGGGCTTTTACCAGTTTACACTAGATCATTTTGTTTGCTCCTGCGGTTATGAATACATCCAAAATACCTTAAGCGAGCTAGAATTTTGACCGGATAGTACCCGACCTTTATGCGTTCACAAAAAAATTTGATGAAATCATGTAATGAATGGGTACGATACTGTTTAACCATTATAGAATCGCTTTTTGGTAAAGTATCCATTTACGAACTATAAAAAAACCATTTGAAAAAGTATCCACACTGTTCCATGAAGCTACACGATTTTATTCCAAGCTAACAACGAAAATGTTCTGATTTTTTATTTTTTTAATTGAAAAAAAACGCGCAAAGTCTAACACATCACACCGATTTCTCACTAAAAGTATCTTATCGTTTTTATCCCATGATTTTTGAAAAATGGATCGAAATTGTATGGATTAAAGGGGTCGATCTTTCATTTCCTTACCTTTACTGAGTTCAGAACCATACAATTTTCACATTTTGGCAAGTGCATATACTAACTATTCGAATAAAAATTTCTGGAATACTCCCTAGTAATCCCAGGACCTTTGAGAACCACCATTTTTAAAATAAATATCCGATTTTCAGCCGGCCTAACGACAGATCGACAAAACACACGTTTTATATTTATATACCATACAAATCCCAAAGTCTTGTTACACACCTGGCCTTAATTCTGTCTAAGTTCAGACTGGTGAAAATTTTAGATTCAGTATGTTTCCTTCAAATCACTTTTCGAAGATTCGTATTATGCACAGGTGCTGAATTTCTAAAAAACCAAATCGCCGAAACGTCCAATATTTTTACTGACCTTTGCTTATGACACATGTACCTCAACTAAGTAAGGTTTTTTAAGACCAACTGCGTGTTCTAAAGCCTTGCGTATTTCCTTATCTGTGTAAACTGAAACTGCCTCAACCCCGAATCCTTTTGCTAATGAAACAAAGTCCACTGGCGGATTGTTAATCGTGCATCCTACGTAACTGCTATTCTTTAGTGCTTTCTCTCTCCGCTCCCTCAGTGCAGCATATACAGCTTTGTATGATTTATTATGACACACTATAATTAAAACCGGGATATTGTAGTGAGCGGCAGTCCATAATGCTTGAATTGTGAATAAAGCAGATCCATCTCCTACAAAGGCTACAACCTTATTTTCAGGCTTAGCGAGGCTTATACCTAATGCCACTGGGATTCCCCATCCTAATCCCCCGCCACAGGTGTGATAATAAGTCCTTGGCTTTGTGAATCTATAATACGATAGTAGACTAAAGGAACTTAAAATTCCTTCATCTACGATAATCGTATTTGGATCAAAAATATTTGCCATCTCCTTGACTAAACTTTCGGAAGAAACACAATTTTCGTCATTCATAGGTTCCAGTGGATAGGGTCTTCTTTGATCTTGAAATAGATACGAAAAATAATGGTCTTTATGCTTTCTGCCACTGTAACCAGACACCTTTTTGATCATTATTAGAAGTTCTTTTAGGCTTTCCTTTATATGTCCGAGCAACGGATAATCTGTCGGATATAGTTTAGCCAATTCATCGCTGTTAGGATGCAGGTGGATCACCTTGGCAGTATCTGGAATTTCTGGAACATAAGGGTAGTTAAATTCGAGAAATACTTTTCCACCAACGAAAAATATCACGTCTGCTTCTTTTATGAATGCGTTTTCGTAATTGTAAAATCCCAAATAGTGAGGATGATCTTGAGGAAATGCGTTACTGGTCGTAGACAATCCCGGTTCGTGAAAAACTGGAGCTCCACAAATCTCAGCAAGTTCAATCATTTCCGAATAGGCATCATAAGTTGCCACTTCGCTTCCTGCAACCAAGACTGGACGAAGAGCACTTGTCAAAACAATGGCGACCTCTTCGATAATTCTTTTACTCGGAACAATCACACTGTGAACTGATGTCAAACCTCGTGCTTTAGGAAATTCTTGAGTATATTCCCCAATTAAAAAGTTTTCGGGAATTGCTAAATAAACAGGTCCACAGGGTGGGCTTGTGGCTATTTTAACTGCTCGATAAAAGTCTCTTACAATTTGACTGGAATCTGATACTGTCCAGCTCCATTTCGTTACTGGTCTAACTAGATCTGTAAGGCCTTGTAACACGCAAAATCCCTCTCTGCCTAAGAGTCTCGAGTCTTTGTCTCCTGCTGTAACTACTATAGGTGTGTTATCGCGGTATGCATTGTAAATGCCTACAAGTGCATTAAACGTTCCAACCGAATTATAAAGGTTAACAACTCCAATGCGACCTGTGGCTTTGGTATATCCATCCGCCATGGCCACTGCTACTGCTTCCTGTAACGTCAAAATGTACTTACATTTGGGAAAGTCTGGAAGAACATCGAGGATTGGCACCACCGTAGTTCCTGGTAATCCAAAAAGATAATCGCAACCGACTTCTTGTAATGCCTTCAATAAAGCCTGAGCACCCGTCATTTGTTCCTCACCTATTCCAGAAATTGGTTGAGATTATATTCCCCGTCCCGTCAGGTGTCAAGATTTTAGCACCAAATAACCCAGTTTCCCTGTCCAGAAGAAAAGTTTCATTTGAGTAAAAACCATTTCCACTTTCCACCACACTTAATCAAGTTAAGCGACTGTGTGAATTGGAACGTTTTAGCTTACTTTTTTGAATTTGTATCCTTTTAACCGTCGTACATTGAAACGCTAATAGGCAAGAATCGACATAATCTTCTAACTAATGTGTTCATTAGGCAAAAATGAGATGTGTGGTAATAGTTGAAACTTGTCTTTTTTTCTATTTTCACAAATATTCTCCCCTCCCATGTACAAGTTTTGCTACGTACGAGTTTCTTTTTTAAATAGAGAAACGAAGCCTTATATTTTTAAATATACGCAGTGCCTGTGCGATTTTACTTACCTGGCTATTCCAAGAGAGCCAAATGTGCAAAAAAGTGTCGTTCTACCCTGACATTCGTCCACTAATCGAATTAATACCAGAAGAGGCTTTAAATTTCCGATTCAGAATTTCAAAAAAGATATTAATTCTACAAGGTTCTTATTCTAGTCTGGGTCGGTATAGTACTGTACCGTTTGAAGAACAAAAACCTCACGTATGCCTTTTTTTGCCAGGAAGAATTGATTGCAGGTGCGAAATTCTTATAGAAGATAGATTAATACTGTACTAACACTTCTTTGTGTAAGCCAGATATATGGAGAAGTGGAAGTCTCATAGGTCTTTGAGTCTATTTTTAATTAGAAATTGGGGACGGATATCCCGTCCCCTTTTGTACTTTATTCAACCTTTATCTTAATCTCTTTCTTCTTCGCTTCCTCCGTCTTCGGAAGAACAACCTTTAGCACCCCGTTTTTATAACTCGCGCTGATTTTATCACTTTGTACTTGGCCTGGCAGCTTTATAGATCTTGTGAAACTACCATAGGAACGCTCAACAAAATGGTAATTCTCTCCTTCTTCCTCTTTTTCTTGTTTTTTCTCCCCTTTTATAGTCAACATATTTTCGGTCAGGGAAATATCAATATTCTTAGGGTCAATTCCTGGGAGTTCTGCCTTTACAACGTAGCTGTTTTTGGTTTCTGAAAAATCTATTGATGGTAACCACTCGGATAACTCACCAGTTCTAACCGGCCTCCTTTCAAAAAAAGACTCCCAAAGTTCATCCATCTCTTTTCTTATCCTTTCAAGTTCTTTGAAAGGTCTCCACGGGGTTATTTCCCATGCCATTTTAATTCCCTCCTTTCTTTATTGTTTTTTTTGTTTCTAGTTAAAATTTTAAATCTCTTACCTGTTTTGTCAAGATATGATATATTTTACCGCCTATGATAAAAAGATTTCCTGTACCTCTTTATTTGGATGTTGGGATCATTGATGGTAAAGAAACAATAGTCGGTATCTTCCAAGGCGAGTATTTACTAAACGGAAAGGAAAAGGTTTCTGGGCCTTTCAGCATAACGCTGGAACAAAAAAAGATGTGTCTTCACGTAGGCCAAAAAAAATATATCTTAGAATCAGAACCCCGTTTTGTTGCGTCTAAAAACTCGTCTTTTTTATTGGAGGATGTCACGATAGGAAAAGGTTTTCATTGGGAGAAAAGAGAAAGACAGGTATTTCCTGGAAACCTCAAGATCAGAATAAGAAATGATGGTCTTTTTTCCGCTATAAATGAAGTTGTTATTGAGGACTATTTGAAAAGTGTAATTTCTTCAGAAATGAACCCTCTTTCTCCTCTTGAGTTTCTCAAGGCACATGCTGTCTCCTCGAGAAGCTGGTTACTATCTAAAAAGATGAAAAGAAAAAAAAAGGACGTCACACTAGAATCTGAACCAAAAGACGGGAGGATCATCAAAGTCTATGGAAACGAGGAGCACAAACTTTTCGATGTGTGTGCGGATGATCATTGTCAGCGATATCATGGGATTACAAAGATTTTATCAAATCAGGTTGAATACGCAGTGGAACAGACCGACGGGCTTGTTCTTGTGTACGGAGATGAAATATGTGATACAAGATACTCGAAATGCTGTGGAGGAATTACAGAGAAGTATTCCATCGCGTGGGAAGAAAAGGAATTACCCTACCTTTTAAGCATTTCAGATAGTATCGAAACCTACGGGCCCTTAGCTACTGAAAAAGATTTAATTAAATGGATAGAAGGCGAACCAAAAGTTTTTTGTAATGTTCGCAATGAAGAAGATCTGTCAAAAATAGTAACTGATCTGGATGAAAAAACCAAAGACTTCTTTAGATGGAAAGTGGTTGTAAGTAAAGAGGAAATTGAAAACCTGATAAAAGCAAAGACGGGTATAGATATAGGAGAAATCGAAAAAATTAAACCAATAGCGAGAGGCCCATCTGGAAGAATAAAGGAGATGCTAATAGAGGGTACAAAAGCAAGATTCATAGTGGGTAAGGAACTAGAGATTCGTAGGATTCTCTCACCGACTCATCTTTTGAGCAGTGCGTTTTTCATCACAGAAGAAAAAGATAGAAAAGGCAGAGTAAAATCGTTTATTCTTAAAGGTGCAGGATGGGGTCACGGGGTTGGAATGTGTCAAATAGGTGCCGCGAGGATGGCTCTCATGGGTTATAGTTATCAGGAAATCCTGGCTCACTATTTTCGAGGTGCGAAGGTTGCTAAAATTTATGAAGAGAAGATTTAAAACCGCCTTCATCCTTGGAGCTGGATTTGGAAAGAGACTAAGACCATTTACTGAATCCCTTCCAAAACCGCTTATTCCCCTTTGGGGTAAGCCTCTTATATGCTATATTTTGGATAGACTTATAAAATATGGCTTTGAAAGATTTGTAATAAATACTCATCACGCTCACGAGGCGTATTTTACAACTTTTCCTAATCAAACCTGGAGGGAGAGGCCCCTTGTATTTAACTACGAGTCTATTTTATTAGACACGGGGGGTGGACTTAAAAATATTGAGCATCTTCTTACAGAGGATGAAGCTATCCTTTGTCACAACGGTGATGTTTTGACCACAATGCCTTACGACAGGTTAATAGAGTTTCATAACGAAAAAAGACCGTACTTTACCATGGCCTTAAGAAGTGAAAGTCCCCAGAAACATATTCTTCTAGATGAGTATGGCAATGTAAAAGATATCCGGAACATACTAAAGAAAAAAAACGGCAAGAGATTGCATTTTACAGGAGTTTATGCGGTTGAGACCGAGTGTCTAAAATACATTGAGCCTTCACGGCCCATTTCTCTCATAGATATTTTAATCGAATTTATTAAGAGCAAACCGGGAAAAGTAAAGGGCGTGGTTATAGACGAAGGAAATTGGTATGAAGTAGGAACAGTGGAATCCTACAACGAGATCAAAAAACTCGATCCTAGGACTTTCTTTCTTCAATGATACTAGGAAGTTCGTTAAATCGAGTCTTGGCAGCATTAAGGGATCTTCTTTGTATCGACACTCATATTGTTGAACTTAAACCCCTTCCCAGGAGGGGTTCTCAAAGAGAATTTTTTCGACTTAAACTTGAAAATGAGCTAACCTTCATACTAGTAATATACGATCCTCAACGAGTCGAAAATACTTACTACACAAATATTGCTCATTTCTTGAAAGAAATCGGGATTCCTGTCCCATCAATTATTCTGAATCTTGAAAAAGAAAACCTAATTGTCATTGAGGATCTCGGGGAAAAAGATTTGTACTCTTTTAGAGAAATGAACTGGGAAAAAATCAAACCAATTTATGAGAAGGTTATTTCCTCTATAGTGAAACTTCACGCATATCCTCCTTCACAATTTCCTTATTCGAGAGTAAAAATATCCGAAGGATTCAACGAGTGGCTTTACAGATGGGAAAGAGAGTACTTTATAGAGAACTTCGTTAATGACATAGTTAGCCTAGAGGTAAGATCTCCGCTTTTAAAGGAGCTGGAAAAGGAATTCGAGAAACTGACTCAGGAACTTATGAGAATCCCTTCATGTTTAATCCATAGGGATTTACAAGCTCAAAACATAATGGTGAAGAATAACTCCATTTACCTTATTGATTTTCAAGGGATGAGACTAGGAAATCCTTTCTATGATATTGGATCCCTCCTTTTCGACCCATATGTTGCACTTCCACAAAAGGCTCGGGACGAACTTTTAGAGTTGTATTGCAAAGAACAGACCCAACCAATTTCAATACAAAAGGCTAGATATGCCGTCACCAAAGCCTCAATTCAGAGGCTAATGCAGGCCCTTGGTGCCTTCGGTTTTCTTTCTAAAAAAAAGGGACTACATGAATTTTTGACTCACATTCCACGTGCTTTAGAAAACCTGTATTATCTTCTTTCCCTTGACGATCAGATGAAAAATCTTAGGGAATTGGTGACCGAGTGCGCATTAAAGCATGGTCTAAAATTGTAATGGCGGTATGAAGAGCGTTTGTTATTGAAACACAATACCCAAAATGTTCTTTTCTTTTCTCTTTCACACCCCCTGCGATAACTTCCTCTATGCGTCTTTTTCCTTCAAAAAACTCGTTTTCCTCCTTAGATAGTGCAAATTTTTCCCACATAATTTCCTTTACAATCTCCAAGGCCTCCTTTGGTTTAACCCCTTTTACCGGAATCTTTTCCCAAAAATAATTCTCTATCTTTTTGTGTTTGGGAATACTTAGACTCTTTGAGTACGATGAAGCGTAAATACCTGCGCGCCTTCCAAAAACGCATGCCTCAGTAAGTGCGTTGCCTCCTAACCTATTTGTTCCATGAACACCCCAAGATACCTCCCCTGCTGCAAATAGACCTACTTTTTCTGTTTCGCAGCGTTCGTTGATAGGAACACCGCCTAATGTAAAGTGCGCACACGGAGATATTCTTAAAGGTCTTTCCAGGGATTTACATTTCTTTCTCAGCGCATAAAATATCTCCCTTTCTGTTTCGGGCAGCTTATGTTCCTTTACTTCCCTTAGATCAAGATATACATTCTTTCCTCTTTTGATTTCATTAAATATGGCTTGTGAGAACTTGTCCCTTGCCCTTATTGCAACGGGTTTTAAGTCATAAAATCCATATTTTTCTATAAGATCTTCACTATCTTCGTTCACTATACGGGCAAAATCCGTTAAAACCGGTGGGCAGATTATTTTGGGGATACCTTCTTCTACTAACTGCACAGGATAAAATTGGATAAGGTCCATGTCTTTCAAACTCACCCCACATTTAGAGGCAAGAGTATACCCATCTCCGATGTTACCTGAAGGATTGTCATGGTATTTAAAAAGCGCAGATGCACCCCCAGTTGCTAAAATCACTGCTTTTGAAATTATGAGGATTCTCTCGCCTGAGAAAGAAAATCCTGATGCACCCCAAACATCGTCATCAAGTTCGAAAAGATTCGTTACTGTAGTATAGTTCATGAGCCTTACACCCAGATTTGAGACGTTCTGCAAGACTTTAGTAATAATTGCCTTTCCTATTGTCGGGAACTTACCCTTAGCTATTACATTGTACCTTCCCACCTCGAACTCCACTCCCATTTCTATTAATTCTTTTATAACCAAAGGCGCATCAGAAGCTAGTATTTTTACAAGGGTGGGATCGTTTTTATAATTACCAGCCTCAAGTGTCTTCTCAATATGTTTCTCTACCGTCATGCCGTATCCTGAAGTAGCAAAGGCACCGTAGCTCATATAAGAAGATGTTCCCAATCCAATTTTCGATTTTGACACAACTGTAACATCTATACCTTGTCTTGCCGCATAAAGAGAGGCCGTAAGACCAGCGAGGCCTGCTCCAATTACAAGAACATCTGTTTTTATCCTATGGACTCGGTTCAAATAAGTAAATACTTTCTCTTTATTTCCTCGTTTTCTTCTAGTTCTTTCTTTGTACCTTCGAATTTTATGGCTCCATTGTCAATAATATAGACTCTATCTACCAGTTTAAGAGCTGACCTTAAATTCTGCTCGGCAAGAAGGATACTTATGCCAGCTTCTTTTAGTTTTAGAATCTGTTCCTCTAAAGCTTTAACTATTATCGGGGCAAGTCCCTCGGTGGGTTCATCAAGTAAAAGGAGTTCTGGATTCCCCATAAGTGCCCTTCCAATAGTTAACATTTGTTGCTCACCACCGGAGAGATTTCCAGCCCTTCGATTCCTTATGTTTTTCAGTGCAGGAAATATCTCGTATACTCTTTCTTTGGTCCATTCATTGTTTCTCCTGTACACAATTTCAAGATTATCCTCCACGGTTAAGTCAGCAAAAACACGTCTATCATCAGGCACATAACCTATTCCCAACCTGAAAAGGACGAAGGGACGTTTGCCAGTTATTGACTTGCCTTTATAAAATATTTCGCCAGTCCTCGGAGGATTTATACCCATTATGCTTTTCATCGTTGTACTCTTACCAGCCCCGTTCCTTCCCAGAAGCCCAACTATCTCACCTTTCTCTACCCTAAGAGAAACATCGAAAAGTATGTGGCTTAACCCATAGAAAGTATTAATGTTTTTTGCTTCAAGAAGACTAACACTATTCATCACTGAGACCTAAATAAGCTTCTTGGACAAGCCTATTACATTTCACTTCATCGCACGTTCCCTGAATAATCGTTTCACCCCTAACCATAACCATGATTCTATTTGCATAACCAAAGACAACATCCATGTCGTGCTCACAGAAAAGGATCGTTAAATCCATTTCTTCTCTCAGCCTTTTTATAAGCTCCATACAACGGACTGTCTCCTCAGGTGACATCCCAGCTGTTGGCTCATCAAGTATCATAAATTCCGGCTTTCCACCCAGGGCTATTGCTATTTCGAGGATTTTTTGTTCTCCGTGAGACAAAAAACCAGAAACTGTATTTTTCTTTTCCAAAAGTCCAACCTGTTCAAGAATTTTCTCAGTTTCGTCTGTGTAAAGCTTTGATGCATTGGTAATAAGATCCCATGTTTTGTTTTCCCTAGACAATACTGAAAGCTGCACGTTTTCGAAAACTGTTAATCTTTGAAAGACATTGACTATCTGAAACGATCGCGATATGCCTTTTCTAAATATCTCATATGGACTGAGACCCGTAATGTCTTCGCCTTTGTATACTATTCTTCCCGAATCGGGTTTAAGTATTCCAGTTATAAGGTTAAAAAAGGTTGTCTTTCCAGCTCCGTTTGGTCCTATGACTGCAACCATTTCACCTTTTTCTACACTTAGATCTACTCTCGAAACAGCCATGAAACCATCAAAAGACTTTGATAGTCCTTTTGCTTCAAACATTCTCTCTTTTTAATCCCCTTCCGAATTTCTCTTCTATAAAACCTAAAACCCCATTTGGCAGAAAAAAAATAACAAGTGTTAAGATTATTCCCAGAACAAGAGCCCAGTAAACGGTGTATGTACTCACAACCGTCCTAAGAAGGATTATTATACCGGCGCCTAGCATCGGTCCAAAAAATGTGAACCACCCACCTACAAGGCACATAATTAAAACCTCTAGAGACAAGGTCCAAAAAAGCAGTTCAGGAAACACTGTGGTGTCCACAACCACAAACAGCATACCCGCTACTCCGGCAAAAAACCCAGATATAGTAAGGGCCAAAAGTTGATGTAGTCTCACATTTACACCGATCATCTCACATCTCACCGGATTGTCTCTTATTCCTTGAAGCGTCTTACCAAAGGGGGAATTGACTATGCCGTAAATCACAAACATCGAAACTGTCGTAATCATCAGCGCAAAATAGAATGCTCCATTAGTGGAAGCGAATATTTCAGGTATCGGAATACCATGGATACCATCATCACCACCGGTAAACGAATACCATCTATAGACTATTGCCCAAACGAGTGACCCCAATGAGATTTGTAACATACCAAAGTAAAGTTTGGAAAGCCTAATACACACGATACCCAAAATCAGGCTCAAAACAGAACCGCATATAGGCCCTGCAATGAATGCAAAAATAGGATGTAAAGATGTTTTTGTGAGAATGAGAGCTGTTGCGTAAGCACCCACTCCATAAAACACACAGTGGTGAAATTGAAATATTCCCCCATAGCCTAGAACAAGATTGAGACTCGTTGCTAAGAGCCCGTAAATCATGATCAATGATGTAAGATACACGTAGAATCTGGGTAAAATCAGGGGAAAAAGTAAAAAAATCACAAGGACAGCGGCTATGAGTTTCTTTTTCTCTACCTTTACCATGTCGACTTAAGTAAGCCCTTGGGCTTAAAAGTCAGAACCATCACAACAGCAGCGTACGGAAGAATAATTCCGAACTTAGGCCAAATGAGAATTCCGATAGATTGAGTAAGGCCAAATATTAAAGCTCCTATGAGAGCACCCCATATGTTACCAAGACCTCCAATAATAACTATAAGAAAAGATTCCATGATTAGACTATGATCCATTCCTAAGGTAACGCTAATAGTCGGAGCAACGAGCATGCCACCCAATCCGGCGAGAAAACAACCGGCTACAAAAGTCATACCAAACACCCAGCTCACGTTTATTCCTACCGCGCCAACCATTTCTCTATCAACGGCCGCAGCTCTCGATATTTTCCCCATCTTTGTCTTATTCACAAAGAGCCACAAGAGAAAAGCTACAAGTGGACCGATAATCAAAAGAAATGCATTGTATAATGGAAGATGCAAATGCCTAAATAAAAGAATATATCCTTGAAATACTTTTGGGACCGGGACAGTTTTGTATTCTCCTCCCCATACCATTTTTACCAGATCGCCAAAAATCAAGGAAAAACCAAATGTAAGGAGCAGTAACATAAGATGTTCTCTCTCATAGAGAAACTGAAATACACACCTTTCAGCAATAAAGCTCACTAAGGCAACAAAAAGTGGGGCGCCAATAAGAGCAACCCAGAATCCTAAGTCCTGACCTCCAAAAAATTTAGATATAGTATATGCCGTATATGCCCCTAACATGTAAAGGGAACCATGAGCTACGTTTGGGATCCTTAAAACCCCGAGTATAAGACTCAGTCCGGACGAGACTATAAAAAGAATGACCGTTCTACTTAACCCGACAAGAACCTGAGATAAGATTGTATAGATGTCCAAGTTCCTTACTTCCTCAGCCTTAAGATCTCCTCACATGATGGCATGTAATCTTTACTTGGTATGGTTTGGATGTCGGAAGCTATTAGAAATTCCCATCCACCCACTTTCTTTGTTCTTCCAAAATACATAGGCAAAGCTAATTGATGATCACATTTTCTTAGCTCCAATTTTCCTACAGGACTATCGATTACCATACCCTCGATGGCATCAATGAACTTTTCTTTATCAAATGTTTTGGCTTTCTTAAAGCCCTCCGCAATAAATTTTGCAGTCACATATCCATAAAGTGCACCTACTTTAGGGTACCTGTTGTAAGCCTTTCTGAATTCCTCTACAAAGGTCCTATTTTCATTCGTGTCTGGATAATAAAAAAAGTAATTGCATGTACCCCATACACCCTCAGGGGCATTCAAGCCTTGTGGCATAAGCACAGAATGTTCTATAGCAGTGTGTTGGTAAAAAGGGATTTTTTCCGAAAGACCTGTGGCCTTTGCAGCCCGTTGGAAATTAACCATTCCAGCCCCACCTGTAGCTACTATTATAAAATCCGGTTTTGCAGCCAAAATTTGGGTTATATACGGAGTAAAATCAGCCTCTCCCACTTTCCACCAAGTCTCTCCAACTTTTGTAACCTTGGGATTAAGCTTTGTGAGGTGTCTCCAAACCCCTTCTGCAATTGCGTGTCCATATTCGTAATCATCTCCTGCAATCCAGTATTTCGTGTAGGGCATCTTAGAAAGGGCCAATGCCGCTGCCCTTCCTGCCATCTCAGTATTTTCATTCATCCCGAAAACGTATCTGTGTCCTTTTTCACCTGTGATTTTATCACTTTTCGCAAATGTCACAAAAAATGGCACCTTCTCTTTCCTTGCCAGATCCGAAACTGCAAGAGCGGTAGCACTGTTTATAGTTCCCATAAGGATGTCTACCTTTTCTTTCAATAGAAGCTCTTTAGCCATAGCGAGTCCAACATCTGGCTTAAATTTTTCATCCCTTGTAGTATATTCGATCTTTCTTCCCAAAATACCTCCTTTGGCGTTTATCTCCTTCACCGCGAGCTCAAAGGCATCCCTTACGTCGAACGTAAAAGTCGTAGGTGGTCCTGTGTAAGTGTCCACAATACCGATCTTTATAGTTTTTTCAGCAAAAAGTTTGGAGGTTGAAACAAGAAAAAAAATAAATATGAAGTAACCCAAAATAAGCAAAGGTTTTTTCATGGTCCACCTCCGTGTTTTCTAAATAAATACTTGCGAAACCTCTACTTGTCAATCATAAAACAGTTTCCTTTAATGATTACTTAACCTTAAGTTCTAACTTTTTTCTCTTTCGTACCAAATAGGATGCCTTCTTTTTGCATACTCTTCTTTCACTTTTCCTGTAAAGATCGCTTTAAGTAACGGCCAGTTGGCCTTAACAACCAAGACAAAAAGAACATGCACAACGAAGAATAAAATAAAAATTCCACCCGAAATCGTGTGTAACAGATTGAGAAAGGACTCAGTCTCTGGATGAAAAAGAACCCATTCTAAATTTTTCAATACCTTAAGCATTCCGGTACTTGACACGAAAAAAATTACAATCCCAAATAATACGTATGCCCACCTCTGTTCAGGAAGCCACTTGTCGGCCTTTGGTTCCTTTCCAATACCGAAGGATGCAAAAATCATTTTAACTGCCCTGCCTAGGTCCCCTTTTTTTGGGAGTAAACCGAATTCTCTTCTTATAAGATGGAAAAATACGTGAAAAAGAACAGTATACATAAAGAAAACCGCAAATATGTAGTGAAGTTGTGTAACAATATGAAAGTCTTCTGTCCATTTTAGTCCATAGATCTCGGATATGTAATATCTTTTAAAAAGAGGAAGGCACCCAAGACCGGTAAAAATGAGTCCAATTCCAGAAATTGCCACAAGCCAGTGTTCCAATATCACAATCATTCCGTAACGTTTTATCATTCCCATCTCATAACCCCCTTTCTGCCCCTTTCTTTGTTAAAATTGCTGCCAATGTTCCAGTAACTGCCCCAAAAAGTGTAGCGGTAACTAATGCAATTCCCAATGGTTTTGTAATATCCGAATAACGGTTCCTTACCTTTACAGGCATCTGAAATCTCGCTTTTATATCTTTAAGTTTAGCTTCTATTTTCTCAAAAGGTACTGTGGAAAGGTATATCGTTCCAGTTCCTCCGTTCTGATCCATTCCATAAATGTAGACACCTTCGTTTTCAGTCCTTCTTTTTGCCTCTGCGTAAATATCTTCTCTTCTTCCAAACTTATATACAGATTTGTCCTTCAATCTGTCACGACACGCAATAACACATGCAGGTTCCACACCTTTCTTGATTCTGTCGTTACACAGATCGCATTTGTACATCACTCCTCCTCCAGCAAATTTAGGTAGGAGTTTCAAATAAAATCCAACTCCCGCTTGCCTCTGTGGAATATGCCAGGGACAAATATCCCTACATTTCGCTCCACCAAAACATATTTTGTCATCTATAACCGTATTACCTTCAGGCTCCTTCGATAAAGCTCCAAAAGGACACCCCTTGACACATGGAGGATAATCACAATGCATGCATCGTCTAGGTATATTTATTGTATTATTTTCAATTTGAATTTTTTGAACGAACAACCAGTTATACGGAGTGAGAGTATCAATTCTGTCTCTCTCATTTGACCAGTCCTCATAGTTAGGTCTTGGCCAATAGGGTTGAATTGGCTTTTTTGGCTCTGGGAAACGATATCTGTTTAAATCTCTACAAGCTTTTACACATCTTGGTAAAGGTTCATTCTCGCATCCGTCACAATTTGGAATATAGACTAGCGTCGCATATTTACTCTGAAAGCTGTTAACATACTTAGGCACAGAAGCAAGAAAGCTAAAAGCAGTAATAATTTTGAAAAATGTCCTTCTATTTATTTTCATAATTAGTCCCCCTTCTTATTTCTGTCTCTTTAGACTCGTTAAACACTAAGGCTTTATTCTGAGGGAAACACCTCTATTTTTTGAAAAAACTGTCTCTTACTATGGTTTCAGCTCTATCTGGGCCAGTAGAAATAATGCTGACTCTCACGCCCAGGATGGTCTCAAGTCTTTTTATATAATCCTTAGCCGCCCCCGGCAGTTTTCTGAAATCGGTTATACCAGTTGTTTTAGTCTTCCAACCCTTTACTTCCTCATAAACTGGAACACATTTCCAGTAAAGCTCTGTATCAAGCGGAGGAGAAGAGTATTCTTTGTCGCCAACACGATACCCAGTGCATATCTTGATTTTTTCAAATTCATCTAAAACATCAAGCTTAGTCAAACATATCTGCTTGATACCGTTTATTGCAATCGCTCTTTTCGCTGAAACTGCATCAAACCAACCACATCTTCTTGGTCTCCCAGTTGTGGCTCCATATTCCTTTCCTCTCTCTCTTATTATCTCTCCTATCTCGTCTTTAAGCTCAGTCGGAAAGGGGCCTTCTCCTACTCTTGTCGTATAAGCCTTGCACACACCTATTATCCCTTGAACCGCAAAAGGTGGGATTCCAGTACCAGACATGATGTTACCGGCAACAGTGTTAGAGGAGGTAACAAAAGGATAAGTTCCATGATCAATATCCAAATGAGTACCCTGAGCACCCTCAAAGAGGATACATTTTCCTTGAGCTACACATTTTTGAAGAAATTCCACAGTATCGCTCACGTATTTTTCTAGTACATTTCTGAATCTATCATAATATTCAATTATATCCTCTGCTTTGAATCCTTCTTCACCATAGTAGCCTCTGATTATAAAGTTCTTTATCTCGAGGTTCTGTCTGACTTTTTCCTCAAATACTTTTCTATTTAAAAGATCCACTACTCTTATACCAATTCTTCCCATTTTATCTTCGTAAGCCGGTCCTATGCCTCGTCCTGTCGTCCCTATCTTACCCTTACCTTTACTCTCCCTAAGCATGTCCAGTTTTTTGTGGTACGGCATTATAATGTGGGCCGTAGCGCTTACTAATAACTTACTGTCGTCTTTTAAATAGCCTTCACTTTTGAGCTGAGTTATCTCGTGTTCAAATACTTCAGGATCAAGAACCACTCCATTTCCAATAACACAGTATTTTCCTTCGTGGAGAATACCAGAGGGGATGAGATGAAGAACTATTCGCCTGCCATTTACAACTATGGTATGCCCTGCATTTGCGCCGCCCTGAAACCTGACTATTACGTCCGCCTTTTCAGAAAGGAGATCTACTATCTTTCCTTTTCCTTCATCTCCCCACTGTATACCTATAAGTCCAAAACTCGGCATATCAATATTATTAGTCTACCACAGAGGATAGACAAAAAAGCAACCATAATTTTGCTTGAAATATTAAGTTGTATAAGGTAAATCCTATGACTGCTTCAAACTTTCCCACACAATTTCAGCAATGTCAAGCACTCTCACTTTTTCTGAAGCTTTAAGATCCTTTATCCCGTCTTCAAACATAGTTAAACAGTATGGGCATGAAACCGCGATTACATCTGGGTTCTTTTTTAGTGCCTCCCGAGTTCTAGCTATATTAACCCTGCTTTCGGGATTCTCCTCCATCCACATTCTACCCCCACCAGCTCCACAACAGAAACTCTTTCCGTAATTTCTGTCCATTTCAGTAATTTTCCTTCCCAACACATTATACAACACACTTCTTGGAGGCTCATATATTCCATTGTATCTACCTAAATAACACGAATCATGAAACACTACCTCACCCAGTCCATCGTTCTTCAGGAGTTTTATCATCCCTTTGTTCACTATTTCCCAAAGAATTTCCGTGTAATGAACTACCTCTGCTTCCAATCCATACTGCCTATAATCATTTTTTATTGTTGAATAGCAATGGGGACAATAGCAAATGATTTTTTTTGTTTTGAATTTCTTAAACGTTTCAATGTTTTGGATAGCTAGCTTTTCAAAAAGATATTCGTTTCCTAACCTTCTTGCAGAGTCACCGCAACACTTCTCTTCTATACCGAGAATACCAAAGTTTATTCCTGCAGCTTTAAGTGTGTTAGCAACAGACACCGCTACTTTTTTACTTCTACTGTCAAAAGCTCCAGCGCAGCCCACAAATAGGATATGTTCTACTTCCACCCCTTCTGTTATTACTGGTATTTCCAGGCCCTTTGCCCATTTCACTCTTTCTGAGGGAGCCATACCCCACGGATTGAACCTCTGTTCCATCGCTTCAAACAGAGGAATCAATTCGTGTGGAAAATCCGCTAAATTTTGAACAAGATGACGTCTCATCTTTATGATTTTCGGCACATGTTCAATAAATACTGGACAGTTACCCATACAAGCACCGCATGTTGTACATGCCCATAATGACTCGACGCCAATAGTTCCAGGAGTGTGCTCATCTGGGCCAATAAGAGGTAAAAGTCCATTGGTTCTGTTTCCATGCATTATCTTTTCACCATTCTCAAACAAATTTACTTTTCCGTTATGGATAACCACTCTAGGGTTAAGAGGTTTTTTGGTTAAATAGGCGGGGCAATTAGCTGTACATCGACCACACTCCGTACAGGAAGTAAAATCCAGGAGATCTTTCCATGTGAACTGATCTACAGTAGATACCCCGAACGACTTTCCTAATTTGAATTCTTCACGTGGAACCGTGCTTACAAGTTCAAATGATCTACAAAAAATGTTCGGTATAGAAGATAAAATGTGAAGGTGCTTGCTGTATGGTAAATAATTCAAAAAAACAAGAAAGATGATGGCATGAATCCACCAAAATATTCTTTCAGCTATATGTAGAGAATTGGGGAAAATATCAGAAAGAATTGGTGCTACAATATTTTCCGTTATGGGCATGAAATAAGGATGAGCCATCTTGCCAATAGCTATCTCTGCGCCATGTGTGCCAAAAAAGGCAACCATAAGTCCCGCAACCATTCCTAAAATTACAAATGCATCTTTACTTTTATAATCGATATACTCAGGTTTAATGACAAGCCTTCTAAAAACAGCGATTCCTACACAGACCAGTACGATCACACTAACAATATCAAAAACACCTGTTAGAAAGGTATAGACAGATGGACCTAGAATGCGGAGAGAAACATCTGGAAACAAACCATTTATTACAAACTCTCCATTGGCCAGTAGTAGAAACATGAAGCTCCAGAACAAGAAGAAGTGATTAATACCAAAAGGTTCCGTCCATGCGCACTTCTGACCAAAAGCGTATCCAATCGTGTTTATGAGCCTTTTGGCAATTGTTTTAGTTAGTCTTTCTTCTTTTTGACCCAATTTTATTAATCTAATAAGTCTCACTACAGATAAAAGGAATGAAAAAATTGCTATAGTTAGGATAATTGAAAAAGCTACTGTCTCTATGTGTGACATAATGTGACTCCTCTTTCTTTATTTTCTCTCCTCATTTTGGTCCTGTGACTAACTAGGCGGCACATTTTTTTGCCGCAATTTCCCTAAGTTTTCTCGTGAGAATCGGTACTATTTGAAACAGATCGCCCACAATTCCGTAATGTGCCACTTCAAAAATGGGTGCGTCTCTGTCCCTATTTATTGCTATAATCACGTCAGAATCCTGCATACCCACCAAATGCTGGATAGCTCCAGATATTCCACAAGCTATATAAATTTTCGGTCGTACAGTTTTACCCGTCTGACCTACCTGCCGCTCATATGGCATCCATCCAGCGTCTACTGCTGCCCTTGATGCTGAAACGGTACCGCCCAGTATCCCGGCTAACTCTTCAAGAATCTTGAAGTTTTCAGCAGCCTGCATTCCTCTACCACCTGAAACAAGCACCTCCGCTCCCGCGATATCTATCTTCTCCGCCTGCTCTTCTCTTATAATCTCTATTACTTTTACTCTAATATCCTCTTCTCTCATATTCAATTTTTCTCTTATAATTTCTCCTTTTGCGTCTGGATTCCGGGGTGGCATTGGCATTACATGGGGTCTTACAGATGCCATCTGGGGTCTGTGATTCTGGGTTAAAATTGTGGCCATTATATTGCCGCCAAAGGCCGGACGGGTCTGCTCAAGAAGTCCCCTTTCTTTATCAATAGTGAGTCCTGTACAGTCGGCCGTTAGTCCCGTCTCCAATTCCGTAGCCACGGCACCCGCAAGATCACGACCCAAACCTGTAGCTCCCATAAGTACTATTTCAGGTTTGTACTTCCTTATGAGATCTACTGTTCCTTTAAGATATGGCTCAGTCCTGTAATCTTTTAAAATAGGGTCCTCAATCAGATAAACCTTCTGTGCTCCGTAAGCAAAAGCCTCATAAGCAAGATGCTCTATACTATCTCCCAGAATAAATGCGCTTAACTCCACACCTAGATCAGTCGCCAATTTTGCTCCAACACCTAAAAGTTCCCAACTTACAGTTGCTGCACAACCATCCTGCTGTTCAACAAACACCCAGACCCCACGATACTCGTCTAACCCTTCGGTTTTTCTTTCTTCTTTTTCTTCAATTTGTTCCTCTTTCCAAAGGCCCTGTTTTTTCAATTCCTCTATTATCCTGAGTTCTTCGTCTGTATAGTAATGTTCGATTGCGCTTACCGGGCAAACCTTCACACATTTACGACATCCTATGCATTTTTCAAGGGAAATTATGGGCTCGCCCTTGTCATTTAAAGTAATAGCGTCTACTGGACACTCAGCCTGGCATCTTCCACCACATGCTATACATTTGCCTTCAATGAGTCTAACCTTCCCTCTAGGTCTTTTTACCCTTTTTCTTTTTTCCTCTCCTGAATTCGTCATAATCTAAAAGCTCCTTTCAAAAATTTGGATTAGAAAGGAAGTAAGTCTTTCTCAATAAGCTTCCTAATTAGGAGATCAACCGCTCCCTCTGGATCGTTCTCTCCGTCACCTAAAATCTCACCCTTTTCCCTTTCAGGAGCGAATATCTGTTTTACATTGGTAGGTGAACCTTTGAGTCCTATTCTGTCTTCGGGTAAATTCAAAACACTATTGTTCCATATAGGGATTTCTGCCTCTTCTGCTTCCAGAATCCGAGGCACTGTGGGATAGCGTGGCTGATTTATCTCTCTCACAACCGTTAAAAGCGCTGGCAAACTCGCCTGCACTACCTCTTTTCGTCCTTCAAGCTTCCTCCTCACAGTGATTGTATAGCCCTTTACGTCTATGTTTATTACTTTGTCCACAAGC